>JBARZW010000223.1:0-131726 GCA_049650305.1 Promineifilaceae bacterium (SeqCode)
GGATATATATGGGTTGGTCTTTGGAAGATTCCGCTAACTTGGCCAACGCCATGGGCGCTCTTTGCGTGACTGAATATGGCGCGGCCGGAGGTTTGCGTTCGCTCTCAGAGATCAAGGCATTCATGGCGACTACTCCGCAAAGAATTCCAGCCTTCGGATTGATTTAGGTATGAGGCAGGAGATGGAGGATTAACTATGATCAAACGCAGTGAGGTCAGAGAAGCTCAGGCACGCGCGGCTGAGATTCTGGATGAAGTCGGTATTCGCCTAACATCTGAAGAACGAGAAAACATCGAAATTGCCGAATTTGGATTAGGAGAGCTGGATCGCACTGGCCTGGAGCTGATCGTCTACGTCAACACCGATCGCTACTGCGCTAAAGAGCTCGTGTTATTCCCTGGACAAACTTGTCCAGAACACAGGCACCCGTCAGTGTTCGGCGAAACGGGAAAGATGGAAACCTTTCGCTGTCGGTGGGGCAAGGTATGGCTATATATCGGTGGGGATCCCTCTCCCGTAATCCAGGCCCAGGTCCCCCAAGGTAGTGAGGAGTACTACACAGTCTTTCGTGAAATAGAACTCAACCCAGGCGACCAGTACACAATTCCACCGGATACGCTTCATTGGTTCCAGGCCGCGGAGACCGGGACAATCGTATCAGAGTTTTCAAGTACCAGTCGCGACGAATTCGATGTGTTTACAGACCGGCGAATAAAGCGAATGCCACAAATCGTCGAGGATGAATGAGGCGATGACGTTCCGTATCTTGGAATCGAACTATAGTCTCACTTGGTTGTTATCTTAGCGGGGATAGATGGATCTTTACGGTCGTGAGTGGAGCAGGCGTGAAATCGAGGCTCGTGTCGGGAGAATCGAGCAGATAGGCGGCGTGCGACGGCTCAAATGGGCCGAGGGCGCCGAAGACGGCGTGATCCACTACCAGGTGCGCACCGGAGCTGGTTTAAGCTATTACGTCGCACCTTCACGAGGATTAGATATATCCCTCGCGGAGTTTGGTGGGGTACCCCTTAGTTGGCAGTCACCAAACGGGGATGTACATCCGGCTTACTATGACGCCCATGGGGCTGAGTGGCTGCGCACAGCTACCGGTGGTCTGCTAATGACCTGCGGTCTTGACTATGTTGGCGCACCCGAGGTAGACCAAGGGCAAGCGTATGGTCTTCACGGTCGTGCTCATCATTTACCCGCTCGTCATGTCTCATCCTCCGGAAACTGGGTTGATGATGACTATGAGGTCCGGATCAGCGGAGACATCGAACAGACCGCCATATTCGGTGAAAACTTACGTCTAAGTCGCTCTATTATTAGTCGTCTTGGAGAGAACCGGCTCGAGATCGACGATGTTGTTCAGAATGTGGGATTTAGTCCATCTCCCCATATGATCCTTTATCATTTCAATTTCGGTTTCCCATTGCTAAGCGAGGCGACCGAGATCACCTTTCCGTCTCGAAAAGTGATACCGAGGGACGAAGGGACGCCGGTCTCAGGGTTCAACAGTTGGGAAGCGCCTCAAGCGGGTTACCAGGAGCGGGTTTACTATCATGTTGATCTCGAATCCGACCATGTGTCGGCTCGCGTATTCAACCCGCGCTTTCCCGTGTCTGACGGCGATACGGTTGCCCTCTCGGTTTCCTTGAGCTGGTCAACAAAACAACTGCCTAAATTGATTGAGTGGAAGATGCCCGGAGCAGGCACCCACGTGCTTGGTATCGAGCCTGCCAACTGCTATGTCGAAGGGAGAAGTAAGGAAAGAGAAGCTGGTACGCTACTGACCTTACAGCCAGGAGAATCTCGGACTTACCAGCTATCTCTTGAGGTAAAGGCGGAATAGGCGAACTGGTGGACAGTTTTCGATGAAATGCACAACATGACGGGACAACTACCACATCGAATTATTAATGCCGTAGCGCCAATTCGCATCTGCGATAACGGGGGCTGGACGGATACGTGGTTTGCCGAATACGGCAAGATATTCAACATCGGCGTTTACCCATACGCCGAGGTGCAGATAGAGGTATTTCCAGTCGGAACACTACCAAATCGGGTTGTCATTCATGCCGAGAACTATGGCGAACGCTATTCATTGAAAAGGGAACAGCCGGGTTGGGATAGACATCCCCTGCTGGAAGCCGCCATCGAGCTAATGGGTGTTCATGAAGACCTCTCGTTCCAGGTCACCATCTTTTCCGAAGCTCCCAGCGGCGCATCGACGGGCACCTCAGCAGCGGTTACAGTGGCCCTCATTGGTGCGTTGGATAGGTTGACGCCAGGTCGATTGTCACCGCACGAAGTTGCCTATAAAGCCCAGTCTGTTGAGGTTGATTTGCTTGGTCAGCAATGCGGGATTCAAGACCAACTTTGTTCTGCATACGGCGGGATCAATTATATTGACATGTTTCAATACCCACTCTCGACGGTGTCCCAGATCCAGGTTTCAAACGATATCTGGTGGGAACTAGAACGGCGACTTGTCTTGATCTACCTGGGCAAATCACACAGCTCTTCTAATATTCATGAGTTGGTCATCAGGCAGCTAGAAGACGCCGGACCCGATTGTCATCAATTGAACGAACTCCGGGCCACCGCTGAACCTTCCCGTGATGCTTTGTACCAAGGTGATTTCGATGGATTGGGCCGGGCCATGAGAGCCAATACCGAGGCGCAGGGTCGCCTTCACCCGGACCTAATCAGTAATGACGCTGCCAGAATTATTGAAATCGCCCGTGAACACGATGCGCTAGGCTGGAAGGTGAATGGAGCGGGCGGCGAGGGTGGGTCAGTGACGATATTAGGCGGCACCCTCTCTTCAGTCAAACGGGCGATGATACGGGAGATTGAAGCAGACAACCGATTGTTCCAAAGCATTCCCATCTACCTTAGCCGTTATGGCCTACGCACCTGGGAGAGAGACGCAGGAGTTTAATAGAAGTGTTTTCATGAACAAATTCGATTATCATTTTTCTTTCGGTCCTTGGAATATCCATGAAGGCGCAGATCCATTCGGACCAGCCGTTCGACCGGCAATATCTTTCGACGACAAGCTGCTGGTCTACAAGGAACTAGGTTTCGATGCGGTCCAGTTCCATGACGATGATGCTGTTCCGGATTTGGACCAGCTATCCGCTTCGGAAATTCGTTCTCATGCCAGACAGATGCGAAACCTGCTAGACAACAATGGATTGGTCGCCGAGTTCGTCGCCCCACGACTGTGGGAGCATCCGCAAACCGTCGATGGCGCATTCACCTCCAACAATGCCAGGGTCAGGAGCTATGCTGTCGAACGGGCTAAGAAGACGGTTGACATTGGGAATGAACTCGGCACCGATTTGATGGTCCTTTGGCTTGCCCGGGAAGGAACCTATCTCAGAGAGGCAAAAGACGCCGTTCAGGCGACTCACCGATTGATTAAGGCGATCAATGAACTCCTCACCTATGATGCAAATCTACGAATTGCCATAGAGCCTAAACCTAATGAACCAATGGATTTGGCCTATATCCCAACCATGGGCCATGGCCTGGCGCTCGGTATGCAGTGTGACGATCCTTCACGCGTAGGTGTGCTGATGGAGTCGGCTCATGCCATTCTTGCCGGTTTGGATCCCGCCGATGAAATTAGTTTCGCTATGAGCCTCGAAAAGCTGTGGAGCGTGCACCTCAACGACCAGAATGGCCTCAAATTTGATCAAGACCGCTCATTCGGATCTGTAGATCTCAGGCGAGCCTTTAACCAGGTGCGTGTATTGGATGAGAATCGTTACTGGGAGTTAGGGATTGTCGGGCTAGATGTGAAGGCCATTCGCACTCAACCAGCGGAACTAGCAACCAAGCACCTGCGAAATAGTATGGAGTTATTCCTTCGACTAGTCGAAGTGAGCCGCAATCTGGATCGAGCGAAGATCGACTCACTCGTCACATCAAGGGATTATGAGGAGCTGGATTGGCTAATAGTTAGCAGCTTGATGGGCCAGTGATGCGAGATAGAAGGGATCGATTGGCGGGCGAAGGGTATCAAGATATAGGAATTTGTAATGACACGAATCGTTGACCTCTCCGTACCCATCGGTGAAGATACTCTAAGTCCCCCTTCAGTGGGGTTGCAGTTATCGATGACGAGTTATCATCGGGGACCGGGATTCTGGCAAGCCAGCAAGATCGAGATGCTCCTCCACACCGGTTCGCACGTTGATTTTTCTAAACACGTACAAGAAGACGGTGAGACCGCTGTCGATGTTGGCCTGGATCGCGTGTGTGGGAAGGCTCTCGTCGTTGATCTGAGTTTTGCAGACGCCAACCATGAGATTAGTGTCGCAGACATGGAAAAGCATTGTCCGGCATTGGAGCCGGGTGACATCGTGCTTGTTCGTACCGACTGGACCGAGAAACATTGGGGCAACTTCCCTACCTACTATCTGGAGTCGCCCTACTGTGCGCCTGAGGCTGCCCAGTGGCTCGTCGATCGTGGGGCGAGAGCTATTGGATTTGATTGTTTCAGTGAGTATTGCGCTCGCTTGCCGGACTTCACTTCGGAGGACTTCATCATTCACAAGATCATCCTGGAAAATGGTTCGATCTTAATGCAGCAGATGACCAATCTATCTCATTTGCCGACTAACGGACGGTTCGAATTCTTCGCCCCCTTTATCAAGATTCGGGATGCCGAAGGTTCCCCGGTTCGATTTTTTGCTTTGTTAGATTAGACACTGGTAACCGTTGTCGGGATTAGGAATTCTGCAGCCGGTTATCACAAGGAGGGACGAATGTGACAGTCAGTGAATATTTTCTACCCAAATCCTTGGATGAAGCGCTGGTCTTGATAGATGAGCATCGTTCTGAGGTTCTTGTTATTGGGGGTGGAACAGTAGTCATGCCCTTAATAAATGGTGGCGTTTCACTGCCCAAACGAGTTATGGGGTTACGGCAGGCTGGTCTGGATTATATCAGCCAGGCCAACGGGTATGTTACCATCGGCGCAACCGTATCACTAACCACTATGCTTGACCTCGAGGCCATTCCCATGTTACAGGAAGCGGCGCGAAATACGGCCGCCTGGTCTGTTCGCAACCTGGGCACTGTCGGTGGCAATCTCTTTGTTCCGCCACCCGCCGGCGACTTCGCGGTCGCTCTTCTGGCGCTTGACGCCTGGGTAAAGCTTGCCAACAAGAATGGCGAACGCATCATTGCTCTAGCCGATTTCTATACGGGATTCTTGTCAAACGTTATGAAGGAAGATGAGTTATTGATTGAAGTCCAAGTACCAATTCCTTCTGGCGAGACGTCCTATATCAAATATGGAAGGAAGAAGGCCAATACTCCCTCAATAGTGACCGTAGCAGCCCATATCAGTATGGATGGCGGACAGGTTGTTCAGGCCCGTATTGCCCTCAACGGAGTAGGCCCGCATCCTATCAGGGCCGTCAACGCAGAGGCAGTACTTGCCGGATCTGACCTTGATTCAACAACTATCCAGAAAGCAGCCAAAGAGGCCGCGAAGGAGTGTGAACCTTTCAGCGATGCTATCGCCAGCGAATGGTATCGACGGAAGATGGTCAGCGTCTACGTAAAACGGGCTCTTAGCGTGATTGGAGAGGAGGGATAGTCATGGCTGCGAAAATCATTACATTTATACTAAACGGCCGTGAGATGGAGGTGATGGTCAAACCTTTGACCACTCTCCAGAGCTTACTGCGGGAAGATCTTGGCTACATGGCGACCAAAAGTGGATGCAAACAAGGCGGCTGCGGAAGTTGCACAGTCCTGTTCGATGGCGAGCCTGTCCCATCCTGTCTTTTACCAGTGGAGGATGTAGCGGGTCGGGAGATCACAACCCTTGAAGGGATACGTTCCGACCAGGGGCTGCACCCGCTTCAACAGGCTTTCCTGGACAAAAATGGAACACAATGTGGGTTCTGCACCCCGGGAATGATCCTAGTATCCAAAGCCCTCTTAGATCGGAATCCCCATCCTACTGATCAAGAGGTGTCAGAAGCGCTGGCGGGAAATTACTGCCGGTGCACGGGTTACGAACCAATCATAGAAGCCGTGCAAACCGTCGCCGCTCAGATGAACGGTCACAAAGGAGGATAAAACGATGACCGAGCAAAAGCTAAAAGTCGTTGGTCAGTCCATCCCCCGGCGTGATGGTTTGGGCCATGTGAAGGGGGAAACAATCTACATTGATGATATCAAGTTTAGGGACATGCTCTACCTAAAAATGGTGCGAAGTCCCGTTCCCCACGCTCGAATAAGGAACATTGATTTCTCTGAAGCGGAGAAGGTTCCAGGCTTCGTCAGAGCCCTGACCTACAAAGATGTCCCCAAGAACATCTACACGATCTTGTGCCTCATAGGCGTCGGTCCTGATGAAGAGCCCGTGCTCGCCGAAGATAAGGTTCTGTACGTTGGCGAGCAAATCGCAGCCATCATTGCCGAGAGTGAAGAAGCGGCTATGGAGGCAGCCGGCAAAGTAAGACTGGACCTGGAGGAGCTCCCGCCCGTTTTTGATGTCGAAGAAGCTCTCATGCCTGACGCCCCGATCCTGAAACATTGGGGCACGAACTATTTCGTCTACGAGGGTCATCACTGCCGGCGAGTTCGTTTTGGCGATGTCGATAAAGCCCTGGAAGAGGCAGACTTCATCATTGAAGAACGCTATCAGACCAGTCCGATTGAACATGCGCCGACCGAGACGACCGGTTGTATCGTCAAGCCTGAGCCGGATGGTAGATATACCGTCTACACCAACACCCAAGCTCTCTTCTTTAGCCTGGACAACTCCGCCCTGATCCTGAACATTCCATTCAACAAGCTACACTTTGTTGGTGGCACTGTTGGCGGAGGATTTGGCGGTAAAGTCGATGTCATTGTCGAGCCGATCGCAATCCTTGCCGCTATGAAGACGGGAAGGCCGATTCGATACGTCTTCTCCCGTGATGAAGAGATGCGAGTCTCGTCGACGCGGGGTGCCTGGCGCATGTATTACACCGATGGCGTGATGAAAGACGGCCGGATCATCGCTAGAAAGGTTACCTCCTACGCCGATGCCGGGGCCTACAATAGACATACACCGTATGCCGTCACTAAACACGCGGCAAATGCTGCTGGACCGTATGCGATTCCAAACGTGTCCATTGATGCCCACTGCGTCTATACCAATCGCCAACCGGGTAGCGCCATGCGAGGTTTTGCGGTCACACCCGCATCCTTCGCTCTGGAAGTTCAAATGGACAAGATCGCGAAGACGATCGGAATGGATCCATGGGAGATTCGTTTCAAAAACGCCTATCGCAATGGCGATATGAAACCCCACCGCAAAGTCGTTGAGGACGCGAGCTTGATAGAAGTAATGCAAGCGGCTGCAGAGTTAGTAGGGCACGAGCTCCCTGATAATCTGAAAGCGATGCACTCAGATGACCGAGAAGGAGGCAACCATGGCTAAAGTAAAGGGAACAGGGATTGCTGCCGTAAATTACCCGACTGGAATGAACTTGGGCGGCGATCCCAGCCAGGCCCTCATTCACTCAACAACCACAGGAACATTTATCATCTCGCTATCCAGCACAGATCTGGGCCAGGGTTTGAAGACCGTATTGGCTCAAATCGGCGCGGAGACCCTTGGTGTGCCGGTCGAAAACGTGATGATCGACACGGGCGATACCGATACTGGACCGCACTGTATGGGCACCTTCGCCAGCCGGGCAACGCACCGGGTGGGCAATGCCATCATCATGGCAGCCAAAGAAGCCCGGAAAGCGTTGCTTGAAGTTGCAGGAGATGAATTAGAGGCCAGTCCAGAGGATCTGGAAACTGACGGAGAGGGCAATATCTTCGTAAGGGGGATGCCTAGCCGTAGTGTTGGGCTTGTTGATACAGCTCTTGCCGCCCACTTCAAGTACGGCAAGACCATATCGGGAAGAGGAATGTTTATGAAGCCTAAGAGCGATGTCGATCCCGAAACCGGGGCGATGGATCCCGACTCTACCGAGGCCCATGCTTGCACCATAGCCGAAGTGGAGGTGGATACGGAGACGGGTGAAGTCACTGTGCTGAGCCTAAAGAGCGCTTATGAAGTTGGGCGTCAGGTCAATCCTGCCTTGGTAAAAGGCCAAATTACTGGCGGTTCCTTTATGGGTATGTCGCACGCTCTGTATGAGACCACAGCCCCCTATTATCCGGCGATCGATCATAGTCCCGGAGGGTTCAGTGACTACATTACTCCCGGACCTACGGAGTTGCCGGAGTTCGATAGCGTCGTCCTGGAGATGCCCTCCTCGACCGGACCTTACGGAGTGAAAGGAGTCGGAGAGATGACGGCCAATCCTCCTATTCCGGCTATTGTCAATGCGATCTACGATGCCATCGGTGTACGCATCACCGAACTGCCAATAACCCCGGAAAAGGTGCTGCGAGCGTTAGAGGAATTGAACGAAACAGGTGAATGATTCAGACGTATAACCGGCGATGACCGGCTCGCAATATGGAGCAATGAAGATGTTGAAAGTTGTATCGCTACTGAAACGAAAAGAGGCGCTTACTCTCGACGAGTTCCGCGATTGGGCCTTAGAAGAGCACCCCCAGCTAGGTAAGAAACTGCCCGGAATGCGCCACTATCGCATGAGTGTCGTTCTAGATGATGATCCGGATTTGCCCTATCACGCTGTGTCAGAATTCTGGTTTGATGACAATGATGCTCGAGTAGCTGCCTTCGGCACTCCTGAAGGCAAGGCGGCAGCCGAGGACGCGGCAGCCCATTGTTCATCACGAGTCCACCTTCTGACCGAGGAAAAGATTATCATATGAGACAAGGAATCCAACATGAGATGGTCCGCAGCGAACTTGAGGAAGTTGTCGGCACCGATTTCATCTCGGTAACGGAGACAGATAAGCTCATCTATTCGGCCGACTGGTCCTGGATGCCCCAGATGTGGCTTGATCGGGGCGAATCGCTGGCAACGCCGGATTATATTGTCCATCCGGAGTCGGCAGCGGAGATCTCAGCCATCCTTGAGATAGCCAATAAATATCGCATTCCCGTCATACCATGGGGAGGCGGTTCAGGAACCCAGGGAGGTGCGCTTCCGATTTATGGAGGCATCATCGTAGACCTGAAGCGGTTAGACAAGATTATCGAGATCGACGAAAAATCCCTCACGGTGACAGCTGAGGCTGGAATCATCCTATCGCAACTAGAATGGACCCTAAATGAGAAGGGTCTGACGCTTCCTCATTATCCGGCCTCTGCGAACTGCGCCACGCTTGGCGGCTGTCTTGCTCCTCGCGGCACGGGAACCATTAGTACGAAATATGGTAAAGCGGAAGATATGGTCCTCAGCATGCAGGTCGTGCTGCCAACCGGTGAAATCATCCGGACGCCAGCTGTGCCACAACATGCTTCCGGTCCGGATTTCTTCCGCTTATTCCTGGGTTCAGAGGGGACGCTAGGCTTTATTACCGAAGCAACCATGCAGCTGGATTACTTGCCGGCTGAACGGTTACTTCGGGCCGTTCTTTTCGACGATCTTAGTAAGGCCCTTGAAGCCGGTCGCAGGATCATGACAAACCGGTTCGATCCCTTTGTCATTCGTTTATATGATCCAGATTCTACCCGATCGCGGGTGAAGAAAATCCTCGGTTATGAGTTGGAAGGCGCTTACATGGTTATGGGGTTCGATGGCGATCCGGATATCGCCGCCCTGCAAGAACAGAAGTCGATGGAAATCTGTTCGGAACTTGGCGGAGAAGACTTGGGTCGAGAACCAGGTGAAGGGTGGTGGGAACACCGCTACGACTTCTATTACCCGCCACAGAGCTTGAAACTGCCTTGGATGTACGGGACGACCGAAACCGTCACCACGTACGACAAGATCGAGAACCTCTACTGGGCTGAGAAAAAAGCCGTCGAAGAGGGTTACGTTGACTGGAATGTAAAGTTTATCGGCCACTTCTCTCACTGGTTCCATTGGGGCGTTATGCTTTACTGCCGCTTCATCGTCGAGAATCCCCCAGAAGACGCCCAAGAGGCGTTGAGACTCCACAATCGCATTTGGAACACCGCGATGACGACTGTCATGGAAAACGGGGGGATGATAAACGAGCACCACGGCGTCGGACTAAAATTGAGCCGTTTTATGCGCAGACAATACGGCGACGCCTGGCCATTCCTCCTTGGTTTGAAGAAAGCGATCGACCCGAACGGGATCATGAATCCCGGTAAGGTTGGTTTCGGATTCTGATGAAAGTAGCGAAGGATTGCCTAAATGATTGATAACGTGATTCTTGCGACAGAAAACTGTCGTTACTGCCTTATGTGCCGGCATGTGTGCCCGGTCAGTCACGTGACCCGAAAAGAGACGCTGTCACCCCATGGATGGGGTTTGACGATCGCCTCTATCCGCCGAGGCTTATTGGAGATGGATGAGGAGAGCGTGACCGTCCTTTATAGTTGCGCTGATTGCGGCACCTGCAGAGCTCACTGTGTAACCGACCAGCCACTTCCATCGGCTATCGCGGCAATCAGAGAGGAGGTAGTAGCAAAGGGCCTAGCCCCAGATAGCGTAAGCGCCATTCACGAGAAGCTGCAACGATGGGGAAATCCGTACGCCGACGAGGAGCCTGGCGCTCCTGCTGGTCAAGGCGACGTAGCCCTTTTTGTCGGCGACGATGCCCGCTATCTTGACGATGAGACATTGAACGCGGCCCTTAAGCTGCTGGAAGCTGTCGGGATCGAACCGGTTCTGATAGGGATCGGCCGCAACAATGGCTATCTCGCGGCTTCGCTCGGTCTACACGAGACGGCCGGTGAATTGATGAGGAAGACCCTGGCAGAGCTTGAAGACACCGGTGCACGGACGATGTTAGTCCTAGGTCCAGGGGATAATTATGCCTTCGACCAGATGGGCCATGAGAGGTTGGGAATAGAATGGCCCGCCAATGTTGCCTTGATGGAACTGTCCGTTCTTCTATCGGACCAACTGGCGGCCGGAACGCTCAACCTGGCCTCCCTCCCAGCGAGAATGCCATACGCATACATCGATCCGACCCACTCCGTACGCGTTACCAGTCGTTTCGACGCGCCTAGAAGTCTTGTTTCGGCAGTCATGCCGGCACCGCCCATAGAGTTGTTTTGGCGAAGGGAGCGGACTCATCCTTGCGGAAACGTGGCCCTTCAATTCACAGAGCCCCACATTTCCGACCACTTGACATACGCAAGATTGGCCGATGGCAGGCAGAGTGGCGCGCAACTTTTGATAACAGATGATCCCGGCACGCTATACCACCTAAGAAAGCATGCCGGCCTTTTTGAACTCGACGTTCAGAGCCTGTACCAATTAATGTCCAATCAGTTAGCGAATTAGGAAAGTCGATCTCGATAGAGTTATCAGTCGATATAGAAAATGGAGGAATTCTAACGGCAGAGTTGGAAATGTTATTTAGTGGGTAGGATCACTGTTTCCAGATTTTTTTAGAGAAAAGGCAACGGATATGCTAGTGGTTGGTAGATTCATATCATAAGAGGAGATATAAAATGCATCTTTCAATGCACAACTGGATGAGAGCGGAGCCGATTGAAGTAACGGTCGCAAGACTGGCGAAATACGGTTATGAGAGTATTGAGATCAGTGGTGAGCCATACACATACGACACGAAGCACGTTCGTGGGGTGCTCAAGGAACATGGCATCCGGTGCTGGGGTTCGGTAACCCTTATGCTTGGTGAGCGGAATCTCGTCGCCAGGGATGAAGGACAAAGAGCTAAGTCCGTTCAATACGTCAACGATTGCGTGACCATGGTCAAGGAACTTGATGGCTACGAAATGACCATCGTTCCCGCCACCGTCGGGAAGATAGATGCCGACGGCAGTCCCGACGAGGAATGGGAATGGGCTGTAGGTAGCATGCGCGAGATTTACGGGCACGCCATGAAAGAGGGCGTTAAGCTCGCCGTGGAACCCATCAATCGCTTCGAGACATATTTTTGCTCGCGTGCGGCTCAGGCTATCGAGTTGGCCAAGGCCACAGGCCCGGAATGTGGCGTTTGCCTGGATGCCTTCCACATAAATATCGAAGAGGTAGATCCTTATGAGTCGATTCGGTCGGCTAAGGGATT
Source organism: Promineifilaceae bacterium (SeqCode) (assembly GCA_049650305.1). Lineage (GTDB taxonomy): Bacteria > Chloroflexota > Anaerolineae > Promineifilales > Promineifilaceae > UBA11865. The sequence continues at coordinate 12,124 of JBARZW010000223.1, forward strand.
GCTGGTGGATTTCCACGTCGCCGATACCAATCGTTTCGCATGCGGTCAAGGGCATTGGGATTGGTTAAAGATCGTCGGGACCCTGCGAACCATTGGTTATGACGGTGCCCTCACAGTAGAGTTCGTCGCTCCCATCGATCGCACGCCGGCTAATCCCTATCCGGATGCTATCGAAACCAAACCAGTCGATATCTCTCCTGAGCAGTTGAAGTTCATCGAAGAGCATGGCTCAAGCGTTCTTACAGAGGAATTCTATAGTTGGCAGGTCGAGACCTGTGCAAAGACGCTCCTTCCTTTAATTAGTTAGCGATAGCGTGTGATGTCCTCCTGGTGCAGCCGTAGAGACGCATCTGTTCTACGGCTGCATATGGAATCTACAAACTCATAGTAAGTTGATTGCAGACTCGCCAGGTGTGGTGGCAGTGGGTTCCAACTGGCCATGTGGTAGATGCGGGATGTTCGGTTGGAAGCAATGGAAGGGTTATCCCTGTTCCCCCTCAGCCTGCTGTGGATGCCAATTACAATTAGGAGCTGTTTCTTGATCCATCTTTATCCGTGGCATCCAGCTACTGCTTATCATCGTTATCATGCCATGTTCTTATAATTTCCCAAGATGAACTTCGCCAGCGAGACCGGACGATAAGGTAATGCGATGGAAAAAACGGTAGTACTAATCGGTACCTTGGACACAAAGGGGCCAGAGATCGCCTATTTACGAAACCGGTTACAGGCTCTTGACTTACAGACCATAGTAATTGATTCTGGAATACTGGGTGAGCCCTTAGATATTGTGCCTGATATCGGTCATGCGGAGGTAGCCACCTACACCGGTACGACCATCCAAGCACTTCAAAATGCAGGTAGCCGCGGTAAAGCCGTCGCCGGAATGCGAGAGGCGCTCAAGATATTAACGCTCCAACTCTATTCCGATGGTCGGCTGCAGGGCATCGTCAGCATGGGTGGCGCCGAAGGGGCTGTGATGGGAGCCGCAGCTATGATGGTGCTACCTGTGGGGGTGCCAAAGGTGCTGGTATCTCCAATCGCTTCCGGCTACCATTTTTTCGAACCCTTGGTGGGTACGCGAGACATGATGATCGTCCACTCCGTCGTGGATATCCTCGGGCTGAATCCAATTGCCTGCACGATTTTCGATAATGTTGCCGCATCGTTGAGAGGTATGCTGGAATATGGTCATGAGCTGCCGAAACCAGAGCCTGGTGATCGGTTCGTTGCCATGACAATGCTGGGTAATACTACCAAGGCAGTTATGGCTGCAAAGGAGTTGCTGGCCGAGTATGGCTACGAAGCTGTGATCTTCCACTCCAATGGAGTCGGAGGGCCAGCTATGGAAGAACTGGCTGAGATGGGCCAATTTATCGGGGTGGTCGATTTCACAACCAATGAGATCTACGATCCCATGGTAGGCGGAATCCATGATGGGGGACCTGACCGCCTCAAACGAATCGGCTTGCTCGGATTACCTCAGGTCGTCGTTCCTGGATGCATCGATTTCAGCGTCTGGAACGCCGGGACCGTCCCGCCAGCGCTGAAGGACAGGCCATTCTACGATCACAACCCGGAATTCACATTGGTCCGGGCCAGTCATGCGGAGATGGTCGAGCTGGGAAAGGTGTTTAGCCGGAGGCTAAATCTGAGCACTGGCCCGGTCACCGTCGCCATTCCGACCCAGGGTCTGTCCATCCCTAATGTTCCGGATGGCCCGTTTTGGGATCCGCCGGCCGATCAAGCGTTCTTGAAAACTGTCCGCGAGTACATTCGAGAAGATATTCCCGTACTGACCTATGATAGGCATGTCAATGATCCAAAATTCGGACGTGAAACTGCTGAACTTTTTATACAAATGATGTCTGTTACTGAATGAGCCGAACTGCCGGGGATAGGGTCACAATCATCTGATTCAACCCCGTTATATATTAGAAGGAGTAGTGAAAATGATTGCTAAAAGCAGCCGAGATTACAAAGAGCTGCCTCACCTGACGGAAGGGGATGATGACTTTCGCGGCAAGTTTCTTTCCTGGGATCTTGGGGACATCACTTTTGTAGACATTCAGGAGTATCTAAAGGAGAAGGACACGATCATCATACCGATGGCTAGTCTGGAACAACACGGACCTCACTTGCCACTCTATACCGATACAATCACCGCCATCGAGATGTCGCGTCGTGTTTCTGAGATGATAGCCGTCCTGCATACACCCCCCATCTGGATGGGATATTCTCCCCAACATATGCACGAACCGGGTAGCGGAAGGGGCACAATTACTATTCGCAGCTCAACGCTTCTGTCCCTCATACACGATGTGGGCCGGAGCCTTGTTCACCATGGTTTCAACAGATTGATCTTCATGAATGGCCATGGTTCCAATGTCAAAGTGATTGATCCGGTTTTGCGCCAGCTTCGTTACGAAACAGGGGCTCTGGTTGGCTTCATTAAGCCATATATGGAGCGTTACTATGGCATCATCGGCGACCTAATGGAAAATCCACCAGATGAAACACCCGGCTGGCACTCAAGCGAGCTGGAAACTTCCCAGGATTTGGCTTGGAACGAAGACCTGGTCCGGATGGATCGGGCCGAGTTTACCCGGGCTCATATACCAGATTTCCTTCCGCCCACTTTCGCCAAGAAAGATGGCATGCCAGATGTAGAATTCGATGGATACACCTATTTCAATTTCCCCATGGACCATCACGAATTTATCGAGAGTGGGGTGATCGGGAACCCTCTTAGGGCAACGAAGGAGAAAGGTGAGGAAGCATTTCGTCGTCTCTCAGAGCACGTTGCCAAGGGAATCCTTGAACTCATGGAGGTGCCGGTTGAGGTTCACAACCGCGAATTCAGAGATCGAGTTATGTAGCTCTTTTCAATGCCAGAGAATTCGAAAGTGAAAACGGTGACTGTCGCCCTTTACCTGTGACAGTCACCGTCCTTTTTAGGTCGCTGTCTAGATCTTCGCTTCTTCCTCAACCGTATCGGCAATTACGGTCTTTCTAGTGGCTAAAGTGATGATCCTTTGTAATATACTCCCTGTAAGGCGTGAAGATCGGCAATCATCTCTCAGGATTCGATTGGCATTCTCTACGACCGGAGATTAAATTGACAACAGACGGGCTAGAATAACCTTGCGAAAAACTGGCAAAATGCGGTCAATGAAATTTGTTCCCTATCTGTTACTGGTTCTTTTGTTCGCTGCCGGTTGCCGGCAGAATGGAGAGGATGGCGCTGAAATTGAACGGACAGATGCGAAACCCCACCTCTCATACGCTGGACCTCATCCTGCGGACGCTCAAGGCCGGTTAGGAAAAGGCTCAATAAATGTCACTGCGTATTCACCTGATGGCGAATACATCATCGCCGGAGGTGATGTCGGTGTCTACATGTACGAGTCTGAATCGCTGGAGCAAATGTGGCAAATTCCTAGTGCCGGCCATATCACATCACTGGCAGCTTCCCCTGACGGATCATTGATCGCCGTTGGAGCTGAGGATGGATCGGTCACCATTCTGGACGCCAGTGATGGTACGATAGTTATTGGGACTCCTGGTCAATCAAACAATGAGAACAGCGTATTCTCTCTGGCCTGGTCTGAGCAAGCCGGTGCTGATGAGAGCCTCTTGCTAGCCGCGGGGTTCAACGACGGCAATGTTGTAATTAGCCAGATCCAACATGACGGTTTGCCGGTCGAAGATGGGCTAGAAATATCGGTGTTCGGGAACCTGGATCGCCAAAGAAGTGGTGTACCGGCGATGGCTTTCAGCCCCAACGGTCGTGTATTAGCTACGGGCACCCGGAACGGTTTGATCAGTATCTGGGACACCGAAACACTGGCCTGGATCGGGTTTCTCGACGGACATGAGCTCGCACACGCGGTTTTTTCCTTGGATTGGTCAACCGACGGACGTTGGCTCTTGTCCGGCGGAAGAGATGAGACGGTCATTCTCTGGGATATGACCACTCTCTCGCCGCAGCACGTGATCGATGATCACAATGCTGAGATTGTTTCCGTTGATTTCTCTCCCGATAGTAAATACTTCGGGTCAATTTCAGCAGATGGAACGGGATATTTTTGGAATCTTGATGATTCCGAGCTTGAACAGGTAGATGACGTTCAATTAAACGCGCTCTTAGGCGCAACCTGGTCGCCTACTTGGGACACACTTGCCGTAGCATCACCAAATGGCCAATTAGCAACGTTTAACATAGACAAGCAACCTAGCCTTAACGGGCCGACTAACGTAATTCTCGGTCATTCAACACATGGTCAAAGGGTTTCCCGGGCCGCTTGGTCGCCGGCTGGCGATCGCCTGGCGTCTGGACTTGGCAATGAGGTACGTATCTGGGATGTTGAATCCAACCTGCCCACAATCAGCATCATGGGACATGACGGACTCGTGGGAGGATTGGATTGGTCACCCGATGGGACTCAGCTGGCAACTGGTGATGCCGATGGCCTCGCGCTTATCTGGGATACTACTACGGGAGACCTATTGAAGACCTTGGATGGACACACCAGTGGCATTACTGATCTACGATGGTCTCCAGATGGTCGCTGGATCGCCACAGTGGGATCGCTTGATGACACGGTCTTGGTCTGGGATCCTGCGTCAGGCGAACCAACATACCATTTATCTGGCTTGGGTAGCGGTATTTGGAGCGTCGAATGGTCACCAGATAGTGGGACAGTCACCGGTGGCACGACAAACGGCGAAATCCTCTTTTGGAACCTTGATGAAGTCACAAATGGAGAACTGACCAGGGTGATACGCCGTCACCTCAATTGGATCAGTGGCCTTTCTTATTCGCCAGACGGCAGGTGGTTGGCCAGCTCAGGAGCCGATAACCGTATCGTTTTAACCGAACTGGAAACCGAAAGAGCCATTACCTATGCTGGCCATTCAGGAGCAGTTAGGTCCGTGGACTTCAGTCCCGATGGGAAAGTGTTGGCATCTGGTTCCCAAGACGAGTTGGTGATCCTTTGGGATGTAGCGACTCCCGGGGAGAATACAGTTCCGTTGGCTGTATACACCGGTCATGCCGACGGCGTTGACGATGTAAGATGGTCGCCAGACGGCCGGCTGGTCGCTTCTGGATCCGACGATGGAACAGTCTTACTCTGGCCTGGGTCTCCACCCACGGTCGTCGATCCATAGGTGAATTAGTCTTATGAGCAACGGGCAACCACCGCTGCGGATTGTCTGTTATCATAAGCTGTCGATGTTTCTTTATTGAGCAGGGAGATGCCATGATAGTTGCACTAGCCTACGGCCGGACAGGCCTGGACGTAGAAGTTCCGGACTCCGCTGACATTGTAGTTCCTCAATACACACCTGGTTTTCGGGATGAGGAGCGCGCCTTGCTCGAATCATTTCGCCATCCGATACAGTCTCCTCCATTGGCCGAGTTGGTAACTCCCGGCGACAGCGCTGTTGTTGTTCACACCGACATCACCAGGGCCACGCCAAACGCGTTAATTCTTCCAGTGCTCTTGGCTGAATTAGAATCGGCTGGTGTCAGAAGGGAGGATATCACCCTATTGAATGGGCTCGGAACCCATCGCAAGCAGACGGAAGGCGAACTGCGGTCGATGTTGGGAGACAGTGTAGTCGATCGCTACCGGTGTCACCAGCATGACTGCTACGACGATGCCAACCTGGTCCCCTTGGATCGAACCTCGCTCGGTCACCCGGTTAGGATCAACAAACAGTATCTGGATGCGGATCTGCGGATCCTGACGGGTTTTATCGAGCCTCACTTTTTTGCCGGCTATAGCGGGGGGCCGAAGGCCGTATTGCCCTCCCTGGCGGGGACCGAAAGCGTATTTACCAATCATGGGTTGGCAATGATCGCTGACCCTCGGGCAACGTGGGACGTCACGGATGGGAATCCTATTTGGGAAGAAATGCGTGATGTTGCCCTGAAAACCAACCCCACATTCCTCCTAAACGTTACTCTCAACACCGAGAGGCAGATCACTGGTGTATTTGCCGGTGATATGCTCGCGGCTCATGCGCAGGGCTGTGCATTCGTCAAGAAGACGGCGATGGTGGGAGTCGGGGCGCCTTACGATATCGTGTTAACAACAAATAGCGGCTACCCGCTGGATCAGAATCTCTACCAGTCGGTGAAAGGGATAAGCGCGGCCAGCAAGATTGTCAAGGATAGTGGAGCAATAATCATGGCGGCTGCCTGCGAGGATGGTTTACCCGATCACGGGCAATACGCAGATTTACTATCGAAGGCTGGCTCTCCGGCTGGCGTCATGGAAATGATCTCTGAACCAGGGTTCTCTGTTCAGGACCAGTGGCAGGTTCAGATTCAAGCTCAGATTCAACAGAAGGCGGAGGTTTTTGTCTACAGTGACAATCTATCTGACGAGCAGATCAGGCAGGCCTTATTCAAACCATGTCGCGACATTGGCGAGACGATAGGGAGATTGATAGAGAGATTTGGTATTGATTCGCGCATTTGTGTGCTACCGGAAGGACCGCAGACGATTCCCTATGTTATGGATTAGATACCGGTCGGCAGTACTGGACTTTATCTTGCTTAACTCAAAATTGGGTAAGAAGTAGTCTGAGCAGTTAAGCGAGCAGTCGGGAATGCGAGTAGCACTATCGTCGATATGACAATCGCACCGAATCATCAATGACCTCATTTAGAACCGGCTATATTCTCGGCGCCGATATCGGCACGAGCAGCTGTAAAACCGTTCTGACCGATAACCAGGGGCGGGCTATAGCCACCGCATCTGAGGAGTATCCCTGCCTTTATCCTTCCCCTGGCTTCGTCGAACAGGATCCCGAAACCTGGTATGAAGCGTTCTGTGTTACCGCACGCCATGTTGTCAGAGCTGGAAATGTGGATCCTGCAGATCTCAAGGCAATATGCGTTGTCGGCGTGACACATAACCCCGTTCTTCTTGACTCAAATCAAAAACTACTGAGGAATGCCATTCACTTCTGGGATAAAAGGAGTGTTAAACAGGTCAGCCAGATAAAGACTAGATGGGGGGAAGAGGTACGGGATCGTACACTGAATGCGCTCGATCCCTTATGGACCTGGCCCCAATTGCTCTGGATCCGTGACAGCGAGCCGGATGTGTGGGACGCAATCGCGCATTTGCTCTTTCCTAAGGATTATGTACGCCACCGGTTGGTTTCTTCGCTCTATACCGACACCGTCGATCCAACCGGGACGTTACTTTATGATCCACGACGCTCGGAATGGATCCAGGAATTTGTAGAAGACCTGGGTATCCCGATCTCTGCCCTACCAAAAGTACGACGCCCTGATACGATTGCTGGTGGTTTATCCTCTCAGGCAGCGGCCGATACCGGTTTGGTTGCCGGTACAGCTGTGCTCACTGGAACGACTGATACCGCCGCCGAATTGATCGGCGCCGGGGCTGTAACGAACGGCCAAGCGGTGGTGAAATTAGCCAGCGTCGGACGGATTATGATGGTCATGGATGAGCCACTTAGGGATCCAGCCATCTTGAATTACCCGCATGTCGTAGACGGTCTCTGGTATCCCGGATCGGTTACGAAATATGGCGCCGGGGCATACAGTTGGGCAAGGAAGACGCTCTGGAGTGACCTTGAAGAGGATGGAGTCTATCAAAAGATGGACGCCACCGCTGCTGAAGTACCGGCGGGAAGCGTTGGAGTCTTTTTTCACCCTCATCTGGCTGGAGAATATGCGCCTCAATGGGACACTAAATTGAGGGCCAGCTTTGTTGGATTATCTGTTCAACACACGAGGGCTCACTTGACCAGAGCTGTCCTTGAAGGGGTTGCCTTTCAAGTTCGAAGCGCCTTTTCTCAAGTGTTGGACCGTGGTGGAGTTTGCCGTGAGGTAAGGCTGATCGGCGGCGGAGCGAAGAGTGAACTCTGGGCCCAGATTATGGCTGACGTTCTCGAACTGGAACTTCTGGTTCCTGAGCAGAAATCGGCCGCCTACGGCGCATGCTTGTTGGCCGGCAAGGCAACCGGATTATTCCTGCTAGAATCTGACGCGTTGATAAAGACCAAACATTATTATCCCGATCGAGAACGACGCGACCTGTATGGTAGGTTATTCGTCACTTACCAGGAACTAGATAAGGCGCTTGGGGATATATCGCATCAGATAGAGGATCTCGGTACCTGAATTCCAATGTTTCGGACCGAGGTGCCGGCCGAATTAGTTGTCTGATCGGGGACAATCACTACTAGACTGATGATCATTCAGTGGCGTTTAGTCGATTAATCTCTAGCAGTTAAATCATTGGATATGCGATAAAAATAGGAGGAAACGTGGCGATCGAAACCAGCTCAAGGGATTGCACTCGTCTGGTGATGGTTGGATGCGGCTCAATGGCCCAGCACCATCTGCGGATCATACTCGAGCAATTCGAAGACACGATCGTGCCGTTTGTATGCGAACCATCCCCGGATGCCTACCAGATCACGGCCGAGCTGTTTACCGACTTTGGGAGGGAGGTTCCAATCAATGAGCCTGATCTTGATAAGTTGTTGGCTTCATTTGGAGACGGTTTGGACGCGGCTTTTATCATTACGCCTCACGTCTATCATCATGATCAAGCCGTCGCCTGCATGGAGTCAGGACTGGACGTGCTTCTAGAGAAACCCATGGTGATGAACGCGGCCGAAGCTCAGAGCCTCATTGAGGTAAGCGAGCGAACCGGGAGATTGCTTACTGTGGCCTTCAATGGAAGCCTATCGCCAGAAATCCGCCTCGCAACCAAGATGCTGCGTTCAGGCGATCTTGGCACTATCCTTAGCGTTAGCGCCACTGTCTGGCAGAATTGGCGGGAGTATACCAACGGAACATGGCGCCAGGTACCTGAGCAATCTGGAGGGGGGTTCCTGTTCGATACAGGGGCTCATATGCTGAACACGGTCTCTGACCTGGTCGGTGAAGAGTTTGTAGAGGTGGCCGCCTGGCTAGACAACCGAGGCGCGCCAGTCGAGATTACCGGTGTCGTCATAGCCCGGCTTGCTTCCGGCGCGCTGGTGACCTTACATGGTTCTGGCGAGACTATCCCATCTTGCGCTTCCGATATTCGCGTATTCTGTACAAAGGCCATACTTCGTACCGGTGTTTGGGGACGCTGGTTGGAAATTCAACGGCAGGGGATCGATGATTTCGAGGTCCTGCCCACTTCTCCCTCGAGTGGAGCATGGGAACAGTTCCTCGCCGTTCGAACCGGCCAACTACTAAATCCATGCCCGCCGGAAGTCGGACTACGCATGGCCCGGCTCTGGGATTCAATAAGAGAGTCGGCCGCCCAGGGAGGTAGACCAGTCTCCTGCTAAACCGATTTCATCTGCCTCGCGTACCAGGGCCAGACAGATAACTTCCGGTACGTCGGTGAAACGTGCGAACACCCTGCGGGTGCTCGATCTACTAGGATTGCATCTTTGATGAGTCGGTAGCCCGGGGAAAAGACCCCAGGAGGCTTTCCCCTTAGAGAAAGGTCCTTTAAGGACCATCCGAGGAAGACAAGACAGCTTCCGTCGCTTGCTGTACATCCAAAGCCGCCAGGCTACCACCCCCTATGTCGATCAGGATGAGATTGTCACTCGCTGCGAAGGTCGTCGAGGGATGCTGGCTGGATGATCGGGTGCCACCGGTGAATATTTTGGTTAGATCTGCGTTTTCCAAGTCGATCTGGAATATTGACACGGTACTTACCGAGCCCTCCATATCATTGGAAATGAGATATGGCCGGTCGCCAAGAGTAACCAGATCGACAGCGCCGTTCACCCTGTCAGCATATGATCGTTCCCACTGAACCGTTCCATCAGGCTCCAAGAGGATCAGCCGGCGGTCGTAGCGGTCTGCATGAGCCACAAGCACATCTCCGTCGGGCAATACGACGATATCACCAAGGCTGAGGGTTCCTGAGGAGAGCTCGTATAGGAGATCGATTTCTTGTTCTGATACGTCTAGGAGGCTAATCCCGTTCTCGCCATAAAGATAGGTATTTTGGCCGTCTGAGGCCAGTTTTCCGCTCATGGCTATGTCCCATGATTCAAGCGCTGAATCGCTCACTGACCACAGAGACCGGTCCCTTCCCATCGTTGTGATAATCAGGCTCCCGCCCGACTCAACCCAATCGAATGGGCGAGTAATCGGTTCGAATTCCCATAACAGTTGCCCTTCCGCGGAGACCGCGATCAGCCTATCCCGGGCAAACAAGGCGACCCCGCCACCGGGAAGAGGCATCAGTGTCGGAAAACCGGTGACGTTATGATCGACTGTCCACAGCGGTTCGTCGCTGACTGCCGCGTTTCCGCCGGTGGCTGAAACGCCTGCTTCGTCCTCTGGATCAGCAAAAGCATAGGCATGGATCATTCCAAATTGATTCGTCGTGTAAACGATGGGTTCGTTGGCGTCGAGGACGGCTTCGTCGATCCGGTCTAGTTCGGCGTGATTCCAGAGTATTCTGCCGCTATTGATGTCGATTCCGTATAATTTGTCGTCGTCAGCGGCTACGAGGATACTTTCGCCAAAGACGCCGATACCTTCGAGATCAGCAGTCGCGGGTGGTCTGGCCCAAATCACTCCTGGCATAGAGGCGATCCGGTTGTTCCATATATACTGGGATGGGGGTTCCCAACCGGCCAGGGTTGGATCTAAAGCCCAGTAGCCACCTCCTGTTTCATAAGGCATCTGGTGCCGAATCTCAAAGTGCAGGTGGGGGGTAGAAGAAGGCCTGCCAATCTTTCCGATTTGTTCGCCCCGCGACGCACATTGACCACTCCGGACTGTGAAGCTTTCAGGATCAAGGTGTCCGTAGAAAGAGAGGATATTGCCGCCGTCGGATAATGTGTGCTGGATAATGATCACACCCTGGTCTCTTCCCCATCCGAGGGGCTGGGCGAACGTCACCAGGCCATGCCCGATGCTATAAACCGGAGCGCCAAAGCTCGACCTTCCCCGCGAGGTCCACCAATCTTCCCCCGCATGATACCCATCGTACCGCGAGCGGAAGACGCCGAAGTCCTGCCCTCCTCGGGCTACATTATTTGCATCCGGTGGATTGATTGGAAAATCGAGGACATCGACAACACCGCAGGGTGCATTTCCTTGCGAAGAAGGGGTGGATAATATGGCTGCCCTTGGATCGCCACTGACCGTGAGTGGCAAAGCCGTTGGCGTCGGCGTAAAGGTTGGCGTTGGCGTACTTGTGGGCGTCGGTGTTGAGCTCGGCGTGAATGTCGAAGTTGGGGGTGGGGTGGGTGTATACGTTGCGGTTGGCGTATCCGTGTTAATTATCACCTGGTCCGCCACCGACCCACCATCAGATTGAAGATCTGGCGTTTGATTCCGGCAACCGGAAACAACTGCGATAGCAATTAACCCTAGAATAATGCGATGCATGAACGGAAATTGTATCCGCTCTTCACCAATTGAGCAGATAGATTAATCAAACAATAACCACGAGCCACGGCACTGGAATTGAACCGGCGCTGGAAAGCATAAGTCTTTAGCGCGAAATGCCATTATCCCCATATCGCAGGGTGATCCTCCCTAGTAGCTACAGGAACTCGGTCGGGACGCATCCTAGCCTGTGGCTACAGCAGGAATAGGCTCTAATACTTCTGGCTGCTGACCGCTGGCCCACCAGGCCAACAGCGCCCTGGTCGAGGGCAAGAGCAATACGATAATTAGAGCTGTACTGAGCAGAGGGGAAGGCGCGAACATGGAGAAACGGCCCGTCTCCTGCATATTGACTAGTGCCAGGAGATATCCACCGATGCTGGCCATTAGTCCAGCCCCGAGGCCGACGACTTGAGCCCATGGTTTCCGAGCCAGGAGAACAAAAATAAAGATCGCCCAGGCTGCGCTCGCCCACCAATTGATCTTCTGGACCATGATATACATACCATTGAGCATGTCATCCCCTTTGCTCAACTGAATCTTGTCGATGGTCGCAACACCGTCCATGAAGGCCATTATGAAGGCCAGGCCGGCCGCGAAAGCCAGTAGGCTGATCTTCCAGGGAACCTTCTTGATATACAGCAAAACGATCCACAGTACCAGGTTAATCACAAAGATGATGGCCGTGATGGGTGTCTCTCCCCGGCTCATGGCCGGGATCATCGGGAAAAATCCCGCCAGCAGGCTGAGGGTCCGGCAATCAGGCCCAGCATCCAGGCATATCTCTCCCCGATAAGAAAGCCATAGAAAGACAACGCCCATAGCACTCCTGCCGCGATCGCCAGGTATCCGAGGAGTGGAAATACATACTGGACAACAAATGCCTCGTCTGGCCGTCCCGCATCCAGTTCAACTTGTATCATCGGGTGGTATACCCTTACGAAGAGATAAAGCGCCAGAAACCCTACCAGAGCGCCAGCGCCAGCAATAACGGCTCCCGTCTTGTTTGCATTCATTCTGATTTCCTAGCTTGTCGAAGGTCTGCATCAGGCGATTCAATTTGCCTCTCTGACAAAATCCATTTGGGCCATCGTAGCCTGGCGACGGCATTTCGGACAAAGACCCCATGATCCGGCGCTAACAGGAACCATTCCCTTGAGGAAGGCCATTGGCTCAGGCGCGAAAGGTTCGCCACATTCGGGACAAGTATGCAAAGGTACGGTCGTATTCCAGGTGTGGAGTTCGCGATTGCCATTCACGTCTTCCATTCGCACTGCTCCCGTTGGGCAAACGGCGACGCAAGCCGCGCAGCCGATACAGGCATCCGACTGGATTTTATAAGGCGGCCCAACCTCTCGCCGACCACCGCGGTCGATGAAGCCGATAGCCGCGGCTCCGATCAGGTCGCGGCAAACACGAACGCACAGCCCGCAGAGGACGCAAAGTTCGCCTTCATCGCCATTCGACGTGAATCTTGTCGCCTTCACCCCGGCGCCAGCCGCCAATTCCTGAATCACCTCCGATTCAGGACAGCGTGCGAGCATGAATTCCAACATCATTCTTCGCACAGCGAGCGAAGCGCTCCCGGTAGTATTGACCTCGAGGCCATCTTCTGCCGGATAGGTGCAGGCGGCGACGATCATTGGTTGGATGCCATTCTTCCCGTCTGTCGCCGCCTCCTTGTCTGTCACTTCAACCAGGCACAGGCGGCAAGCGCCGTATGGAGGAAGACCGTCCCAGTGGCAAAGGGTAGGTATGTCAACACCTTGCTCCCTGATGGCCTCCAAAAGCATGGTTCCTTCGGCAACTTCAGTCTCCTGGCCGTCAATCACGATAACCGCCACATTACACCTCCGGAACCATCGAGCACTTCCCGACAGGACACCGCTTTTCAAGGACGTGGGCCTCGTACTCCTCGCGGAAGTAGCGCAAAGTTGAGAGCACTGGATTAGGAGACGATTGACCTAAGCCACACAACGAACCGGCTTTCACGCTTTCGCCCACTTCTTCTAGTAAATCCAAATCGTCCGGCGTTGCTTCGCCATGAGTGATCCGGTCCAGAATTGAACGGATGTGCCGGTTACCCTCTCGACAGGCGGTACATTTCCCGCATGATTCTAGGGTCGTGAATTCCAAGAAATACCGGGCCACATCTACCATGCAGGTGGTCTCATCCAGGGCCACCATCCCTCCGGAGCCCATGATCGATCCAGCCGCTTTTAATTGTTCGTATTCTATGGGCAAATCGAATTTCTCAGCTGGCAGACATCCTCCCGACGGACCTCCGGTTTGTACGGCTTTGATGGCCAGACCGTTGCCGCTTCCACCTCCGACTTTGTAAAGCAAATCAGCCAGCGTCATACCGAGGGGAATTTCCACCAGGCCTGTATTGGCGATCTGACCGACAAGCGAAAAAACCACGGTGCCCCGATTTCCTGGCGAACCTAGGGATGCGTACCAGTCAGAGCCCATGGTGATAATAGCCGGCACAGCAGCCCACGTTTTCACGTTGTTGATCACCGTCGGCTTTCCCCAGAGGCCTGATACCGCCGGATAGGGGGGTTTTGGCCTTGGTTCGCCAATTCCACCTTCGATGGATGCGATCATGGCCGTTTCTTCGCCGCAGACAAAAGCTCCTGCGCCCCGGATGATCTCTAGTGAGAAGTGGAAGCCTGTTTCCAGAATATCGCTGCCAAGCAGACCACTGGCCCTGGCCTGCTCAAGAGCGACAGCCAGGGTCTTGATGGCCAGCGGGTACTCATCCCGTACATAGATATAACCTTGATTGGCGCCGACAGCGAAGGCGCCGATGATCATGCCTTCGATAACACTATGGGGATCGCTTTCCAGAACTGTTCGGTCCATATAGGCGCCCGGGTCACCCTCGTCACCGTTGCAGATGACGTATTTCGTATCCTCCGGTACGTCTCGGGCGATCTGCCACTTGCGACCGGTTGGAAAACCGCCGCCTCCACGGCCGCGCAATCCAGAACGCGTAACCTCCGTGACCACATATTGAGGAACCATGCCGGTCAGCGTCTTTACCAGACCCTCATAGCCGCCGCGAGCTACATATTCGGGCAGGTTCGCCGGATTCGTGAAGCCACAATTACGCAGGACGATTTTTTTCTGTGGTTGGAAAAAGGGTTTTTCGCTCAGCGATGGGACTTCTTCTAGGCCTGGCGGACGGGAGAAGAATTTGCCTTGATCGAAGGTGAGCGAGTCTTCTCGTTCGACGAAAGCCCAAGGTTGAAGCCGGCCTGGAAGAGTATCGCGGGCTAAGGAATCAACCAGGGCGCGAGCCCGGGGCCGGGTCACTTCGGTGAATAGTATCCGGCCGCTGCCAGGAAGGCGTACATCAACAAACGGCTCCATCTGACAGTAGCCAATGCACCCTGTTTCTTCGAGTACGACATCAAGGTCTCGCTGTTCGATGCGTTGGCGCAGGGTTTCAAATACATCCTCAGCCCCCGCGGCCCGGCCGCAGGTAGCCATGCCGACTGTTATCTTGATCTTGTCGGGATAGAGTCTCGCCCGCCCTTCTGCTGCCAGTCTATCCAGTTCAACGGTTTTGGTGCTGCTCATGGGTCAACCTCTATCTGTTCACTCGAGCGGTGCGTTTCCACGATCTCCATTAGGTCGGCCGGTTCCAGGCGACCATAGGTTTTCTCGTCCACTCGCAAGACGGGAGCCTGCCCGCAGGAGCCGACACAACGCACGCTCTTCAGCGTAAAAAGCAGGTCATTCGTCGTTTCGTCAGGCTGGATGCCTAACTCGTTGACCAGGCGCTCAAGAAGTTCGGTGGCGCCGCGCACGTAGCAAGCTGTGCCTTCACAGACCTGCAGCTTGTGAAGACCGGGAGGTGTATGGCTGAACGAGGCGTAGAAAGTAGCCGCGCCAAAGAGCTGGCTCAGTGGGACTCCGAGGTCTGTGGCCGCCTCACGTACCGCCTCGGCTGGGAGATACCCGAGACGCTCAGATATATCGTGGAGAGCCGCCAGCACGGCGCCCGCCGCTGGTTGTCGGTAATTCTCAGATGGGAGCATGATATTTTTCCTATGAAGCCAAGCTCAAAGCCCTGCTTCAAGTCAAGCTCAAAGCCTTGCTTTGAGCCAAGCTCAGTGTCCTGCTTCAAGTCAAGCTCAAAGCCTTGCTTTGAGCCAAGCTCAGTGTCCTGCTTCAAGCCAAGCTCAGAGCCCTGCTACAAGTCAAGCTCAGAGCCTTGCTACAAGTCAAGCTCAAAGCCTTGCTTTGAGCCAAGCTCAGAGCCCTGCTACAAGTCAAGCTCAGAGCCCTGCTACAACTCAAGCTCAGAGCCGAGCTCTGAGCCAGAGTCTAGATTCCAAGACCTTGCCGGCGCTCTCTGATCGCCTCCATCATCTTCGCGGTCGCCTTCTCGGGATCCGGTTCGATGATGAAATATCCACCCAGCAGCTCTTTTGCTGTCTTTGTGAGAACATCGACGACGAGCGGGCTTCCAGAAACCGGCGGAACGACGCCGACGTGAGTTGGCAGGCCCATGGCAACCGCCCAAGTGCCTATGGAGATGGCTTTCTCCATAGCCGCCTCGGGCGCGGTGGCGATGACAGGCAACTGGCTAACATCCACGCCGAGTTTGTTGGCAATCGCCGTGGCAATGCCAGCAGCGCGGGTGTTGTCCACGCAGGAGCCGGTGTGTAAGGCCAACGGCAGCGGCCCGCCGAGACCAGCCGCTTCACCAAGAGCCGTCAAGACAGCCTTCAGGCCGGGTCCCGCGTACTTCTCGGTCGCCGCTGGGGTCAGCAGTCCGTGACGGGCAAAACTCCCGGCGGCGCAACCGGTGCAAAGGATCAGCACGTTCTCGGCCGCCAGTCGCTTGACCAGATCGACGAACATCTTGTCTTGGGTTACCTTGACATCGTTACAACCGGCAAATAGACATACACCCTGGATATTTCCGTTGACGATGTTGTCGATGAGAGGTTGGAGCGGGTCATCGGGATTTACGAGAGCCAGCACCTTGATGATTGCCTCGGCCGACAAACCTGCCATTGCATCGTTGACGATCGGAGGGATGTCAACCCGATCGGGATCCCGTTTCTTGAAGGCTTCAATCGCCAGGCGCAAGATTTCCTGAGCCTTTTCGCCGGCGTTCTCCTCCTCGAACTCCACGTGTGTCGCCCCAGTTATCTTGGCGATGGGCATGGTGGTGATGATCTCGGTATGGTAGCCATCGAGGAAGGGTAGGCTGGGCATAATGCACTGGTAATCCACCACACAGGCGTCTAGCGCGCCGGTGAGAACGGCCAATTCCTGGGATAGCGAATTGGTCGCGGTTGGGATACCGTGACGCATCATGACTTCGAGTCCTGTGCAGCAGATGCCAACTAGGTTTATGCCTTCTGGTGCGCCTGCCGCTACCGCGTCCTCCTTCATGAGCTCTGCTTGGGCGACAATGATTTCGCTGAGCACCGGATTGTGGCCATGGACGGCTACGTTTACGGCGTTCTTCTTCAGTGTTCCCAAATTAGCTCGGGCCATTACCGGCGCCGGCGTGCCGAAGAGGATGTCCGATAGGTCTGTGGCCAGATACATGCCGGTGTAATCTCCGACTGCACATTTGATACCACCCAGGAGGATATTGACGGCATCGGCGTCTACGCCATTGGTTGTACGGTGCATCACCTCGGCCACGCCGGAGTCTAGTCCGTTAGGAATTAGGCCGAGCTTCTCAAAAAGCTCCATCCGGGCTGGCGTTACCGTTGTCTTCAGCCAGACGGGTGGCTCTTCCCTTTCCGAGAATTCATCCAAGGCCAATTTGGCCAATTCACCGGCCAACTCGGCGACTGACTTACCATCACGGTCGATTCCAACCCGATCGAGGACGGCGTCAAATTTCTCTTCGTCCTGGATCGAATAATCTGGGGCTAAGCCCCGGCTGAGTTTTAGCATCGTATGTGCCAGATGTTTGGCATGGGCTGAGTGGGACGCTGTACCACCTGCGATACTCCTGGCAAGTCCACGAGCAACAATAACATCGGCGTTGACTCCGCAGATTCCGAACCTGGGACCTGATACGCCGAAGGGATCGATCCGGCAAGGCCCTTGCAGGCAGTGCCTGCAGCAAAGCCCGGTCTCGCCGAAGCCGCACTGCGGCAGTTGAGCTTCATAACGATCCCAGACGGTTTCTACTCCCTCCACTCTGGCTTTTTCCAGTAATTGAATTGAGTCAAGACTAATTGAACGTTCCATTGATCACTCCTCCACAGCTTGTACCAGGGTAGTTTCTCCAAGGGCTTTGGCCTCGTAAAGGACCGCACTGGCGCGTATTCTTGATTGTTGGGCAAAACCGTCGCCGGTTTCGAAAACGATAGCCCCTGTCGGACAGGCGTTTACGCAAGCCGGTATGGACAGATCTGGGCATAGATCGCATTTCAAGGCCATAACCTTGCCATCAGGCGCGGCGGCCCGGGCAATCATGCCGAAAGGACACATCATGACACACATGCCACAGGCGATGCAGGCATGAGTCCCTCCGACATTGGTCACCACGTCGTCGACCGAGCGGTGCATCGCTTTCGGGATGCAGGCCGCGATGCACGGGGCCGGGTCACAGTGACGGCACGTCATCGGCATTTTATGAATTACTTCAGCCGAACCGTTTACCGCCTCAACGTAAACCCGTGTATGCGGTGGATGCGTCTCAAGCATGGCTCCAAGTAGAGTCTTGCTTTGGGAGTGCTCGACCGCACAGGCGATTTCACACGTCTTGCAGCCTGTGCACAGCTCAGGCAGCACAAAGAGCCTTTTCATGGGCGTTACCTCCTTTTTAATGGCTATCACTCTGTTAGGTCACGTGTTTGGACAGGTCCGTAGGCTGCGGAAATGACGCCAAAATTACCAATAACCCGCTACTTAGACCCTTCCTAATTGGACGCGTGACCGTTCAGAGGACAGGCGTTGATAAACGAGCGCAGAGCCTCCTCATAAAAAAACCGACCGGCAGTTCCACGGGCGTGGTCATCTGTCCGATCGGCTAGGCTTATCGAAGTTTCCCTCCAAGGATAATGTGTTAAGAACGCCAACTAGATGAATCATAACAGATTCCATGACCAAATATCAAGAGTTTTGAGCAAACGTGAGGTACGAGGTTTCAATCGGTTCATTTACCTCGCCGCAACCTATGGAATCAGTCAACGTTAACAGGAATCAACCAGAGGTATTCGGTAATGGTATGGTACAATGTGTCAGTTACTGGGTATCAATTGCCAGGCGCCGCAATCTGGCATCGCATGAGAACCATCAAGGGACATTGCCATGGGTTCGATTGTCCAGCGAGAAGATCCCAACGTGCCTACCGGCACAGTCAGTTTCCTGTTTACCGATATCGTGGAGAGCACTCGACACTGGGAAGAGCATCCTGAGACTATGCGAGTCGCCCTGGCGAGACACGACGAGCTGCTCACTGACGCGGCCGACGCGCAAAATGGTTACATCTTCAAGAATGTCGGAGACGCTCTCTGTATATCATTTCAAACAGTGGCCGAGGCACTCGAGACGGCCGTAGCCGGACAGAGAGCGCTTGCGACAATGGAACAGCCTGAAGTTGAATCCCTGCAAGTACGCATGGCAATACATTGCGGTGAGTGCTATGAACGCGGTGGGGATTACTTTGGACCGACTGTCAATAGAGTAGCTAGACTACAGGCGGTTGCCTACGGGGGACAGATTGTAATTTCTCAAGCTGCCTACGAACTGCTTCAGGATCGGTTGCCAGCGGACATTCAATTTCGCGATCTTGGCTTGCACAAATTACGAGATTTAAGCCGACAGGAGCATGTCTACCAGGTTCTATCACCGGACCTTCCAACCGAATTCCCCTCCCTAAGAAGCCTGGATTACTTTCCAAACAACCTACCTGCTCAGATGACCGCTTTCATCGGGCGGAGAAAAGAGTTAAGGGAGGTGCAGAAATCCTTGGAATCGACGCGTCTATTAACTTTAACCGGTCCTGGGGGTACGGGAAAGACTCGATTAGCTCTACAAGTAGCAGCAGAAACATTAGAGGATTACGACGACGGTGTTTATTTCATCCCCCTTGAAGCAGTAAGTGATCCCAATTTGGTTGGCCAAACCATTGTGTCAGCTCTGGGAGTTGATATAGATCGCAATCAAGATCCGCTTGATGCTCTGAAAGATCACTTAAGGCCGCAGCGAACGATGCTGCTCATCGACAATTTTGAACATCTCTTAGAGGCCGCCCGCATAACCGGCGAATTACTAAGTGCGGCGCCGATGCTAAAAATCATGGTCACTAGCCGGGAGCCGCTACATGTCTATGGCGAGAGGGAATTTCTTGTTTCAGGTCTTGAAACGCCGGCAAGGGACATGCAGCATTCGCCTGAATCACTGTTGCAATCAGAGGCTATTTCTCTCTTCGTCGACCGGATTAAGGCCGTGAAACATGATTTTATGGCATCGCCAGAAATTGCCTCAGATTTAGCCGCTATCTGTGACCAGCTCGATGGATTGCCGTTGGCTATCGAATTAGCGGCAGCCCGAGTCAAGATGTTTTCGATCCCTGTCTTACTCGAACGACTGCAGGGATCCTTAGGGCTTTTAGGCAGCGGTCCTCGTGATGCACCATCTCGCCATAAAACCCTGCACCAGGCCATCGGCTGGAGCTACAATCTGCTCAATGATGATGAAGCTAAACTGTTTCGTCGATGGTCGATCTTTCGCGGTGGGGCGACATTGGATGCGGCAGAATCTGTCTGCCTCGATCAGGGAGATCTACCAATCTATGACCTTGTCAGTTCCCTGCTGGACAAAAGCCTACTGCTGGTTGCCAATGAAGACGGCGGCGAGCCAAGATTTACCATGTCGTCGACCATCAGGTATTTCGCTCGGGAACATTTGGCTCAGAGTGACGAATTAGAATCAGCCAGACGCCGGCATCTAACCTATTTCCTCTCCCTGTCCCAAGAAGCGTCTGCCCAGCTATCGAGCGGAGAGTATACCACTCATCGGATTCAGTTACTGTCCGACAATCTTGATAACCTGAGGGCTGCATTGACTTGGTCTTTGGACAGTAATGATGCAAAACAAAAAGATCGTGAAGCCGGTGTTCTGTTGGCCGGCTATCTTTATTACTTCTGGTACCAACGAGGTCTTTTGTCTGAGGGAAGGCGTTGGCTTGGGCTTGCCTTGGACGAGTCTCAAGCGTACAGCAGTGGGAGAGGAACCATTGTTAGCGGCCTTGGCCTCCTCGCTTGGCAGCAAGGTGACTACGAACCCGCTAGCGCCTACTTGCAGGAAGCAATAGCGATATTCCGAAATCTCGGCGACAATGTTAGGCTGGCGGTATCCTTGCATTGGCACGGTCACTTGACCTTTGACCAACAGTCGTATTTGTTGGCTAGAGAGCTATTTGCCGAAAGCCTCTCCATGTACAAGGAATTGGGCAAGGTTAATGAGCAAGTCATTCTTAATAAAGATGTAGGCCTGGTCGCTTATCATGAGGGCGACTACCTGGCGGCCAGGATGCGATTCGAAGAGTGCCTGGCCCACTATATGGAACAAGGAAATATCGAAGCTGCCGCGGATGTTCATCTGCCCTTAGGTGACCTGGCGCGCATGGCCGGCGATCTAGAGATGGCTAATTCCCACTATATAAAAAGCCAAACATTGTTTCAGGAAACCGAGATAAAACTTGGCCTGGCGTCCTGCAACCACAAGCTTGGACAGGTGGCTTTGAAGAGAGGTGAATTCGCCAAGACCGGGTCATTACTCAGGAAAAGCCTGGCCATTCAGCGAGAGGTAGGGAATAAGCAGGGAGTCGCCGAATGCCTGGCAGCCTTCGCCAGTCTTGTCTGCGCGCTGGGCGAGTTGGAGCTGGCGGTTCAAGTATTTGGGGGTACGGACGATTTCTTAAAGGCACTTGGCGCACCGCTCGCGCCGGCTGACCGCATGGAAATGGACAGGGACATCGAGGTTCTTAGGCGGCAGCTTGGCGAAGAACAGTTCAATCTGCACTGGGAGCAAGGTCGGAAACTACCCACAGAGGCGCTCACAGAGATGGCATCCGAGCATCTCTGCAAGCAACGATATCAGCATTCAACAGAGTGACTTGCCCGGGAAAGTGCTAAACAGCTGTATGACTGGTTTTGTTCTTCTGCTAGGTCACTATAACCCCCCTTCTCTCTGATTTAATATGTTGTGCGCCTTAGACAAGGCATTCGTAGATCTAATCGACTGGCATATTCAGAACAATTACTCGTCTCCTCGTGGAAATCCCCTGCCATTGTGTTTATCATCCATTGTGGGGTAGCATAGTGGTGACCAAAAATCTAGCAAGAAGGCCCCGGCTTAGTGGATAAATCAGCGTCTGGCGGCAGGAGGATAAGATTGTGAGTGGTGTTTTAGAACTCTGGGAACGACCGGAAGCCCTGGAAATGTACATGCTGGTCGGATGGCGCCAGTGGGCCGACGCCGGTTCCATGTCCTCAGGTCTTCCAAGATACCTGGTAAAACAAACCGGCGCGCGGCAAATAGGCCAAATACGATCGGAGGATTTTTACCTATTTCAAGTTCCCGGCACCCATGATCTCGTAAGGCCTGTCATTAAATTCTCCGAGGGATTAGCTGAATCTCTTCGCACTCCGACGAATGAATTGTATTTCACTGGAAACGAACGGAAGGGTGTCATCTTCTTTATCGGAGATGAACCTCATCTCAACGTTGAGCTATATAGTGAAGCATTCCTTCAGGCGGCGCGCGAGTTAGGCGTCAAACGTACCGTTGGCTTCGGAGGCGTCTACGCCGAAGTTCCCTACAACAAAGAACGTCTGGTATCATGCATTTACAGCATGGAGCAACTAAAAGAAGAAATGACAGGATTGGCGGTCAACCTCTCAGACTACCAAGGTGGGGCAAGTATCGGCTCCTATATCTGCAAGAGAGCGGGCGAGCAGAAAGTTGAATACGTCTCCTTTTACACCTTTGTTCCGACTTACGATCTGTCCGGCATAACTCAAATAGGCAACACGATCCGCATCGAAAACGACTACATGGCTTGGCTCAACGTGCTGCAGAGGGTCAATCACATGCTCAAGTTGGATCTTGATCTGTCTGATTTGGAAGGTAAGAGCGAGCGGTTGATCAGCGTTGTCGATGCCAAAATCGAGGAACTGGAGAGCGTATCCCCCCAACTCGGCGTTCGCGAATATATTGACCAGGTTGCCGAAGCCTTCGTCGAGGTGCCTTTCCAGCCATTGGACGATGTCTGGGAGAAAGAATTTCGCCGCCTGTTTGACGCGGGAGACGTCTCGGAATAACGGAGGCTATTACATCGAGTGAACGCCGTCCGATTCGATAAATCAGACCTTCAGCTCGACCACATCCCCATCTTCTAGCACATGGTCGCGTCCGACCAATTGTCCTTGAAATGCGACGCTCCCCCAGATCCTAGCCGACTTCAACTGACTGGTGAAGTCTTTATGGATCTTACCAGCTAGTTCCTCTACGGTCGTTCCTCTTTTCGCGACAAACGGAGCTGTTAGATCTGCCTCGCTGCCCGGTGGTTTAGAGAAGATGCGAATGATCCCCAGGCTATCAAAAAGCGTTTCCTTTAGTTTTTCGAGATTTCTGCCGGTAACCGCGGAGATCGCGATCAACGGCCAGTCGTCCTCGAGCAGTTCGCACAGAATATCGAAATCCTCATCTGTGCTTGCGTCATCGTTCTTATTCACCACAACCAGGAAGGGTAGTAGCCGGAATCGCGGTTTGTCCGCGTATCGTTCCTCGAAACAAATAGGCCCGATACGATGATCTTCGAGGAGCTTGACCGCATATTCCAACTCCTCTAGTGGATCACCCTGGAGGTCAATAACCAATATGACGAGATCCGATCTACGGATAAGATCCATCATAGCAGATTCGACATACTCTCGATTCAAAGGCGGTGTGTCAATGAGTTGGATCTGAGCGCCGCCAACATCTATCATTCCCGGCGTCGGGGTCCATGTTGTAAAAGGGTGATCCGCCACTTCTGGCGTGGCATTGGTCAAGGCCGTGACGAGAGCTGATTTTCCCACGTTCGCCGGCCCGACAACGGCTATTTGCCCGGCTCCTTCTCTGGATATGTGGTAAGCTGAGACATGCCTGCTCGCCTTTTGCTTGGCTTGGGAAGCCAACTTCATCTTCGACAATCGTTTGCGAAGATCAGCCCTCAATTTATCAGTTCCCTTGTGCTTTGGAACTATGCTGATCATTTCCTCGAGCAGAGCCAGCTTCTCTGCCGGATCAATCGCTGCTTTGTAGCGCTCTTCAACCTTGTGGTATTCAGGGGGTAAGTTAGTCGGCATTGGTTTCTACTATTGCATTCGAAAGGATTGGGTGGCTCGGGTCTTCTACCTCACCATCAGTACTTATCTATCCAGTTCCATTATACACTGTGCTTTTAGACTGTCGCATTCATTTGTGGTTGATGTTAACTCGCTGAGCGGCGTTGTCGCGGGCGCGGGTTGGCGCCCATCAGTAGAGTCGATGAGAGAGCAGATGGATATCCAGGATGATCTAGGGCTGGATTGTCCGGATCTATTCTACCAATCGGAGCAGTTTTGATTATCCTTGCCTATGTTGCCTTCTATCCTCGCAATGCATATGCTTCTGAGTATGGCAATTTGCGGGTTCTGTTGTGCTCGTTCCACACATCAATGGGGCGACCGCGGAGGTGAATTATGGGTCAGATTGACAAAGATAATCTACTCTGGAAGCCATCGAAAGACGTCATAAAAGATGCCAATCTGACTCACTACATGATCTGGCTAGAGAATCATCTAGATCTTCGGTTCGAAAACTACTCGGAATTATGGCAGTGGTCTGTCGATCATCTTGAGGAGTTCTGGCGGACGATCTGGGATTATTTTTCAATCGTCGCCTCTAGACAACCCGAATCGATTTTGTCAGACCACAATATGCCGGGAGCTTCCTGGTTCAAAGGGGCCAGGCTTAATTACGCTGAAAATTTCTTCTCCCGAGAGCACGGTGCTCAACCGGCACTTGTCTATTCAGATGAAGCTGGGACGCTTGTTGAGGTGAGCTGGCTAGAGATCGAAGCCAAGACAAGGGCTTTGGCGGCGGCGATGCGCGCCTTCGGGGTGAGACCAGGAGATCGGGTCGTAGCCTTCATGCCCCATATACCGGAAACGATCATCGCCCTATTTGCTGCAGCTTCCATAGGAGCGATTTGGTCTAGCTGCTCGCCAGATTTCGGGAGCCGGAGCGTCCTGGATCGCTTCCAGCAAATTGAACCCAAGCTGCTCATCGCCGTAGATGGTTACCAATATGGCGGGAAATTATATGACCGGAGGAGCATCCTGGAAGAGCTTCAATCGGGCTTGCCAACCTTAGAGAAGACGATCATCGTTTCGCAACTACCTAAAGACGAGCCGGCAAGCCGGTCGATCGATGGGCTTTTCTGGCACGAGCTACTACACAAATTTGCCAACGCGGGGCCTCTTGTATTCGAGCAGGTGCCCTTTGACCAACCCCTCTGGGTACTCTATTCGTCGGGGACGACCGGCTTGCCAAAGCCCATCGTTCAAGGGCACGGGGGAATTTTACTCGAGCATTTCAAGATGGCTGTCCTGCACCTGGATCTGAAACCGTCTGATAGATTCTTCTGGTATACAAGCACGGGCTGGATGATGTGGAACCTCCTTATCGGTGGTTTGCTTGCGGGAAGCACCCTGGTCGTTTATGACGGCAGCCCCGGCTATCCTGACATGAGCGCGCTCTGGAAGCTAGCTGGCACAACGGGCATCACCTACTTCGGCACATCGGCCGCCTTTATTAGCGCCTGTATGAAAGCTGGAATCAGGCCTGCCGAGCCGGCTGATCTTAGCCGGATCAGGGCTGTAGGCTCCACGGGATCGCCGTTAACAAGTGAAGGTTTTCAATGGATATATGACAATGTCAACCGGGATTTAGCCCTTGAGTCGGTAAGCGGGGGAACTGACCTTTGCACGGCATTTGTCGGTGGTTGCCGATTATTACCCATTTATGCGGGCGAGATCCAGGGCGCGGCCCTTGGGGCCAAGGTGAAGGCCTTTAACCAGGGTGGCATACCAGTGATCGGCGAGGTCGGCGAACTGGTTATCACCAAGCCTATGCCCTCGATGCCCCTCTATTTTTGGAATGATCCGGGGAACCGTCGCTATCTGGACAGTTACTTTGACATGTATCCTGGGATCTGGCGGCACGGCGATTGGATCGAATTCACAGAGCGAGGAAGCTGCATCATCTACGGCCGCTCCGATTCAACAATTAATCGCCAGGGGATCCGAATGGGCACCAGCGAGATCTACCGGGCCGTGGAGTCACTCCCGGAGATCCTAGACAGCCTGGTTATTGACCTGGAGTTGCTGGGTCGCCGTTCGTACCTGCCCCTTTTCCTCGTACTTGCTGAGGGCGTCAAACTAGATGACGCTCTTCGAGCCAGAGTTCTGACTAGAATTCGTAAGGACGTATCGCCCAGGCATGTACCGGACGAACTGTATGAAATCCGAGAGGTTCCCTATACCCTGAGCGGCAAAAAAATGGAGGTGCCTGTTCGCCGGATATTGCTAGGCCACCCAATTGAGACGGCCGTGAATCCAGGCGCCATGCGCAATCCGGAGTCCATCAATTATTTCGTAGACCTGGCGGAGAGATTCAAGGAAGAGATGTAACCAACTGGCAGGACCAAAAAGTCATACGATACGAGCATGGCCCGGCTGTTAGGATAGTGCGGCTGGCATAAACCGATGGTGCCAACATGTCTCTCTCGTTATATTAAACAGCTCGTCCAACGCCGAAGATTGATGACAAGTATGCAAGAACTAGATCTATACGTAGGTAACCTAGACTGCGACCATGATGCGGCCGCGATAGAACGGGGATTGACCGGCACTCCCGGGCTGGACCGGGTGAAGATCTACCCCAAATCGGCAAAGGTGTCCCTGAGTTTCGATCCGGCGCAAATCGATCCGGAGCAGTTAAGGACACGGCTAGATAGTTTGGGCTTCCCTCCTCAAGAAGGGATGGTGATGCCCGAACAGCCAAGGCCGTGGCGTAACCCCAAGGTTATCACGTCTGTCACCTCGGGTATCCTGCTGTCGGCCGGCTGGATCCTGGGCCTGACGACATTACCTACTCCTGTCTCTTCCGTATCGTATGCGCTATCTATCGCCATCGGGGGATACTACTTTGGGCGGGAAGCGATAGAGGGGTTGATCTTCGAGCGCAGGATTGGGGTCGAACTCTTAATGAGCGTGGCCGCCATCACGGCCGCCCTGATGGGACAACCCGCGGAAGCCGCCATGCTGGTTTTTCTTTACTCCATAAGTGAAGCGGCTGAAGGCTATACCGAGGAGAAGACGCGAGCGTCCGTCAGAGCCTTAATGGATCTGGCGCCAAAAACAGCGATCATCGTGCGAGATGGGGTTGAGGTTGAGATTCCAGCCGGTGAGTTGGCCGCTGGCGATCTTTTCATAGTTTTCCCCGGGCAATCCATCCCCACTGATGGTGTGATTATCTCAGGCCGTACATCGGTCAACCAGGCGCCAATAACAGGGGAAAGCCTCCCGGTCGAGATGAAACCCGGCGATACTCTGCTCGCCGGATCGTTGAATGGCGAAGGCTCGATCGAAGTTGAAGCGACCAAGGCGTTTTCAGACAACTCTCTCTCTCGCATCATAAATATGGTCGAAGAAGCACAAGAGAGAAAGGGCAAGAGCCAGCGATTTATCGAGCGATTCGGCAACCGGTACAGCCCGGTTGTCCTGGTTATGGGCATCCTAATCGCTGTGGTTCCTCCGTTGTTTTTTGGCGGTGATTGGACGGTATGGGTAAGCCGTGCCACCGTCTTCATCGTGGCCGCGGCGCCTTGCGCATTAGTCATTTCAATCCCGGTTACCATGGTGGCGACCTTGGGCACCGGCGCCCGCCAGGGGGTATTGATAAAGGGCGGCAAGTATGTCGAGGAATTGGCCCGGATTAAGGTGGTAGCCTTGGATAAAACTGGCACCATCACCTTGGGAAAACCAGAGGTGACTGAGGTAATCGTACTCGAACGGGACAAAACAAATACGGAAGAGCTCGTATCCTTAGCCGCGGGAATCGAAAGGCGAAGCGAACATCCGCTCGCTCAGGCAATTCTTCAATACGCCCGGGACGAGCGTATTGAACCAACTGCTATCAGTGATTTTCGAGCTCTTACAGGCGTTGGGGCTCAAGGTAATTGGCAAGGAAACAGGGTCTACATCGGAAACCTACTCCTGTTTAATGACAAGCTGGGAGTGAGTCTGAGGGGCGATAGGGAAGAGGTTAAGCGATTAGAAAACGAAGGTCAGACAGTGGTCGCCCTTGGTGATAGTCAGTCAATCTGGGGCCTAATAGCCCTTCGCGACCAGATTCGTCCTACCTCTGTCAGGGCTGTGGATGAACTTCGTAAGCGGGGTATTTCTCATATCATCATGCTAACAGGCGATAATGAGCAAACGGCTAATGTTATCGCCCGTGAATCTCAAGTTGATACGTTCCGCGCCAGGCTCACACCGGAGGATAAGGTCGTCGAGGTCCGCAAATTGGCTGAGAGGTATGGTCACGTTGCCATGGTCGGAGATGGCGTCAATGACGCGCCGGCCCTCGCGGCGGCGACGGTGGGGGTTGCGATGGGAGCGGCTGGTACGGATGTGGCCCTTGAAACGGCCGACGTGGCCCTGATGGGGGACGATCTCGAAAGACTTGTATATGGACTGGATCTATCGAGACGCAGCCAGTCCATCGTGCGGCAGAATTTACTCTTATCAATCCTCATCATATCAACATTATCCTTGGGCGCTGTGTTGGGTATGCTAACCTTGCCGATGGTCGTCATTGGGCACGAGCTCAGTGAGATCCTTGTAATTGCCAATGGAATGCGGATGCTCCGCGCCTAACGGTTTGGTATCTGCTCCGAGATTGAAGCCTTCACTGATGAATATCCAACTATCGGAATCTAGAATAATCCCCAGGTGGGAATCTACTAACTATTCCGATTGAGGATTTTCTGGCAAGCGAGTTCTTACGTCAGCCCTAGGCTTTATCATCGGTGGCCGCGGCGCTCTGATCATCTGTAGAAACAAGGGCATATCTAATTTTAATGGGCCCAACGATACCGTATTACAGTCCATCCGAGCAAAATGAAACTCTGCCCATTGATGAAACGATTTTTTTGGGCTCGAAGCCTCTTGATAGTGACCATATAGTTGTTTGGCAATTTTAGTAAAGAAAACGTATGAATCCGGACAGGAAACTCATTTACATTCAACGAACGACCTCTAGACCTTTTCCCATAAATCGGCTATATTAATGCAGTCTGATTGACATTTGAAGATGGGAATTAAACCTCCCTTTTTCTTAGGACACCCCTAGCGTAGTTCTAATTTTCGTTTCCATGCTACTAAAGACATAATCGTGTCGAGATTCTTCTGCCTAACCAAGGTTCGTTTAGCGGCAAGGGGATGCAGGTACATACAGCAGGCAGTCGTAATTGTCAGCAGAACTTGCTTCCACCCTAATAAAGACAAAACTACACAAACCGAGCCTCAGCGACGACCCAGTTGCTATGCACATTTCTGCGAAAATATGCACGGCTCTCCATAATTTCGAGCAAGATACCAAGGCTCAATTAACCCAGAGGAAGGTGAAAAGATGGGACGTAGACGAAGAGAAAAAAGAGACGACAGGCAGGATGACCGGAGTGGTGGCGGTGGTATGAACAAGTACCAGATGCGCGAGAAGATGGTTTCGATCGGCGACGACTTCTGGATTGAGAACGCGGCCGGCCAAAGGGCTTATAAAGTCGATGGCAAAGCCCTACGTGTCCGGGACACCCTCAAATTCGAGGACGCTCACGGCAAGGAATTGTGCAATATCCAGGAAAAAAAGGTCCGGGTCAAGGACACCATGAAGATTGAGGGCCCTGGTGGAGAAACGTTGGCCACGGTCAAGAAAGCCATTATTACTCCAGTTCGCGACCGCTGGACCATCAAGGTTGGCAACGGTCCGGATTTGGAGATCCAGGGCAACATCGTGGATCACGAATACAAGATTGAAGAGGGTCGCACCAAGGTGGCCGAGGTCTCTAAAAAGTGGTTCAGGGTGCGCGATAGCTATGGGGTGGAGATCGCTCCAGGACAAAATGACATTCTCATTCTAGCCGCCACCGTGGCCATTGACATGATGCGGTGACCGCCGTTGTTTGGAAACGCACTGATCGGCTCTAAGTGCCTGGTCGGTATCCCTAAGATAACCCGCCCTGACAAACCTAGTATACGAGGAGGATTACCATGGCCAAAGAACCACACAAGATGAAAATGACAACTGATGTTCCGGAGGGTATTACGACGCCGGACAGGTTGGAGACCCGCATTGGCACACTGAACCTCGTCGATGGTGTTCCGGACAAGGAGACCGCGCAAAAGGTTTACGACAACCTTGACTTCCAGCGAGGCGTTCAGGCCTATCTGAGCGGTATCCAGATCGCTTCAATGTTCGCGATGCGCAAGGGCATGCTGGAATTTGGTCCGGCCAACGAGACTGTCCTCATCTTTGAGACCCTCATGGACTCGAAGGCACTCTGGCTGACGCCTAACACGACCAATATATACATGGCCACATGGCTCGAACTGACCGACGAACCGATGGTCATTGAAACACCGCCTGATGTGCTGGGAATCATTGACGACCACTGGTTTAAATTCGTTGCTGATTTTGGCCGTCTCGGTCCGGACAAAGCCCAGGGCGGAAAATTCCTGATCCTGCCCCCGGGTTATGAGGGTGAGGTGCCGGATGGATATTTTGTCTATCCTACGAACACCTACGGAAACTGGGTTATTTGGCGCGGCTTCCAGGTGGACGGTGATCCCGCGCCGGCCGTTGAAACGACCAAGAAGACATTCCGAATGTATCCGCTGTCCCAGAAGAACAATCCGCCCGAGATGAACTTCGTCAATGTCTCCGGTGAATTCAATAATACGATTCACCGCATGGATTATGGGATATTCGAGGAGATCAATGAGGTCGTCCAGGCTGAACCCGGCGAAGGACAAGATCCAGAGATACTGGGGATACTTGCTTCGATCGGCATCAAGAAAGGACAGTCCTTCAATCCAGACTCGAGAATGAAGAAGATCCTGACGGGAGCTGCCGATGTAGGAGCGGTCACTGTACGAACCATCATGTCACAGCCCCGTGACGATATTTTCTATTTTTATCCGGGTGAAAGTGTCTGGGGCAATCCGTTCCCCGGAGGAAATTATGAATGGTTGAACGAGGGGGCTTCGCTTCTGGATTCCCGAGCAGGATTCCACTTTTATGCAACCGGCATCACACCCGCCATGGCCAAGAAAATAATCGGTAAGGGCTCGAAGTACGCCTTCGCCTATACCGACGCCGAGGGGAATCCCTTCGATGGCAGCAAGACCTACACAGTCCATTTGCCTCCCAACGTCCCGGCCAAGGATTTCTGGTCCTTCACCCTGTACGACAACCAAACACGGGCCATGCTGCAGACCGACTATCAATTCCCGGGAATCGACAACAATAAACCAGGCACGATTCAAAACAAAGACGGTTCTTTTGACGTTTACTTCGGACCGAAGGCGCCGGCGGGTAAGGAGAACAACTGGGTTCAGACCGTCCCTGGCAAGGGCTGGAACATGATTTTCCGCCTTTATGGACCGCTTGAGCCCTGGTTCGACAAGACCTGGCGACCGGGGGAACCCCAGTTGGTGGATTGAAAGGTTTGATCTGCGTGAATAGCGAAGGCATGGCGACTGCGCCGGTCACGCAATCAAATTCGAGCAAAACGAGGACAATAACGAAATCATTTGGCTGAATCGTTAACAAGGCCTTTAATTCACACCCATAATAGGAGAACAATAATGGCACAAACACCAGAAATAACCGGACGAGAAATCCTGCCCATCCCTGATATCCCCTCCAGGGGCAAAATGGCCCTGGACGCGCGCGATGCCGAATTTCCAGCAATAAAGCCCCTGCGACCTCCAAAAGGGGCGCCGAATATTGTCATCGTTTTGATCGATGACATGGGCTTTGGCGCACCGAGCGCCAATGGCGGCCCCTGTTACATGCCGGCCATGGAGAAGATCGCCGAACGCGGCTTGCTCTACAACCGCTTCCATACCACAGCGCTATGTTCGCCAACACGCCAGGCGCTGCTGACCGGCCGCAACCACCACTCGGCCGGTATGGGTTCAGTAGCCGAGGTTGCTACCGGCGCGCCAGGCAACGACAGTGTGCGTCCTAATACCGTGGCTACGATCGCAGAAATCCTGCGCCTAAACGGCTACAGCACCGGCGCGGTAGGCAAGATGCACCAAACGCCAACATGGGAAGTTAGCATGTCTGGGCCCTTTGACCGCTGGCCGTCCGGAGACGGCTTTGAGAAATTCTACGGCTTTGTGGCCGGCGAGACCAACCAGTGGGCACCAACACTGTATCTTGGCAATTACCCTGCAGAGCCTTGGGGCACCGCAGAAGAAGGCTACCATGTCTCCGAGGATATCGTCGACAAGGCCATCGCCTGGATGCGCGGCCTTCACGTCATGACGCCTGACAAACCCTTCTTCCTATATACCTCTTTCGGCGCTACCCATGCTCCCCACCATGCGCCCAAAGAGTATATTGACAAGTACAAGGGCAAGTTTGACAAGGGTTGGGACGCTGTACGCGAAGAGACGTTAGCCAATATGAAGGCCAAGGGTATCGTACCGCAGGACACTGAGCTAACCGGCCGGCCGGAAGGCGTTCGGGCCTGGGACGAGTTAAATGAGACAGAGAAGCAAGTTTACACTCGCTTGATGGAGGTCTATGCCGGTTTCGCTGAGCACACTGATGCCCAAGTGCTGCGCCTGATCGATACGCTAGAACAAATGGGAATCTTTGATGATACCCTGTTCATTTACATCGCCGGAGACAATGGCGCCAGCGCTGAGGGAGGGCTGGACGGCACCTTCAATGAACTAATGGCGCTCAATGGCATTCCCCAGGTGCTAGAGGATGTGCTGCCACGGTTGGACGACCTAGGCGGCCCGAAGGCGTTCAACCACTATCCGGTCGGCTGGGCTCACGCTATGAATGCACCTTACCAGTGGACCAAGCAGGTCGCATCCCACTTTGGCGGTACGCGCAACAGTATGGCCCTAAGCTGGCCTAACACCGTCGGGTCCAAGGGCGAAATCCGCCAGCAGTTCCACCACGTCATCGACATTGTGCCCACCATACTTGAGGCCGCAGGTCTGCCCGAACCCTACATGGTCAATGGAGTAGCCCAGAAGCCCATGGAAGGGGTTAGCATGGCCTACACCTTTGACGACGCCGAAGCCGAAGACCGCCATGTGACCCAATACTTCGAGATGTTTGGCAACAGGGGTATCTATCACGAGGGTTGGACAGCGGTAACCCATCACAACACGCCGTGGCTCACTCGAGAGTGGCCCTCTTTCGCTGAGGATGTGTGGGAGCTTTACAATACAAACGACGATTGGAGCCAGGCCAACGACCTCTCCAAGGAGATGCCTGAGAAGCTGCGCGAGCTGCAGGATCTGTTCCTGATCGAAGCCTCTAAATATAACGTCTTCCCGCTTGACGACCGGCGATATGAACGTTTCAATGCCGCCATCGCCGGGCGACCGGATCTGACAGGCGATCGAAAGACGATGACCTTTTACCCTGGCATGACGCACCTGATGGAAAACACGGTGCTGAACGTCAAAAATCGCTCCCACACCATCACCGCCGAAGTTGAAATACCTGAGGGCGGGGCAGATGGTGTGATCATAGCCCAAGGCGGGCGCTTCGCCGGTTGGGCTTTGTACGTCAAGGATGGCGCGGCCAAGTTCGCCTACAATTGGTTCGACGCGGAATACTTTTACGTCACAGCTGGCGAAAAACTACCAACCGGTACAGTCAACATCCGCTACCACTTTGATTTTGACGGTGGCCAACCCGGAGCCGGCGGCACAGGTACGCTACACATCAACGAGAAAAAGGCCGGGGATGGGCGAATTGATAAGACTGTTCCCTTTGTCTTTTCGGCCGATGAGACCATGGATGTTGGCGGCGATACGGCCCTACCGGTTACCGGCGACTACCCCGAAGGCGAGAAGAATGCGTTCCAGGGAAAGATCCTTTGGGTGCGCATTGACCTGGAAGACGATGATGTCAGCCACCTTGAGCCCCAGGAACTCAAATACCATCGAGCACTGGCGCGGCAGTAGATAGAAGTTCTGTAAACTGAGTGGTGAAGATCGCGCCGTGATGCTGAATATTGAGTCTTAAGAGCGCATGAACTGGGGATTAGGATGGCACGCCGGCAATTTGACCGTCATAAGGCTAGCTGTTTATTCCACAAGCAACCTGCAACCGTTTATCAGTTACGAATTACCAACAACCAGCTATCAATTCTTGGAGGCGTAAAATGAGGCGTGGAGGTCGAAGAGCCGGAAGAATGACAGTAAGGCGAATGACAAGAAGAAGGACAAGGCGAATGGTGGCCAGAATGCATCGTCGTCGCCGGCGGCGACGGCGTAGAAGGATCATCCTGGCTGGCGGTTTGATCGCCTTAGGCGCATACAAGCTCGGTCAAAGAGACGTGGAACGCGTCGAAGAACACACCGGTAAAAGTGCGGAAGAGCTAACCGATGAAGAACTCGACCAGGCCATGAAAGATCTGGACATCGAGGGAGAGGAAATGTCCGACGCCGAATGGGATCAGGTGGAAAAAGCCGATGCCCAAGAAGACGACTATATCGCAGAACTCGAGCGCCTAGCCGAACTACGCGACAAAGGTATCCTAACAGACGAAGAATTCGAGACCAGAAAAAAGCAGCTGCTAGATCAATAAAGCACTCTCTAACAGCTCCGCCATGATAACGGATCAGGAAACCCACGGTGGCGTCATCGGCTTTGACCGGGGTGGGTTGGTCTCGCTGTATTAGCTGACAGCGGCATGTATGCCGGCGGTATGTATGCCGGCGGTGGCTGTGGCTGCCGCGATCGCTTCCTAGTCTACTAGTGTGAAACTAACCTACCCTGCGAAGGAGAACGAATCTCATGGAAAACAAGTCAGTGAACAGCACACTGGAGCAAACATCACCAGTTTTCCGATTTTTGCTTGGCGCGGGCGGTTTGGCCCTATTGCTCACCTTTATGCGGGAGGCGGCCGATATTATCAATCCATTCCTCCTGGCCTTGATCTTCGCCTTCACGTTCGGGCCAATTCTCGGCTGGCTGCAGAAAAAGGGAATACCTGCCTGGTTAGCGCTATTGCTGACGCTCATTTTGCTATTGGGTGGTGGTATTTTACTGCTTGTCTTTATTGGCACTTCTTTCAGTGAATTAATCGAGACCTTGCCAACATATCAATCAGGCGCCGAAGATCAAAGCGCCGATCTCCAGGCATCACTGGAAAACATCGGACTAAATGGAAAATCCGTGCTTGATTTCATCAGTCCGGAACGCTTCTTTGAGTTAATGGGCAACATCATATCTGAAATAATAGGTGCTGTTGCCAACACTGGTTTTATGCTTTTTGTCTTAGCCTTTATGTTGTTCGAGACCATAGGTATCTCAAAAAAGCTCCGCGGGCCAAGGATATCGGGCAACCAGTTCGTAAAGCGTTTCACGAGCTTTGGGGCGGACATCCGCAGATACGTCTTGGTACTTACCTGGATCAATTTCCTGGTCGGCGTGGCAGACGCGATTTTCCTGTATATCCTCGGAGTGGACTTCCCGATTCTGTGGGGGCTCATGGCCTGGTTTCTGGGTTATATTCCCGCCGTCGGCTTCTGGTTGGCCATGATTCCACCCATGTTGTTAGCATATGCTGAATTTGGAATCGGCACCGCGATGCTTGTGTTCGTGGGTTATGTCTTGATCAATGGTTCCGTGCAGAACATCATCCAGCCCAAGCTAATGGGTGACCAGTTGAATTTGGCCCCTTTGGTCGTCGTGGCTTCGCTCTTTATCTGGGGTTGGTTGTTGGGGCCAGTTGGCGGACTCATCGCCGTACCCATGTCAATGGCTGTCCAGCAACTGGTTCTTCAAAGCTCTGAAGGTACGCGTTGGTTGGCGGACCTGATGGGCGCCGGACCTCCTGAACCTGTGGACGAGGATTCGGTCAACGTGGCCGCTTGATAGGAGAAAACAATAGTTCTTCTTGTAAAAAGGCCTCGAGCAAGATTAAAACAGAGTAGACTTTAGAATTCCTAATAGCCGATCTCGCCGGATTGCGGCTTGGGTTATTTGCATATATTGTGAGCGCAGCGGTCCAAACGATATACGAGCGTTTCGTCCTTTCATCTGGATAAATTGCTGAGGTTTGATTTGTATTTTTTTGACATGTTGAGTGATTGGAGATTGTGGTTGGTCGTCATTTTCCTAACCACGATAACGCTGGTGACCAGTGTGGCTAAATACCGGCTCGGCCGGAACGGACTTGAAACATTAAAAGAACACTACCCCCAAGTAAGTGATGAAAGATGGAGGATGGTAGAAAGCTATTTTGAGCGTTGGGGAGCACTAGTCGTCTTATTTTCCTTCTTACCCTTATTGGCCTGGATTATTCCCCCGGCTGCTGGGGCATACGGCATCAGGTTTCGATCGTTTCTCGTCTGGGCATTTATTGCCAAGATGTTACGCTACTGGATTCTGATCTTGATTGTCTTCGGGGGCTTCCACCTCATATTTTAGCAAGGAAAAAATGACCTCACTGCACGAACTCAAGGACAAATGGTTCATCGACGTCACCGATGAGAACAACTTTCCACCCCAAATCAGATTTCCAGGATCTACAATCCAGCCCTATACCGATGGCAATCTGGTCGAACCGCTGATTGATGGCGCGGCCATCATGGGAGACTTCTATTACCGGGTAGAAGAGATGCAAAAAAGCGACGAACCTAGCCAGTGCCAGATCATGGTGGCAGCCATGGGAATCGACCCGATTAAATTGTTGGGGGAGAATGGCCCGGCCGATGACGCCATGAAGACCATGATAGATGCCGCTGCTGCCGGAGTTCAGGTTTACTTTCTTGGAAGCGGGCACCCTGGTTTGGGTGCTGTTTCGAAGTCCTTTGCCAAAAAACTCATCGCTTGCGGGAGCCAGGGTGCCATTGATAAACGATTCGCGGGTTTACAGGGCGGGCATCACCAAAAATTCAACGTAACCCGCGGGCCGGACGGTGAATGGGTGGCTGTGGTCAGTTCGGCCGATTTCTTCTTTGCCCGATGGGACACGCCTGACCACCAGCCGGAGAATCCCGATCGGCCTAAGAAAGGTGGCCCGACCCATGATATCGGTCTGAAGGTTCGTGGTCCGGCCGTGGCCGACATCGCCATGTCTTTTGCCGAGCGATGGAATGATCCCAGCAGCGCCGATACAACCTCCCCCCCTATCACGACGAGAATGCCGACTGACTTTTTAGAACCACCGATTCCCGAGGCCGGCTCCCAGTCAGTCCAGGTACTAAGAACTTATCCAATCATTAGGCGCAAGAAAGGCTATTCCTGGTCCCATCAGGGAGAGTATACCTTCTGGGCCGCCTACTTGAACGCTATAAAGCAGGCCCGGCAGTATATCTACATCGAGGATCAATACATCTATACCTTTCACGATCCGCCTTATATCGAATCTTCAACCGGTGTGAAGCGCGATACGGACTTCGTCTACCAGTTAGGTGAAGCGCTGAAAAGAGGGGTCGATGTAGTAGCCCTGGCCCCCGGTCGGAATGACGTGATCTGGAAGCATTATGAGATCCAGCAGCGGCGAAGAGCAGCCGAGTATCTGCGAGAGATAGCCGAATCTAATCCTAAACATGGGAACTTCATAATCAGCAAATTGCATATTGGTGGCAAAGATCCGACGATCCACGCCAAGTTATTGCTGGTAGATGACGAGTACGCAATGGTCGGCAGCGGCAACATCTGCGAACGGAGTATCGCCTTCATCACTGAGATGCAGCTGGGCGTGGTGGATGCCGAGAATCGATTTGTTCGCGATTTGCGGCTGGCATTGTGGCAGGAGCATCTGGAGCTGGATAGCCCGGACAGCCTCTTAGATCCCCGGACGGCTGTCGAACAGTATTATGATAATGCGTCTAGAGGGGCTGGACGGCTGCGCCTATTGCCCAGTACTAAACCCAGATTAAAGTTCCCATACCGTTTCATATTTAATGTCATCATCGATCCTTACAGCGGACCGGAGCGAGAGTCCTAGAGCAGCTTATATCGATGAGCGTCCCCAACACTGCAAAAGAGTCAGAAACAGCGCATCTTGTTTCTGAAGATTATGCTGTGCTGGGCAATCGAATCGGTCCACAAATGGTATGAAAAAGGCCTCAATCTTAACAGCTTGATTGAATAAGCTGTTCTGGTTGCTCACCTCAAAAGAGGATCTTCTAGAATTTGCATCCGGTAATCCCATTCCGATCATTCAACATTGCGATGAGATTCCGTACCATCCTTGTAAGTATTCCGAAATTTATGCAACCTACGGTCGACAAAGTTTAATTTGGGATTCGGACATTTTGGAATAGACACTTAGATCGATGGCTGTAGAATATTGAGAAGATACATCAATTTAGCCCCAAGAGACTCATTTACATTGATGATGCAAATGAGACATCACGGAACCTTGAAAAAGCGCCAATTGTCAAAGGATTCTAGCTCTTGTAGAAGGGCTATAGCGACTCAAATTCCGTTTTTAGTGCTCACATCCAGAGAACGGCCAAGTAGACTCAGCTTGGGGGTCCGAGTCAACTCGCGCCCCTAAACCACTCTCTATAGTTTCCAAATTTCCTAGAGCTGTTGGTTGGTCTCACCATTAACCGTTGTTTCCACAGATCCTCCACCATTCAGCCTTCGTACATCATCGTTTAGCCGGAGTCGAGCCGAAATCACGAGCCATTTTTCCTCATTGTGGTGCATACTACGCATCACAAATAAGTGGGCTAGATCGGCGACGATATTTTGCATCAGGTCGGGTCTCTCGTAAGATAGAGATCGCCTTAAGTAGGTTAAAATTAGACTTCGTTATCGAGCGATTTGTCGGTATATAGGGGAAAGAAATGGAATATGAAAATCTTGGTCGAACCGGATTAAAAGTAAGCAAGCTGTGTTTAGGGACGATGAATTTTGGACCCTTCACCGAACGAGAAGATAGCTTCGCGATCATGGATAAGGCCCTAGAGTTAGGTATCAACTTTTTCGATACGGCCAATGTTTATGGATGGGAATTAGGTCAGGGCGTCACGGAGACGATAATTGGTGAATGGTTCGCAAAAAGTGACAGCAATAGAGACCAGGTTGTTCTTGCCACAAAGGTATACGGAAAGATGGGAGAAGGGCCCAATGAACGCGGTCTGTCGGCCTTTCACATCAAGAAGGCTTGCGAAGATAGTCTGAAGAGGCTGCAAACCGATCACATAGACCTCTACCAGATGCATCATGTTGACCGATCGACGCCATGGGAGGAGATATGGCTAGCGATGGAGCAACTGGTAAGCGAGGGGAAGGTAATTTATGTTGGTTCCAGCAACTTCGCGGCGCTTCATATCGCCCAAGCTCACTGTTCCGCGTCGGCTCGCAATTTCCTTGGATTGGTGTCGGAGCAAAGTCTTTATAATCTCAACGCTCGCATGATTGAACTTGAGGTTGTGCCCGCTTGTCGCGAATATGGAATCGGGATCATCCCCTGGAGTCCTTTGGCAAGCGGTATGCTCGCTGGTGCGCTCCAGAAAATCGAAGAGGGTAGAAGAGCTCGGGAGTGGGTGCAAGAGAGCATTAAAAAGCATCGTACTCAGCTAGAGCAGTATGAAGGCTATTGTGAAGAATTGGGCGAGACGCCGACGACCATTGCTCTTGCCTGGTTACTGGCGAATAACTCCGTCACTGCGCCAATTATTGGACCTCGTACCATGGAGCAGCTTGACGGCAGCCTGCGTTCTTTGGAGATAGAACTGGACGAAGATGCATTAACCAGGTTGGATGAAATCTGGCCGGGTCCAGGAGGTGAAGCTCCTGAAGCATACGCTTGGTAATCTAAGCCTTCCCGCCATCAGTGGTCTAGCTTGACTTTGACTGCGCGGTTCGCCTCCTAGAGTGCTATGAGTCGATACACGATGCGACCACTGTGAGTCCATCGCAAATGCTTTTATCGAGTGAAGACTTTCCTCTGAGGGTGGTTCTGGTGACGGGATTGCAGATATCCTGGTTCCGACGAGCATAATATTAGTTTGAATTCGCTAACATCTGAAAGCTGAGCAGCGGGATCTGCGCCCGGCCAGCGTCTAGCAGATAGCCCAAGGCTAGCCCTTATGAAAGATACCGTTTATCAAAGCATTCTTTTAGGTGAGTCAGATGCGGCTGTCGCAGGAGTAAGCCAGGCTCTCGAAGGAGGCGCGGATCCCAAGCGTGTGCTGAACGAACAGATGATCGCTGCCATGGTAGAAGTGGGCCGTCTCTATGAGGAGCAGGAGTACTTCATCCCCGAGATGATGATCGCTGCTCGGGCCATGAAGGACGCTCTTGCCGTTCTACAACCAAACTTAGTAAAAAGGGGGGTAGAGTCTGTGGGGAAGGTCGTAATCGGTACCGTAAAAGGCGACCTTCACGACATCGGCAAAAACCTCGTGGCGATAATGCTCGAAGGCGTCGGTTTCGAGGTCGTTGATCTTGGTACCGACGTATCGCCCGGTAGGCTGGTATCAGCGGTAAAGGAACATACACCCCAGATCGTCGGTTTAAGCGCCTTACTAACGACGACGATGCCCTATTTAGAAACAACGATTAGATCTCTCGAGGAGGCTGGCCTTCGAGATGGGATTGGCGTGATGGTGGGCGGGGCGCCTGTGAGCCAGGATTACGCTACGAAAGTGGGCGCAGATCTCTATGCGCCGGACGCGGCGTCAGCGGCGAAGAGGGCTAGGGCCTATCTCCGAGCAGCCTGATGTAACCTCGTACACCTCTCAAGAGTTGAGCATAGACGTAATCTGACTACTAAATTCCTCGCTGCCTTCACCTGTGGTAACCAGCTGGATCTGGTCAGGGGAGGTGACACCCAGTCCAAGTTCAACGGCTCGAGCGATCTGTTCCTGATCGAAGACACTTCCCTTGCTCACTTCCGGCGTCGTACCAAAGAGACGTAGGATGGCAACGCCGATAGCGTCGATGGCGACCGGATCGGTTCCGGCCAATATCACTTCCGGACTCACTTTCCGGCCATCGGCCGGTCCACCGGTTACAAAGGCTTCAATCCCATCCATTACGATCAGGTCTGGCTTGTAGGCCGAGTTTATCTCGGCGATCATCAGTCTCTGGTAGGGTGACCCATGAAGCTCACTCATGTAATCATTGCCAATGTTGCCTACTTTCTTGGCTGCCAGACCGACAGAGTTCTTTAATGCCATCGTGAAATGACCCCCGTATTGATGCGTTTTCAGGTTACAGGTTTGTACGACTGTTTCGGCATCTAGTAACATGCGTGGCACTGCGAACCCATCCTTCCAGTGGAAGTCATTGGAGCGGATCACCGTCCACTCCTCATCTTCCAATTCGTCAAAGGCAACCAGGTCGAATCCAAGATCCGAGGCTAACTGATCAAGGCCCTTTTGTTGCATAACGGCACGTGTATGGCCCATTCCGCTTCGATCGCCTACCGTGATGGATCCCGCCCCCAACTCATTCAATTCTCCAATAAGAGTACTCAGGGTATCGACGTGAGTAGAACCAGGTGATTCATCCGCGCTATTGAAGTTGGGCTTTAACAAAACGCGATCCCCCCTGATCCCACCAAAGCCCAAGAGACGTACAGCCTCGCGAACTCCTTCAGAGCGATCTCGGGTTCTTACCAGGGCGATTTTCGTGACCAGGGAATCATCCATTATCATCGCACCAGACGCCGCGTCCGAAGCGAGCGTTGATACATATTCAGTTCCCGGCGTGACCGTAGATTTCTCTTTGATATGATCGCTAAACGCTTTTGTGGAGGGAACGGTATTTGCCCGAGTTGAGGTAGCAAACGGACTGCAAGCATCGATTAGAGGTGCTAGAGCAACCGTACCCCCTGCAGCAGCGAATCGCCGGCAAAATTCTCTTCGGTTCATTCACCTACCTCCACGATTCATGTTACGGACGAACAACATTTGGATACCGAGTCTCGGAGACTGGATTTAACACTTCAGAAGATCTGTGGAATCTAAAACATGATTCCACAGATCTGGACGCAAGTCAACGTATGGCGAGAAATAGACAGTTCAACTTGGCCTATCCGGAGTACTGGCTAGAATTGTCATTAATCCCATGCACAGACAAGGATATCATGAATATCAGAATCCTACTTCTCCAGGCACGCTACCCCTCAGATAGCGCACGAATCGATGAACACAGTTCCTTTGCTCGCCAGGCGGCTCTAGATATCGAGCAGATAGTCCCCTACGATCTGTTGACAAGCACGCCGTCAATCGCGGAGATTCAGCAGTACGACGCCCTAATGATTGGGGGGAGCGGCGATTTTTATGTCTCGAAAGGAAATCTTCCGGGACACGAAGATCTGCTTCACACCTTGAGAGAGGTTGTCGATGTAGGCCATCCAACCTTCGCCTCGTGTTTTGGATTTCAACTCATGGTGGCGGCACTGGACGGCGAGATTTCATACGACGAAAGGAATATGGAGGTAGGCACTTACCAGCTGACGTTGACTGAAGCCGGACAAAGTGACGAACTTTTTAACCGTCTGCCCTTTAAGTTTTTGGCCCAGCTTGGCCACAAAGATCGCGTTGAGATAATTCCACCCGCTGTCTTGAACTTGGCGACAAGCGTAAATTCGCTAAGCCAGTCGATACGTATTCCCGGAAAACCGATCTGGGCGACCCAATTCCATCCTGAGCTCTCGGCTAAGGAAAACCTGAGACGGTTCCGTCAATATATCAGCGGCTACGCTTCTATGATGGAACCAGAGGAGATCGAGGAGATTTTGGCTCGATTCAAAGAAAGTCCGGAGACAGACGCCCTTATTCCGGGCTTCTTGGAGCTGGTTTTCGATTAATCAGACTCATCCTTATTCTCAATCAGATCGACGGTGGGTCGAAGACAGAACCGTGATCTGAGTGCCGTCGAGATCTAGCCTACAGAACCCAACCGCAATGCCGTTTACATCCCGCGCGCGTCGCTGTCCTTGCATGTAACCATGATTGATAAGAAACCTCGGGTGCGATACTTGCCTATGGAGCCAATGCTGACAACCTATTGAATGACGCTATAATAATTTCGGCTGATTTCAGACAATGGACTCTGACCACCAATATGGAATGCTATTGGTGTCAGTGAATTGGGGTGGTTTTAGGCCTCGACATCATGAAATTGCGTTAAGACGCACGTTTCCTACCAAATATTATGAATTATGAATCCATACAGGAATAACTGTGATTGAATCAACAGAGCAAGCCATCGAGATACTTCAGGATTCCTCCAATTCAGAAACAGAAAGAGAGCACGCTTTTCAATTCCTCCAGGAGCACGAATCTCGCGAAGGAATCGATGTGCTTGTTACATCCCTCGAGGATGACGATTACGGTGTGCGATGGGCAGCCGGGAGCGCCCTGGCCCAATATGGCGAATCCTCCATGCCTTCCCTCCTCAACGCCTTGATCAAAACGGACAACGACAGTAGGCTTCGAGAAGGCGCTGTTCATATCATTCACAACAGCACGAGTCGAAAGTTTCGCGAGGATTCGAAGGAGCTTCTGGAGGCGCTGAAAGGACCTTCGGCCGCAATTGCATCCATGGAGGCAGCCTATGGCCTTATGGAA
Source organism: Promineifilaceae bacterium (SeqCode) (assembly GCA_049650305.1). GTDB lineage: Bacteria > Chloroflexota > Anaerolineae > Promineifilales > Promineifilaceae > UBA11865. The sequence continues at coordinate 55,429 of JBARZW010000223.1, forward strand.
AAATGGAATATCCGCTAGTTGTATTGGATTAGAGTGCCAGCCAATGGCTTAAGGATGGGATTTGCCGTGAATATGGGACGCGCTTGGGGAACACGAGTAGTATATCTTCTCACAGCAGTCATCATTGCCGGAGTTTTAGCGAGTTGCTCGGGGAATGGCGGCGACAATGATTCGGTCTCCGAGACCGCAGACCAGACGGAATTAGCTGGAACGAGTTGGTCGCTTTCACTTCTCAATGGGGATGGGCTGTTACTTTTGTCGATCATTACCGCTGAATTTGACGAAGAAGGTTCACTCTCCGGGATTGCAGGTTGTAACGGCTATTCGGCATCGTACGAAGTAGACGGCGATCAAATAGCCATCGCTACACCTGTCACGACTTCCTCATCCTGCCGAGAGAGGCTCATGAATCAGGAGTCAGCCTATCTTGAGACCTTGAAATCAATTGTGTCCTATCAGTCGAGGGGCACCACCATGGAAATGAGAGATTCAGAGGGAAGGGCTATGCTGGTTTTCGATACCCTGAAACAGACCAGTTTGCCTGGCTCAGCCTGGACACTATCAGAGTACGCCGATGGTAAGGGCAATGTAGTACCGGTCTTGCCCGGAACCACCGTAACGGCCGATTTTGGGGATGGAGGCCTGCTGACCGGCTCAGCCGGCTGTAATGGCTACTCCGCCACATATGAAGTTGCTTCGAATCTCGTCACGATTGACACCGTCGTAATGACCGAGATTTATTGCATGGAGCCAGAAGGGCTCATGGATCAAGAGAGCCAATACCTATCCTCCCTCGAGCTTAGCGCTGCTTACGTAATCGTCGGCGAAGCGATGGGGCTCCTTGATGAAGACGGCGCCGTCCTGGCGATTTACTCCTCAGGCCGGCAATAAGTGAATGATACAAGACCCGGTGCCCGTACCGTTTCCATGTCAGGATTTATTTCCAGTACGATAGACTCTCCCATTGGAGTCTGTCTTTAGCCAGGTTATACACTCAAGGAGGAGATTGAGCGGCATGAATATCAAGTTGGATGCTTCTCCGGCTCTGCGTTTCCTAATAGGTGGGGCTGGTTTTTTCATCATTGTTCTAGGATTGCAGCAAACCGCCGATATTGTTAATCCGTTCCTCCTCGCAGTAGTATTCGCCCTCACTCTGGCCCCATTGCTTAATTGGCTAATTCGGAAAGGTGTGCCTTCTTGGCTCTCACTGCTGATAACCCTAGTTATCTTGATTGTTGCCGGCGTTGCTTTCCTGGGCATCATGTTCGTGTCTGTTAACCGGCTGGCTGAGACAATACCCACCTATTCGGATGAACTCAACGCCAACATCGTTGAGTTCCAAGAGTGGCTTGATGGTCTTGGCTTCGACACACTGGATTTCTCGTCACTAGAGATTCTATCCCCCGATGATATACTTGCGATGATCGCAAACCTCACCAAAGGATTAATTGGAGCAATCGCTAATGCCGGCTTCATGCTCATGATACTCATCTTCATGATCCTTGAGGCAAACGGATTTTCGGCGAAATTCAAGAAGCAATCACAAGCAGGCCATCCATTTCTAGATAGATGCGCCACATTAGGACGGGACGTAAGAAAATATGTCGTCATTACCACCCAGATTAATTTTATGGTTGGACTGGTCGATACGATTCTCTTGATTATCGTAGGAGTGCCTTTCCCGATATTGTGGGGCATATTATCTTGGCTGCTAGGGTATATCCCCAGCATTGGCTTCTGGTTGGCCCTTATTCCCCCGGTATTATTGGCCTTTATTTCCATTGGTTGGGAGGCTGCCCTTATCGTATTCATCGCCTACGTGCTGATTAACGGATCTGTGCAGAACTTCCTATCACCCAAGTTGATGGGCAAGGGGTTGAACCTCTCTGCCCTAGTGGTTGTGCTATCGCTTTTCTTTTGGAGCTGGATCTTTGGTATCGTCGGCGGGCTTCTCTCATCACTGCTAACAATAACCGTCATCCGTTTGATCCTAGAAAGTTCAGAGGACACGATGTGGTTGGCCAACTTGCTTAGCGCGGGACGCGGCGAGGATGAGGAGGGAGATTCAGATTCTTCAGACGAACCGCAGAAGGAAGTTGCCGGGGCTTCCGCCTAATAACCCATCAGATTCAGAACCGGCTTTAAGGTTTCTTCGATTGGTGTATAAGTTTGAAGCTGGGGCGGCTGCGTCCGATCTGCTGGCGCGATTATTCGACTTCCCATGGTGGCGTACCAGAGCCACCGCTGCCATGCATTGAAGACAATATCGGCTCCGCAAGATTTGGCAGCAAATCGGCCGTGCTTGCCAGCAAACCGAAGCAACCCGACAGCATCATGTCGCCATAGGGAGTGGCGAAGTAAGGCTTTAAGGTGGATTTCCTCATCAGATTGCGTCTTGGTCCTGTAACGGCAACCTGGCAGCCCTCGCCGTTTGAAGCTGGTCGGTAGGTTGGCCGGACATACGCACCGTGACCGCTATCCTGATAAACAGCCTCGTTGCTAATCGTGCCGCCGGCAAGATCTTTTAGCAGCCGATCCAAATTGGATGCATCCAGCAATCCGGTATGATGTTCAAAGACACCTCCGATTCGCCCAGAGACCAACTGGAAGGCCAATGTGTGAAAATTACCAATGTTGGCAACTGTCGTCTGGCGGCGCGACGATACCTCCAGATCCTGACAGGCTCCCAATACCGCCGCCGGGGCGGTATCCATAACGACCAGAGGCGCGTCCACATCAGCCGCTGAATCGATCACCGACTGTAACCTTGTCATCCGTTGGGGGACATCCTCGGACCGGAAGGCGAAGGTACTCAACCGATCGTTTTCTCCAATGCGTTCTCGAATGTAATCAAAGCGAAATCGCCTATCGGAGTAACCTGGTGGCGCCGCGCCGTGATCGAATACGGCGACAGCCACGGCCGATAGCCCATGGAGTGATACGCCGAACGTCGCCAGGGCATTAGAAATAGCCTGGAAATCGAAATCTCTCATCTCAATATGCACCGAGTCAGAGGCGATTGAATCGACTTCCTCCATGTCAATTATTTTGATTCCCATTCCCTCGACGATCTGTAGATCATCATTGAAAGATCGGGCCGCGGCAGGAGTGGCATATAAATCTAGGCCGGCCTTGATGTGGTCTTCTGCAGCCCAATGACTCGGACCGCCGCCCATGGTTACACCACTCAGCAGCACGGGTTTCTTCGCAAGAGTGGCTTTCTTCAATCGTCGGCGGACCATCATTGTGGGCGCCGGGACTACCAACTTGAACCCGTTCTCAATGTCAATCTGTGAATCATACAGGTAGATATCCTGTGTTCCGGTGCCGACATCAACACAAAGTACGCGCATCTAGTTCCTCATCAACAAATCGTAAACAGTGATCGGGATTAGCGGATCGTGGTCACTGACCACTCTAAATTGTGAACTCTTCAAGGTGAAGTCTTCAAGGTGAAGTCTTCAAGGTGAAGTCTATAATGGATTCTTCAAGATTATGACTTTCTCCCTCTAAATAAGATAGATGGATAAACTGTACACCGGAAAATGGCGATTTTCGGTAAAAAACGGCTGCAAGGCTACAATGTGTTTGTTTTCGCTCTCTAGAATGATTGCGAATCGAATTGGTGCAGACCAAGCGATCATTCATCGCGCATAGCGATCAGATCTCGATGTCAATTATATCGACCGGGCAAGATTGCAGCATGAATAAGAACCAACCCATTATATAAGTAAAATTGGAGTAGAGAGGATGCCAGCGATGAAAATCGCGATAATCGGGGCTGGAAGCGCCTCATTTGGACCTAACACATTAGCAACCATCATGAGGGAACCTGATCTGCAGGGGAGCGAAATAGCCCTGATTGATCAGGACGAAGCAATCCTAGAGATTATCGTCAAGGTTGCAGAACGCATGAATAAAGAGTGGGGTGCGCGGATGAACGTCCGGGCAGGCACAGATAGAAGAGGGCTTTTATCAGGCTCTGACTTCGTCATCGTATCGATTGAATCTGGGCCAAGAGAGAAACTGTGGCAGTTGGATTGGGAGATACCTGTCAGGCATGGATTGCGCCAACCGTACGCGGAAAACGGAGGACCAGGTGGCTTAATGCATGCCTGTCGCCAGATACCGGAGTTTATGAATATTGCCCGGGATATGGAGCAATTATGCCCTGAATCTTGGCTCATCAATTATAGTAATCCCCTTCCAAGGATCACGCGGGCATTAACGAAGTATAGTAAGATTAAGGTAGCCGGAAAGTGCCACCAAATAAACGCGGGTTATGCCCTTCTTGCTTCTTTGCTACGCTCCCACATTGACGAGGGAATACAAGAACGAGAATCCAGCGATTTGTTTCCCGATTCTGATCCCTTTGATCTAGTAGTGGATTTGGGAAGACAGCATATTGAGATTCTGTCGGCAGGTTTGAATCACTTTATCTGGTTGCTTGAGATATGGGACAAGCAGACTGGTGAAGACCTGTATCCAATCCTCCGCGAGGTCGCGAAAAAGGCAACTCAGAGCAACCAACCCCTAACGATGGATCTGTTTAGAGTGTTTGGCTACTGCCCTCTTGCGGGGGACGCTCATCTGTCCGAATACCTGCCCTGGATGCATGATCCGGTCGCCCATCCATGGAAAAAATACGATATCAGCTTATATGATTGGGCGGGGAGTGAAGAGGCACGCACGGCTCTGATCGACCAGATGGCGAAGCTTTCCTCTGGGGCTGATTCGTTAGCCAAGTTGCGTAGATCTCGAAGTGAGGGGGCCGTCGAACTGATCAAAGCAATCGGCCTAAATGATCTTTACTATGATGAGGCTGTGAATATACCAAATAACGGTTCAATGGCCTGGCTTCCAGACGATACTGTCGTCGAGATACCCGCCATGGTGGATGGTAGCGGTATCAGAGGACTTCAGATAGATAACCTACCAGGGCCGATCGGCGAATTAATGCGCAGAGAGGCAAATCTGGTTGAAGTGGTCGTGGATGCGGCTGTAACCGGGGATAAACAGCTGGCTCTTCAGGCGCTATTGCTCGATCCAATGATCAATGATATCGACCGGGGTCGAGCGATCCTGGATGATTACCTTCAAAGCTTTGCCCCGTACCTTCCCCAATTCGAAGGCTCTTAAGGTTCGTCCTCAACCATCCTCTACATAATCCCTAGGGTTCTGGCCTGAGTAAATGCCTCTGTCCAATCTCGGGCATCAGATACCCCCCTAATATTATGTTCCAATCATTCCAGGGTATACCGCTCGAACGCAATGTCATCAACGATCTCCATAAAGACGGATGGTCCACAAGTTGCGACCGCATAGGTGGAGCGATTATCTTTGTTTGAAGCAAGAGATCGGTCACGTGTCCTTTATAGGAAAAGGATGCGTTCCGGACGAGTACCTTCGCCTATAGAGTGTTAATCGATCCCCGTTCAACGCCCTTTATAACGGTACTTGCCCATCGTGCGGAAACCCCTAAAATTCACTTTGGTACGCCGTGTTTTACGTGGTGACCACAGCAGAAAAAACAATGCATTGGAACATATGATCTCGCCAGAAGGGGACGCATTTATTATCAAATCATGGGTAAGATTCGGTTACATTTGGCCTATGGGGAGGATTCCAGCTGGCCCGTAACATGAGATCTCTCCCGACCAATCCCAAAGAAATACGTAAGCGAACTTTCTTTGTCTTGCTTATGGTATCTTTCGTCCTGATATCGGCTTGCCGCGCGAGCGGAGGGACAGACTCGAGTGAGGGGGCTAAACGGGCGATACAAAACAAGGGATCTGATACCATAGTTAACATCGCTCTCGCTTGGGCTGAAGAGTATAGAAATGTGGATCCAACAGTGAGCATCGCTGTAACCGGTGGCGGTTCTGGGACCGGCATCGCCTCGTTGATTAATGGAACGGTCGACATCGCCAACGCCTCACGACAGATGAAAGAGAATGAAATTGAAGATGCCCGTGCTAACGGCATAGACCCTTTCGAGCATGTTGTCGCCATTGATGCCCTGGCTGTAATCGTAAATCCGGTGAACCCGGTGAGCGAGATAACCATATACGAGTTAGCCGACATGTATACGGGCCGGATTACGAACTGGGCAGAGCTGGGGGGAAATGATGCCCCGATCATCCTGGTTTCACGAGAGACCAACTCAGGAACCCATGTCTATTTCTTGGAGGAGGTGGTCCGCCGAGGCGAAAAGGACAACACGGACATCTTTGCCCCCCAGACGTTGCTCATGCCTTCTTCTGTTGGGATCACCAGCGAAGTGCGGCGGAATCCAAACGCAATTGGCTACGATGGTCTCGGATATGTCGATAACTTACATGAAAAGGTGCTGTCAATCGCTCTGGATTCAGAATCGCCCTATGTGCTACCGACGACGGCGACGGCCAAGGAGGGTACGTATCCATTGTCGCGGGATTTGTATATGTATACGAACGGTGAGCCCACAGATGTAGTAGCAGAGTATCTTGCCTGGATTCTGAGTCCCGCCGGTCAGATTATTGTAGAAAACCTGGGTTTTGTACCTCTAGAGGCAGAATGAGGGATTGATGTCAATAGAGGATGATCTACTAACTCCGGACAGACCGCCAAGGCAATCCGTGGAGCAGAGCGCGGCCAGGTCAAAATCCGAATTCGTTGTCGAAGCGCTGATTCGATTAACCGGAATTTCGGCCATCGTCATTATCGCCCTCATCTTCTTCTTCTTGTTAAGAGAAGGACTACCCACCTTTCGCCAGATTTCGATCGGCCAGTTTTTCGGCAGCCGGTGGTATCCTGTCGACAACCAATATGGCATTCTTTCCTTATTAGTTGGCTCGCTACTGGTCACATTTGGGGCGATAATCATCGCCGTCCCGCTAGGGCTTGTTACTGCCGTTTATCTAGGGGAGATAGCGCCGACCTGGCAACGGGAGATTCTTAAGCCGTTTATCGAAGTGTTGGCGGGGATACCATCGATCGTACTTGGTTTTTTTGGATGGCTTGTTCTGGCTCCGGCCATCGCCAAACTCGGCGCGCCAACAGGGCTGACCGCCTTCACCGGTTCCCTGATACTGGCCTACATGTCGTTGCCGACCATTATCAGTGTTACTGAAGATGCATTGTATGCGGTGCCAAATGATTACAGAGACGCTTCGCTTGCGATTGGAGCTACACGCTGGCAGACGATCTGGCGCGTAACCGTGCCGGCCGCTCGATCTGGGATCGTAATCGCCATCATGCTGGGAATAGGCCGGGCGATTGGCGAGACTATGGCAGTTATGCTTGTCACCGGTAACGCAGCAAACATCCCCCAGTTAGGACCGGCTGCCTTCTTCGAGCCGGTCCGCACAATGACGGCAACCATCGCCGCCGAGATGGGAGAAGTAGCAAGAGGCAGCCTCCACTATAATGTCCTATTCGCGGTTGGGATCATTCTTTTCGTCATCACATTCCTCATCAACTCCGTGGCAAGCCGGTTGGTGGGAGGTGACAAGAACCGACGTCGCGGAGGGCAGTTGTGAAACGGCAGCGCGTTGAGAAAATCGGCGAGATATTATCATTTGTAGCCGCCGCGGTTGTGGTAATACCAATCTTCCTCGTTATCTTCTTTATTCTCATTAATGGAATTCAAGCGATCAGCTGGGAGTTTCTCTCCCAGCCTCCCCGGAATGGAATGACTGAAGGAGGAATTTGGCCTGCCATTCTTGGGACCATTCTACTAACAATTGGAACTGCGATAGTCGTCATGCCCTTCGGTATTGGTGCCGCCATCTACCTGGCCGAGTATGCGGGGGATAATTGGTTTACCAAGGCAATCCACATGGCCATTGTGAACCTTGCCGGTATCCCTTCTATCGTCTACGGTCTCTTTGGTCTAGGAGCCTTTGTCCTATTCTTTGATTTTGGCACGTCGATCATTGCCGGAGCGCTGACTCTTGGATTGATGTCGCTGCCGATCATTATTAGCACATCGGAGGAAGCGATTCTCTCCGTCCCCCGAGAATTCCGTATTGTGAGTAGAAGTCTTGGCGCTACGCATTGGCAGACTGTACGCTATGTTGTCTTACCCAATGCGACGCCGGGCATCATCACCGGGGTCATCTTAGGGCTGGTTAGGGCGGCTGGCGAGACGGCGCCGATATTGTTTACCGTAGCTGCCTTCTATCTTCCAGAACTCCCTCGCTCGATATTCGATCAGACGATGGCCTTGCCATACCATCTCTATGTTATCTCCACCCAGGTTCCTGGAATGCCCTTACAAACTCAATACGGCACCGCTTTGGTGTTGTTATTAATGGTTCTTTCTTTCACAGTTGTAGCTGCTGTTATCAGGGCGTTTATGCGGCGCAGACGTGAATGGTAGCTACGATGAGTGACAAGAAGTTGTCCATCCAGGATGTTTCTTTCAGCTATGGCGATGGGAAAAAGGCGCTAAAGAAGGTGAACCTGGAGATCAGTCCGAAGGAATTGTTTGTACTATTCGGACCTTCTCACAGTGGAAAGACAACGTTATTACGACTCCTCAACCGCCTATCAGATCTGATCCAAGAAGCCCAATATGAGGGAACCATCCTCTTTAACGGACGGGATATTTTCTCTGCGGGCACGAATGTAACTGAACTACGCAGGCAGATATGTATGGTCTTCGCTACGCCGACACCGCTGCCGGGCACGGTTTACGACAACATGAGCTATGGGCTTAAAATGGCCGGTATCCGAGACAGAGCGACTATAGACGACCGGGTCGAGAGAGCGCTTCGCCAAGGAGCCCTATGGGAAGAAGTAAAGGACAGACTAGACACTTCGGCGTTTGCCCTATCAGGAGGGCAGAAGCAAAGATTATGCATCGCCCGAAGCCTGGCCCTAGAACCTGAAGTAATCCTGCTCGATAACCCAACCTCAGGCCTCGATCCCATTTCTACTTCGACCGTTGAGCAATCTCTCTATGAACTTAAACAGCGATACACGATCATCATGGTGCCCCACAGCGTCCAGCAAGCAGCTCGAATCGCCGATTATGCGGCGTTCATGTTAGATGGCGAGGTGATTGAGGTCGGACCAAGAGCTGATTTGTTTGTGAAGCCCGAAGACAAGCGGACTGAAGATTATGTTACCGGACGCTTCGGCTAACGTTGATGATGAATAACAAGATAGACGTAGACAACTTCTCCTTCTACTATGGTGACTTCAAAGCATTGGATGGCATCACGCTCACCATTCCTGAGCGAATGATTACCGCTCTGATCGGACCGTCGGGTTGCGGGAAGTCGACTTTTCTGAGGGCCATCAACCGGATGAATGACACCATCACCTCGGCTAGGGCCGAAGGGACCATTCTTCTGGACGGAAAGAATATATACGATCCCGATGTGGACGTCGTGGAATTGCGCCAACGAGTCGGCATGGTATTTCAGAGACCCAATCCCTTTCCTCAAAGTATTTACGACAACGTAGCCTTCGGTCCTCGGGTTCTGAACCTGAGCAAGAAAAATGAGCTAGATGATGTCGTCGAGGAAAGTCTGAAGGGGGCGGCCCTGTGGGACGAGGTTAAGGATCGCCTGATGGATTCTGCACAAGATCTTAATCCGGGCCAGCAACAACGGCTGTGCATCGCCCGGGCAATTGCGGTTAAGCCAGAAGTTATTTTGATGGACGAGCCTTGTTCAGCTCTGGATCCGGTCGCTACCCTCGCGGTCGAAGAACTTATGAGGAACCTGGCCGAGTTCTATACGATCGTTATCGTCACCCATAATATGCAGCAGGCCGCACGGGCTTCAGACTATACAGGGTTCTTCTGGCTTGGGCGGTTGATCGAGTATGATGTCACGCCCGAGTTATTTACCAAGCCGAAAGAGAGCCTTACCGAGTCATACCTGACCGGCCGGCAAGGTTAAAGTTTGCGATCTAGATCGCCATTTAGATAGGAGTCCAAATTGAATATCTCGCGCATGATCACGGCTGTCGACGCACATGCGGCCGGTGAGCCGGGCCGTGTCATCGTCGGCGGTATCGTCGATGTTCCGGGTAAGACGATGCTGGAGAAGAAAATCTACCTGGAGACGCAGCGCGATGACCTGCGAAAACTGATGTTGCAAGAGCCTCGCGGTTACCCTGCACTGTGTTGCAACGTTATCCTTCCACCTACGCGACCAGAAGCAGATGCCGGGTATGTCATCATGGAGCACACCGAATACCCTGGCATGTCGGGTACTAACACAATCTGCGTCGCGACCGTGCTTCTTGAGACCGGCATGGTGCCAATGGAAGAGCCAGAAACAGAGCTCATACTCGAAGCGCCCGCAGGATTAATCAAAGTCCGAGCCCATTGTAGAAATGGCAAGGTACGCCAAGTCACGTTCCGTAATGTGCCAGCATTTGCGGTCCATTTAGATGCCGTCATTCGGGTCCCAACAATTGGCGAAGTGAGAGTCGATGTTGCCTATGGCGGTATGTTCTACGTGATCGCCGATGCCGGACAGCTTGGAATTCGCTTAGATCCCGAATCAGGGCGGGAAATCGTCCGGGTAAGTGAGATGATCCGGCAGGCGGCCGACGATCAACTCGCAGCTACACATCCAGATACACCTGAATTCCATGGGATAACGATCTCCCAGCTCTCCGGTCCCGCTACTCACCAGGACGCTCACCTGAAAAATGCCGTCACAGTATCCACCGGCGGCTTTGACTGGGAGAATCAGGCGACCTGGACTGGAGCACTCGACAGATCGCCTTGTGGCACCGGAACGTGTGCTAAGATGGCCGTCCTTCATGCAAAAGGAGAACTTTCTCTGGGTGAAGATTTCCGGCATGAAGGCATCCTGGGTACCCTGTTCACCGGTAGACTAGAGGGCGAGACAAAGGTGGGCGAATATACAGCCGTCATTCCAACTATTAGCGGTCAGGCTTGGATTACCGGTTTCAGCAACTATGTCCTAGACCCGAGTGATCCCTTTCCGCAAGGTTTCACTGTTGGCGATATTTGGTAGATCGTCATTAATAAAAGCTACAGTTCCATTCTTTTCCAATCGAATCACAGGACCAATCATTAACAGCGCGAAGACAAAGCTCGAAATGTTGTTCCTGTCATGTTTATTATCTGGGATGAGCGAAGGATATACGGACCTTGACCGAAGGTCTCGATTGATAGGGTTGCAAAAACAGGGTTTTCCATGCGAGGATTAGAGGGAAAGCGGGTGCTTATTACGGGTGGAGCGCACGGCATAGGTGCTTCAGCGGCCGAGAGATTTCTGGCAGAGGGCGCCAGAGTTGCGATCATAGATATAGACCAGGAAGCTTGCCGGCAGATCCGATCTACCCTGCCAGATCTTGAGACAACAATCGTTGCAGATGTTGCCGACCCCAAAGCTGTCGGTGAGGCGTTTGCAGCGCTTGAAAGATCCTTTTCGGGCCTCGATATTCTCATCAACAATGCGGGTATCAGCGTTCAGCATCCCTTCCTAGAAATTACAGTCGAACAGTGGCAAAGGGTGATTGACGTCGATCTAAACGGCGTATTCTATGTGGCTCAAGAAGCAGCGCGCCGTATGATCCAGCAGAAAGGCGGGGTGATCATTAACATGGGTTCAACCAATGCCCTCAGAGGTTACCCCTGGTACGCAGATTACAATGCGGCAAAGGCCGGTGTAATCTCCTTGACCCAGACGATGGCTCTGGAACTTGCTCCCACGATACGGGTCGTCGCTGTCTGCCCGGGCTACGTTAAGACGCCCATGCAGGAAGCTGAATATACGCCAGAAATGATGCAGAAAATTGACGAGAATATTCCCCTTAGCCGGCAAGCGACGCCTGATGAGATAGCCGCGCTGTTTGCGTTTATTGCTTCGGACGATGCTGCCTTTATAACAGGGAGCCATATCGTTATCGATGGTGGGGAGATTACCGGCACCATCGCCGGACAGAAGTGACTGGATGAAGGACTCAACTATGCAGAATGATAAACGAATCGTTTTTCCATACATACCTAACTCCGCGCCTGAGATCATTCGTGAAATGCTCGACGTCACGGGCGCAGATGATATCGAGGATTTCTTCGCGGATATTCCAGAGAAGTTACGAGTTATCGGATTGCTGGATCTGCCAGAGCCATATCTATCGGAAATAGAATTAAAGCGACACGTCGGTGACATGTTGAAGCTAAATACATCCGCTGATGAGGTGTTGAGTTTTCTCGGCGCTGGTTGCTACCAGCACCATGTCCCGGCCGTTTGTGACGAGGTGAATCAGCGGTCAGAGTTCCTCACCGCGTACGCGGGGGAGCCATATGACGATCACGGTCGATTCCAGGCTCTATTCGAGTATGCCAGTATGATGGGCGATTTGCTCGAGATGGATGTCGTCAACGTACCGACCTACGATGGTTACCAGGCATCCGCAACTGCCATCCGCATGGCGTCTCGAATAACGGGTCGCAAAAAGATCCTGGTCAGCCGGTCGATTAATCCCGGCAAGCTGTCAAAGATCCAGGATTACTGCAAGCCAGATCTATCGATAGAACTGGTCGATTTTGATAAGGGCAGTGGATATATAGATAAGGCTCAACTTCAGGAACGTATCAACGTCGACACTGCCGTCGTGTATATCGAAAACCCTAACTACTTTGGAGTGATCGAGCCAGATAGCGACCATATTGCAGAGATCGCCCACAGGTGCGGCTCCCTGCTTGTAGTGAGCGTTGACCCTACTTCGCTAGGGGTTTTCGCTCCACCGGTAAACTACGGAGCCGACATAGCCTGCGGCGATATCCAATCGCTGGGCATGCACATGCAATGCGGTGGGGGACAAGCTGGTTTTATCGCCACGGCCGACGATCCGCGTTTCGTAATGGAATACCCTTCACGTCTATTTGGTATCGCCCCGACCAAAGTGCCGGGCGAATATGGTTTTGGCGATGTAGCTTACGACAGGACCTCATTCGCGAAAAGAGAGGGAGGTAAAGAGTGGGTCGGAACAGCCTCAGCCCTCTGGGGGATAACCGCGGGCGTTTACCTGGCCCTCATGGGACCGCAGGGCATGATCGAGCTCGGCGAGTCAATCATAACCCGAGCCAGATACGCCTCTCGGAAAATCGGGAATATCGAGAACTTGAGAATTTCCTTTGACACCTCCGTTTATTTCAAAGAGTTTGTGGTCAATTTCGATGAGACGGGAAAGACAGTCAAGGAGGTCAATAAACAGTTACTCTCCCGAGGTATCCAGGGGGGAGTGGATCTTTCACAAGAATTCCCTGAACTTGGCGAGTCGGCACTATATTGCGTCACAGAGATCCACTCGAAAGAAAACATTGACAGATTAGCCAATGTCTTGAGGGAGGTCACCGGATCATGAAGTCAAGTATCACTCAAGAAAGGTATATCGATGGTAAACCACGCCTTCGAAGATTTCATCAGGCGCGATGGGATGAACCAGTAATATACGAATTGAGCCGGAGTGGACAGAGGGGGATGCTAATACCTGATATCGAAGCGGACATGCGGTCTGAGATTGGCGATGTTGTTGCCACGATCCCTGAAAAGATGCACCGCCAAAATCCACCTCGCTTACCAGAAATCGCCCAGCCTCAGGTGCTTAGACACTATTTGAGGCTCTCTCAGGAAAACCTGGGGGCCGATCTCAATATCGACGTTGGACAGGGTACCTGCACGATGAAGTACAGCCCCAAAATCAACGAGCAACTGATACGAACGCCGAAGCTGATGGCCCTACACCCTATGCAGGCTGTATCGAGCCTCCAGGGAATTCTCGAAATTCTCCATCGTTTTGAACAGATACTCAAAGAAATCTCGGGAATGGAGCGATTCACGCTGCAGCCGGCCGCAGGATCTTCAGCCATTTACACCAATGTATCGATAATTCGGGCTTATCATGAATTACGCGGAGAGCTGGATCAACGTGATGAGATCATCACCACCATCTTTTCCCACCCATCGAACGCGGCATGCGCGAAGACTGCTGGTTTCAAGGTCATTACCCTTTACCCAGACGACGATGGCTACCCCGATATTGAGGCCTTAAAATCGGCTGTGTCCGAACGAACCGCCGCCATGCTGATCACGAATCCTGAAGACACCGGAATATTCAACCCGAAGATCGAAGAATTCGTCGAAATTGTTCACGATGTTGGCGGACTGTGCGCATATGATCAGGCCAATGCAAATGGAATTCTCGGTATTACTCGCGCTGGAGATACTGGTTTCGATCTTTGCCATTTCAATTTGCACAAGACCTTCTCAACACCCCATGGTTGCGGGGGGCCGGCGGCCGGTGCGAGCGGCGTGTCCGCTGAATTGGCGCGATTCCTGCCTGCGCCTACGGTCGAATTCGATGGCGACCAGTATTATCTTGAATACGATCGACCCGATTCAATTGGAAAGATCGGCCCATTCTTCGGAGTGGTGCCGAATGTGGTCCGTGCGTACGCATGGGTGATGAGCCTCGGCGCCAAGGGCCTGAGGGAAGTAGCCGATATCGCCGTGCTTAACAATAACTATCTGCTGCAAAAGATCCTCGAGATTCCAGGCGTAGGCGCGCCCTATGCCAGGGGTAAGCGAAGGATCGAGCAGGTGCGCTATAGCTGGAACGAGTTGACAGAGGAAACCGGTGTTCATTCAGAGGAGATTGGCCTTCGAGCCGCCGATTTTGGTGTCCACTATTGGACAAGCCACCATCCCTTTATCGTTCCTGAACCATGCACCCTTGAGCCGACGGAGTCTTACTCAAAGGCCGAGTTAGATGAATACGCCTCGATACTGGCCCATGTGGCCCAGGAGGCGAGAACAAATCCTAAGATGGTGAAGGACGCACCCCATAATAGTACGATCCACGCGATCGACCATGCTCCTCTCGACGATCCAGAGCAATGGGCTGTGACGTGGCGCAGCTACATCAAGAAGACGGCTCTGCCAAAAGAATGACCCTCGACCACATTGGATTGATAATCAACCCGATGGCCGGCATCGGTGGGGCTGTCGGCTTAAAAGGAAGCGATGGCGAATCCATCCAGCGTCAGGCGATTGCCCTGGGTGCGACGCCCGTCGCGGATATTCGAGCCCTGACTGCATTGAGGGAGCTCGCGTCGATGCAACAAGTCGTGAGTTTGCTCGTCTATCCTGACGAAATGGGCGAACGTGTCGCGAGGGCATGCGGTTTTGAACCCCGGGTGATAGGTAAAATCGAGACCGGCAGAACAAAGGCGCGGGATACTCAACATGCCGCCGCTGAAATGAGCAAGCTCGGTGTGCGATTAATTCTCTTTGCCGGTGGAGATGGGACGGCGAGAGATATCTCTGCGGCTATCGGAACTCAGGTTCCTGTGGTGGGTATTCCGGCTGGGGTAAAGATGCATTCGGCAGTGTTTACGAACAAGCCAAGCGATGCGGGCGACCTCGTCAGACTGGTCCTAGAAGGCAGGGTGATCCATTATCGAGAGGCCGAGGTTATGGATCTCGACGAAGAATCCTACCGTAGCGGATTAGTGGCCCCCAAACTCTTTGGTTTCCTAAAGGTCCCGATAGCATCCGGCCTGGTACAAAGCCTCAAAATACCATCCAGATCGACCGAAACAGAAGCTCAGGTAGCCATCGCCAGATGGGTGTGTGAGAGAATGGAAAGTGGTTGTCTCTTCATCCTCGGCCCTGGAACCACAACAAAAGCAATAGCAAATTACCTGGGAGTAGAAAAGACATTGATTGGCGTCGACGTGGTGATGGATGGTCAATTGGTTCAATCCGATGCCAACGAGGATCAGCTACTCAGGTGGCTAGACGGACGGGAGGTCAAAATTGTCGTTTCACCCATCGGCGGACAGGGCCACATATTCGGTAGAGGAAACCAACAGATAAGCCATCGCGTAATAGATAGGGTTGGGAGTAAGAATATCCTCGCGATTTGCACCCCGGATAAACTACATTCGCTCATGGGGAGACCACTCCGGGTTGACGTCGGACATCAGACCGAAGACGTCATATTGCCCGGTTATCTCCATGTAGTTACAGGCTACAATGAAAGAGCGGTCTACCGAGTCACATCGTAGATGAGGCGCATGAAGGAGTTGTTATGGGCGCATTAACAGGGAAAAGAGCGATTATTACAGGCGGAGCATCTGGTATCGGCCGGGCAACCTCCAGGCTCCTCGCACGGGAAGGCGCTTCCATTGCCATCCTTGATCTCAATGAAAAGGGTGGGCGAGCTCTGGCGGAAGAGATCGAATTACTGTTTGGACAAGCTCTTTTTGTCGCTGCTGACGTGTCCAAGTCAAGTGATTGTGAGCACGCGGTGGACAGAGTTGTCGAGAGATACGGGGGGATTGATATCCTGGTCAATAACGCAGGCATTATCCGGCGCACGAATGCCCTGACCACGACTGAGGAGGAGTGGGATCGGGTGATGGCTATCAATGTAAAATCGGTTTTTCTGCTCAGCAAACTTGCCATTCCGATCATGATCGAAGAGGGTGGCGGCGTCCTAGTCAATATCGGCTCCGGTTGGGGATTGACCGGCGGGCGAGATGCCCTTTCTTATTGCGCTTCAAAGGCAGCGGTAGTAAACATGACCCGGGCGATGGCTCTCGACCACGGCCGCCAAAACATCCGTGTTAACTGTGTTTGCCCAGGTGATACGGACACATCTATGTTACGCACTGAGGCCCGACAGCTTGGACAGGACGAAGAAAAGTTCATGTTAAACGCGGCCGACCGCCCGCTGAACCGGATTGGCTCGCCCGAAGATGTTGCCCAGGCTGTTCTCTACCTGGTAGGCGAAGCATCGTCGTTTGTCACTGGAACCACACTCGTCGTGGATGGGGGTGGCCTGGCTGGTGGTTAGGTACGAATGGGAGCTGCCCAAAGGGAGCTTGATCAGACCGCGACACCGATCTGTTGGTTTCACTCCTGCAAACGCGCTTTGCGTTGGCCGTAGCATAATAAAACCTGTCGCAAGAACCCCTCAACACGATGTGTAAACGAGAACTGTGTGATGCTGCTCAATAATCCGTCAATATATGACATTTGTCACCTAAGTTCGGTGACTTTGCAACTACCAGCAACAATCCACGAAACATATACTTTCATTGAGTAAGATCCAGTTCTCATCGGCAAAATGGGGAATGTTGGCGCCTCATAAGAAAACCCGAAGAGCGAACCGAAGAAGCCGCATTCTTTCGAGCCATAAAGGAAGCTACTAATGACAAACGGAGAGACCATAACGCATGATGTCATCATCGTAGGCGCCGGTCTGGCCGGCTCCTGGGCAGCGATGGTCGCAGCCCAGGAAGGCGTGAAAGACATCGGTGTGTTGTCGAAGATTCATCCGCTCCGATCTCACAGCGGCGCCGCGCAGGGTGGTATAGCCGCAGCTTTGAACAATATAAGACCCGTGGCTGATACAGGTCCTAGAGGTCCGTTGGAACCGGTTCCGCCTGGCGATGATCCAGTGGATGGTTGGGAGCTCCATATGTTCGATACCATTAAAGGATCGGATTGGTTGGGAGATCAGGCTGCCATCGAGATCATGGTCAAAGAGGCTCCTGAAATTATTTACCAGTACGAACACATGGGTTGTGTCTTTAGCAGACTGCCGGACGGCCGGATCGCCCAACGCCGATTCGGGGGGCATAGCGCTCCACGAGCCAATTACTCGAAAGATTACACCGGGCACGTACTTCTGCATACGATTCACGAACAGGCTTTGCGTCATGGGGTAAAGTTCTATAGTGAATGGTACTGCCTCGATTTGATTATCGAAGACAACGTCTGCTGCGGAATCGTCGCCCTGGAGATCCTCACCGGAAAGATTGTCACAATGAGAGCTAAGGCGGTCATGTTCGGAACAGGAGGTTATGGCCGGGCGTACAAGATCACTTCCAACGCATTCGCAAATACAGGAGACGGCGTTGCTATCGCTTACAACGCCGGTATTCCTTTGATGGACATGGAATTTGTACAATTCCATCCAACCGGACTCTATCGACACGGCATATTAATGAGCGAAGCATGTCGAGGTGAAGGCGGATATCTGACTAACAGCCAGAATGACCGCTTCATGGAGAATTATGCGCCGGACAAAATGGAGCTCGCTCCGCGAGATCTGGTAAGCCGTTCAGAGCAGACTGAAATTAACGAGGGAAGGGGGGTCGGCCCGGACGGGCAAGGCATCTACCTAGATCTACGGCATCTCGGACGGGAAAAGATCTTGGATAGGCTACCGCAGATCCGGGAACTGGCTATCGATTTCGTTGGGGTAGATCCCATTGAAAAACCAATCCCCATCCAACCCACGGCCCACTATAGTATGGGTGGCATTCCTACCGATGAAGATGGACAAGTTACTTGTGACGCGGAAGGAACTCCTGTGGTCGGATTTTATGCCGCGGGAGAGTGCGCTTGCGTCAGCGTCCATGGAGCAAACCGGCTCGGCACGAATAGCCTGCTTGAGGCATCGTTATTCGGCAAGCGCGCTGGCCTAAGTATTGCCCAGTTTGTAAAGGACGGGGCCGTCCTCCAGCCTCTTCCTGGAGATCCGGCGGAGGGCAACAAAAAACGCATCCAGGTGCTCTTTGGCAAGGAAGGGTCCGAATCGGTTGAGGTGATCGCCCAAGACCTCAAAACGAACATGACTGACAACTGCGGCATCTATCGGGATGCGGAGAGACTAGCTGTCGCGGCGACAGAAATTAACGAGCTCAGAATGCGGTTCGAAAAAGCTCGCATCATGGATAAAAGCAGTCGATTCAACACCGATTTATTGGCAACGATCGAGGCTGAACACCTGCTTTCATTCAGCGAGGTGATTGTCGCTGGTGCGTTAGCTCGCACGGAGAGCCGCGGGGCTCACTCCCGCACAGACTTCAAAGCCAGGGATGATGAAGACTGGCTCAAACATACATTGGCCCACAAGAGCGAAGAAGGACCGGCATTGAGTTACAAACCGGTGCAGATTTTCTGGGACCGCTACCCACCACAAGAACGCAAATATTAGACGGTATCCATCCGAACAGTCTCTCGCAGGAGATTTCAACATGCCAACAGCCACCATACGGATCCAACGATTTAATCCAGATGTCGACAAGAAGCCACATATTGGCGAGTTTCATCTTGAACCAGATCAGGACACCACCATTCTTGACGCCCTTCAGATGATTAAGTCACAACAGGATGGCAGCGTCACGTTTAGAAGATCATGCCGTCACGCCATTTGCGGCAGCTGTGCGATGAACGTAAATGGGAGCAATATGCTGGTCTGTAACAAGCCACTCGCGGCCGTCTTAGATAAGAATCGGCGAGTGACCATTCGTCCTCTGCCCTATCTGCCAATTATCAAAGATCTGGTAGTGGATCGCAGCAGCTTTTGGGAACAGTATCAGCGGGTAAAACCCTGGCTCATCCCACCCGAAGACGTTCCGGAGAAAGAGTTCCGCGTGAGCCCAGAAGAAGTCGAGGCTCTTGATAACGCGGAGACATGTATCATGTGCGGGGCATGCTACTCTGCCTGCCAGGTAATCGGCATGACAAAACAGTATATTGGCCCGCATGCTTTACTAAAAGCTTACCTGCGAGTACTCGATCCCCGTGATACGGAACCCGCTGAGCGTCTGGCCGATCTCTCTGGCAGTGACGGCGTATATCGTTGCCACACTATATTCAATTGTATAGACGCTTGCCCCAAGGATCTCAATCCAACCCAGGCGATCGAGACGCTCAGAAAGTTGGCTCAGAAACGCCGTGCCCTCGACGACGCCAGGCGCGACAGACAGCAATATATTCAGAAACCGGTACGTACCGGGTAAGGAGAGCAACATGTAC
Source organism: Promineifilaceae bacterium (SeqCode) (assembly GCA_049650305.1). Classification (GTDB taxonomy): domain Bacteria; phylum Chloroflexota; class Anaerolineae; order Promineifilales; family Promineifilaceae; genus UBA11865. The sequence goes on from JBARZW010000223.1 coordinate 75,243, forward strand.
AAAAGCACCGGCTTTATAAGTTTCCTACTTCGTCGTGTAACCGGTATAGCCCTTGTCCTGTACTTATTCACTCACATGTGGGTAATCGGCTCAGCTAACTCCGGCGCGGAGGTCTTTGACTCACGACTTAATTTCTTTCAATCCACGGCTTTTAAGTTGGCGGAGATAGCCCTCTTGGCGGCCGTCATTTATCATGGATTTGACGGTATTCGCTTACTAATCGTCCACTATTTCAATGTTACCGAATACCGGAAGAGTCTCTTTTATGCCATCTTCGCTGCATCGGTCTTACTAGTGATCGCAGGCGGCATACCGATCCTGCTATTTGCGCTCGAAGGCTAGGTGGCTGGAATATGCAAAACAACGATACCTCTAGGATAACGGGAGAAAATTAATGCGTATATTCTTAATGCAGCGAATAAGTGCCATAGCTCTTCTCTTCTTCATGACGATACACATGATCGTTGTGCACTATCCGCCATTCCACATCGATTTCTCAAGAATTCTAGAGCGAATGGATCAGCCAATCTGGAAGGCTATTGATATCGCTTTCCTCTTCTTCGTCCTCATGCATGCTCTTACCGGGGCATACATGGTCATTACTGATGTTGAGCGGTTTGGCACTTTCAAACGCGCATTGGCAGTATTTGCGGTGGTGATAGGGATAGTGGCTTTTGTTTACGGAACCATGACCGTCATGGCATTTCAAGCTCCAACCACTGCAAGCGCTTTCGTACCATGATTTGAGGCGGCTACCATAGTTGGATATACATCGACCTGGTGATAATTAAGCGATCCACAATTACGGATTGTTTAACGAACTGCGAAATGGCTCTCTGATTAACTCGGAATTGATGCTACAATGAGCTCCATCAACTCCTCTTGCTCCTCGATAGATGTCAGCAACTTGAACTGGGTCCTACAACGATCCAAATTGTGCCCTTTTCGTCCCGTTTTGAAGTAAACATCCCCCTGTAGGTGATCCGTAAGAAATCGTATTCCGATCTCGAGAACAATCACTTTGCACGAGAAGATTAATTCCTTCATCTCAATCGTATTGAGGAATTGACCCGCTTTGGAAAGATAACCTCTTGCCAGGGGCTCAAATATCTCGATCTGCATCCGCACCAGATCGAGGTTTTGCTCATCTTCGGCCGCATTATTAGTTGTGGTTCGTACCATGTCACCAAAATCGTGAAGGGCCAGGCCCGGCATAGTAGTGTCCAAATCCGTCACGCAGATCCCTCTGCCGCTCCGTTTGTCGATAAGCAGGTTGTTGACTTTCGTATCGTTGTGGGTGATGCGCTTAGGAATCAGGCCCTCGATATGCAGATCTTCAAGCCGGTCAACATATGACTCCCTGGCTTCGACAAAGGCGATTTCGTCCCTTACTTTCGACGCCCTGTTCCAGGGATCTGACCCAATGGCCTGCTGAAGCGTGTCGAACCTATGGCGCGTATTGTGGAAATCTGCAATGGTTGTATGAAGACTATCAGGGGCTAATGTCAGCAATTGGGTTTGGAATTCTCCGTAACATCGTCCAACTTCGAAGGCCAGCTCTTGGTTGGTGACTATATCAAAAGTCGTGGTACCTCTGACGAAGTGAGTGGTTCTCCAGACGTTTCGCGCTTCGTCATAGGCGAAACTCCTGCCGGCGCGACTTCTTAGCGGAGAGAGTACACGTCGTTCAATATCGTCAACCCCATTTTCCTGCAAACCACCTGCGATGTGGCTAGTGACGCGTTCAAAATTTTCCATCAAAGCTATCGGATCCGGGAAGACTTGGTGGTTTATTCGCTGGTGGATGTATCTGACTTCGGAACGACTGATACTGTAGGTCGCCAGATAGGTATCGTTGATATGGCCGTTGCCGTAAGGCACGACCGATAGGAGATCGCCTTTAATACCAAACATCCCGGCAACAGAACTGATTTCGCGGATCCCAATCCTCCATTCGAGCGGATGCTGCTCAATGGCTACCCTAGAGGATAAGAGAGAGCAGCCTGTTGATTAACCGGCGGGATTATATCTTGTCAGGAGAGATCATCATAGCAAAATCAAGAGACAAATGGCCTGTTTTGATCGATAGAAACCTTTTTATCGGAGTAAACAGATGCGTTCATCGGTGTGACATGACTTTTGTCGCCTTATAACCTGCCGGTTATCACTAGAACTACAGGCGATAATCTGGCAAACTGATTCTGGCTTGAAGCGTCATTTATCAAGTCCATGTCGGGGAAAAGCGGATGGCTATGAAGAGTTTTGGCCGGGAGCCAATAGATCGCCAGGATCTTCGCCTACCACGTGGTCAAGTGTACATCATCCCAAGCCGGTGTAAGGGTTGTGGAATCTGCATCGAATTCTGCCCGCTGCAAGTATTGAACGAATCTGTACGGGCCAATTCTAAAGGATACCATTTGCCCGAGGTTGCTCCTGATAAAGAAGAGGCCTGTATCCATTGCCAATTCTGCTCGCTGGTCTGTCCCGAGTTTGCTATTTACACCGTGGAGGCCACACATTGAAGGAGCGCCCTATCCTAACAGGACGACATTTCATGCATGGCGACCACGCCTGCGCCGAGGGAGCGATAGCTGCCGGTTGTGACTTTTTTGGTGGATATCCAATAACGCCATCGACGGAGGTTGCCGAGCGACTAGCCAGAAGACTGCCTGAAGTTGGAGGCGTCTTCATTCAGATGGAGGATGAGCTTGGTAGCTTCGCCTCTGTGATCGGAGCCTCCGCCGCCGGCGCTCGTTCGATGACAGCCACTTCAGGGCCGGGTTTAAGTCTTATGATGGAGAACCTGGGCCTGGCGGTGATGATGGAGATTCCATGCGTGCTGGTTGATATCCAACGCGGTTCACCATCCACCGGATTACCAACCTTGCCCGGGCAGTCGGATGTGATGCAGATTCGCTGGGGGTCGCACGGCGACTATGCCATTGTGGCTTATTCACCGTGGTCGCCACAGGAAATGTTCGACCTGACCGTACACTCATTCAATATTGCTGATCGCTTCCGGGTGCCGGTGGTCTTGTTGTCCGATGAGGTTGTCGGCCACATGGTAGAACGCGTAATCATCCCGGAGGCCCATGAAATTCCTATATGGCCAAGAAAACGACCAGAGCATCCTCCAAACGGGAAATTCAAGCCCTTCGAGCCAGATCAATCCGATCTGGTGCCACCGATGGCCTACGCGGGTGAAGGTTACAATGTACATTTCACCGGACTAACTCATGACGAGCGGGGCTACCCGGCAATGACAGCGGACGACCATCAGATCCTCGTCACTCGCCTGATTGACAAAGTTCATAGCAATTCGGACCAGATATTACGTTGCGAAGGCCATTACCTTGAGGATGCCCGCATCGCCGTAATCTCCTACGGCTGCACGGCCCGGTCTGCTCGCCGGGCGGTCAAACTCGCTCGCGACAATGGTGTCCCAGCCGGTCTATTCCGGCCCATATCTATATGGCCGTTCCCGGAAGAAAAAGTGCGTGAACTAGCGGAGCAAGTAGATGCCATCATTGTCGCGGAGCTCAACTTGGGTCAGATCAGTCGTGAGATCGAACGGATCATTCGCCGACCGGTCAGGGGCGTGTTTCACGCGGGTGGGGCGATGATTCCGCCAGAACCCATCTATGACTTAATCATGGAGGTGTCTAAGAGTGGCTAGCGTTATCGAAGTCGAACGACATCCTCTCGACAATATGATCAGGTCAGATCGGATGCCCCATATTTGGTGCCCCGGATGTGGGATCGGTATCGTTATGCGCTGTTACGCCCAGGCGATCCTGGAATCTAGTGTACCTCGCCAAAAACATATAGTTGTTTCCGGCATCGGCTGCACAGGTCGCGTCGCGGGATACATGAATCTTGATTCTTATCACACGACACATGGTCGGGCTATCCCTTTTGCCATAGGTCTGAAACTTGCCAACCCTGAGTTGATGGTCACGGTTTTCAGCGGTGATGGCGATCTGGCGGCCATCGGTGGCAACCACTTGATCCATGCCGCTCGAAGAAATGTGGACGTTAAGGTCATCTGCGTTAATAATTTCATATATGGGATGACCGGGGGCCAGGCTGCGCCAACGACTCCACAAGGTGCCCTGGCCACGACTGCGCCCTATGGGAATCCGGAGTTACCGTTTAATCTGCCCTATCTCCTCTGCGCTGCTGGTGCGAATTATGTTTCGAGGTGGACGACGATCCATCCCCGGCAAACGATGCGCGACATTCTATACGTCTTCGACAAGCCCGGATTTTGCTTTATCGAAGTGCTTTCTCCGTGCCCAATAGGTTTCGGGAAGTCGAACAATATCGAGGCTGGACTTGACGAAATGGAGCTATACAGAGACCGGTGCGTGTTGGTTAATGATGGGATGCCCTTCGAAGATTTCGCCATCAATCTTCGCGAAGAAAGCTCCATCTATGTGGGTAATTTCGTCAATCGTGACAGCCCCGCTTTTCAACCCGTCGCAGCGCCGGTCGCCGGCTGATATTCAGCGTTCTATCGATGACGAAGAAATGCAGGCAAGGTAATCATTCACAACACGGAAACTACGTTCAAATGCCCGAACTGTCGGTTCGCTGATTAGCCAGGAATAGATTCGATAGAGGTTCCTCGAATGAGAAAAGAAATTCGAATTGCCGGATTTGGTGGCCAAGGAGTTGGTCTAGCCGGCTACATCCTGGGCAAGGCGCTTTCTCTCTATGACGGCAAGGATGCGGTCATGACCCAGTCTTACGGGCCAGAAGCTCGAGGAGGCGCTTCAAGCGCAAATGTCGTCGTCGCGGATGAGCCGATCGATTATCCGTTCGTTCAGCGGCCTGATATCCTGGTGGCCTTGTCTCAAGAAGCCTACGACAAGTTTCATCCATCCCTAAAAACGGAGGCGTTGATACTTATCGATGAAGGGCTGGTGGAGGCAAAACAGCCGGGAAATATCTATCGCATACCATGCACGCAATTGGCTGAATCACTCGGTCGCCGGATCGTTGCCAACGTTGTTATGTTGGGCTTCTTTACAGTAGTCGCCAATGTCGTCAGCCGGCCGGCCATGGAGAAGGCCATCGCTACCTCTGTCAAATCAAAAACCGTACCGCTTAACATTCGTGCCTTCGATGCTGGTTACCAATATGCCCTGGATAAGGAGCCTGCCTGATGACCGATTCCGCGCTTATCATCGGTGGCGGCATAGCCGGGATCCAAGCGTCGCTTGATCTGGCAGGAGCTGGGGCGCGGGTGGTACTGGTCGAGCGCGAAGCAACGATTGGCGGCGTTATGGCAGCTTTGGACAAGAACTTTCCTACATTGGATTGTTCGATCTGTATCGAAGCCCCGAAAATGTCTGAGGTGGACCTGCATCCCAATATTGAGATTCTATCCCTGGCCGAGGTGGAAGATGTTCAAGGGGAACCGGGCAACTTCCAGGTTCAGATCCGTCAAAGGGCGCGCTACGTATCGGACGCCTGTACGCGATGTGGTGATTGCACGACGGCTTGCCCGGTCGTGTTACCAAATGATTTTGAAGCTGGAATGGCAGTTCGAAAGGCTATCTATACGCCGATTCCCCAATCGACACCGGGAGAATATCTACTAGATATGGAAAGCTGCCTGAATGTGCCGCCAAATTACATGCCTTGCGACCGCTGCTTCCAAGCCTGCCTCCCGAAGGCAATCGACTTCTACATGGCCGAGGAAAGATTGATCGAGAGAAAAGTAGCGTCGATTGTAATCTCTGTTGGCTATGACATGCTTGATCCGAGACGGCTGAGCGAATATGGTTATGGACGCCATCCCGACGTGTTGACGGCCATAGAGTTCGAGCGCCTTATCAACTCGGCCGGACCAACTAGCGGTGATCTCATCCGGCCGTCAAATGGACGTCACCCGGAAAATCTACTCATCGTCCTGTGCGTCGGATCAAGAGACAGGCGGTTTTTCCGTTACTGTTCGCGTTTTTGCTGCATGTACTCCATCAAACATGCCTACCAGGCTCTTGATCATAATATCCCGAACGTTACCGTCCTTTACATGGATGTCCGTGCCTATGGAAAGGGCTTTGACGCTTTCTGGGATCGCACCAGGGCGGCCGGGGCAAATTTCGTTCGTGGTCGCCCATCTCGCATAGAACCGGACGGCGATGATATTCGGGTTGTTTATGAAGATACCTTAGCCGCCACCCGCATGGACGAGCGATTCGATATGGTTGTGCTCGCCAATGCTGTAGCCCCTCCGGCCGGCCTGTCCGACCTAGCCAACATCCTGGATATCGAGCTTGACAGCGACGGGTTCATTAAAGCTGATGAAATCCGGGGTGGTTTGGTAGTGTCTACCAGACCAGGCGTTTACGCCGCTGGCTGTGTGACGGGTCCAAAAGATATCCCGGATAGCGTGGCTGAAGGCAGTGGGGCGGCCGCCCTGGCTCTAGGGCATATATCTGAGAGATATTGGCCTGAACCACCGAAGATCGAAGCACAAATCGATATCGATACACCAAGAGTCGGTGTGTTTGTCTGCCACTGCGGCAACAATATCGCCGGTGTCGTAGACGTGGATCAGGTCGTTCAGGCAGCCTATTCGTTACCCGACGTGGTTTACGCGGCCGACCAGAAATTTTCCTGCGCCGGGAATACCCAGAGCGAGATCGAGGCATCGATCGCCCGTGAAGGGATCAACCGGATCGTCGTGGCAGCCTGTTCACCGAAAACCCACGAATCGATATTTCGTGGTGTGCTTGTTCGATCCGGCCTCAATCCTTATCTGCTAGAGATGGCCAATATACGCAACATGGATTCATGGGTGCACAAGTACGACAAACACATGGCGACCGTCAAGGCGATAGACATGGTTAGCATGGCGGTTGAAAAGGCGCGTCGTCTGGAGCCATTGGAAATCAGCCATCTTCCTCTGACCCAAATTGCGCTAGTTGTTGGTGGTGGGATCGCCGGAATGACCGCATCGGCCGCGCTCGCCCGCCAAGGATTTGAAACCCACCTCATCGAAAAGAATAATTATCTTGGCGGATTGTTGGATAAGCTTGGTCAACTGGCGCCTTCTGGGATTTACGCGCACGAATTACTGGTAGCCAAATCACTGGATTTGCTCGATGCCGGCGTCCATGTCCACATAAATTCGACCGTAGTAACCATTGGCGGCGTGGTCGGTAACTTTAGCGCGCGGCTAAGTAATGGTGAGGAGTTGCAGGTAGGAGCCGTCATAGTGGCCACCGGTTCGGTGCCGTCAGAAGCAGAGATCTTCGGTCTAGGCGATGACCCATCGGTCATCACGAACCTGGATCTGGAGAGTCTCGTATATGAGGAAGCTGTCGATGCAGATCGGATTACATTCGTTTCCTGTGTTGGATCTCGACACAATGGAAAGGGTTGTTCACGGTATTGCTGTACGGCCATGATATACCAAGCTTTGCGCTTACGAAGAATGGGAAAGCACGTACGGATCGTTAGCAAGGACATTCGAACATACAGTCGTCAGGCGGAAGAACTCTACGAGCAAGCCATGTCTGCCGGAGTCCAGTTCTTCAGATATGATTCGACGCGACCCCCTGAGGCCGTCCTGGATTACCAGGACGGGCAATTGGGGCTATACGATGAGTTCTTTGGCAGATGGCTGCGCATACCGACAGACCTTCTCGTTCTCGTAACGGGCCTGAGTGCTCCTGAGGACAATCTCGCGGAACAATTGAAGCTCGCTCGTAGCGACGATGGATTCCTTATGGAGCTGCATCCAAAACTCGGACCGGCCGAGACCGCGATTCAAGGAGTTTATTTGGCGGGAGCGGCGCAAGGAGCCAAAGATGTCCGCGAATCAATGGCCCAGGCGTTGGCGGCTGCTGCCAAGGCGGGCTCGCTCCTTTCACGAGGTATCATTGCGAAAGAGCCCCTAACGGCCAAGGTTGACCTCGATCTATGCCCGGGGTGTATGCGTTGCGTCAAGGTCTGTCCTTTCAGCGCCATCGAGCAAATCGGACCAATCGGGAAGGGCGGAACTATCCGCATTCTCGAGGCTGCTTGCATGGGCTGTGGTACCTGCGCGGCAGAATGCAATTTCGACGCCATCGACATGCCATATTTCACCAAGGAGCAGCTTCTTTCCCAGATTGACGCCGCGCTGGCCGGAGAACCTGATAAGAAGTGCCTGGTATTAACCTGTAACTGGTGTTCCTATGCGGGGGCCGACTTAGCCGGAATCGAGAAGCGACAATATCCAGCATCGGCTCGCATTATCCGGACAATGTGTTCAGCTCGCGTTGAAGAGGACTTCATCGCTCGAGCGTTCGAGAATGGAGCGGGAGCAGTGCTGGTTACGGGGTGCCGCCTGACCGAGACGGGATCTGATTGTCACTATAATTACGCAAATCGCCTGACCGAAAAACGCTTCAAACACTGGCAGCGAAAATACAAGCGAAAGGGGGTCGATACTGAGAGGTTGCAGCTTCGCTGGATATCCGCCGCCGAAGGAAAGGAGTTCGCCGAGAAGGTTACCGAGATGGACGAGATCATCCAGCGCAACTTACTTGTCGATGGCATGGAGATCGATCGTGTCTGAAATCGACCATCGGATTATAGATGATGCTATTTGGGAGGAGTTGATAGAACTCACCGGTGGCACCGCGGCTAGTTGTTACCAGTGCGGCTCCTGTACGGCCAACTGCCCCTGGGGCCTCGTAAGCGAAGAGACCGTATCCGTTCGATCGATGATAAGAGAAGCCCAACTGGGACTGCCATTGAACGAGGCCAACCTGTGGCTGTGTACAACCTGCGCCTTCTGTGAAGCTTACTGCCCACGAGGTGTAAAAATTTCGGATGTTATCCTTGGCTTGCGCCAGATAGCATGGCACGATAGAGAAACCCCGCCGGGATCTCCTTCTTTGCTCTGGTCTGTCTATTGGAACAACAATCCTTGGTCGCAGCCACCGTCACAGAGGTCGATCTGGGCCAAAAAACTGGGACTGCATTACTATGATCCTGCCGAGCACGATGTCTTGTTGTACGTTGGCTGCACATCAGCCTACGATCGACGAGCCCAATTGATCGCCAAGGCCATTGTCCATCTTCTAAGAGCTGCAGAAGTTCCCTTTGGCGTCCTTCAGGACGATGAACCTTGCTGTGGTGAAGCCGTCTTATCGCTCGGGCACCAGCTATACTTTCAGGAGGTTTCCCAGCATGCCGCTAAGATTCTGGATGAGAAAGGCGTCCGTCGCATGGTGGTGATCTCTCCCCACTGCTATGATGCGTTCAAGAATCAGAATCAATTTATGAATGGGCGCATTGAGGTGACCCACTACACATCGTTCCTCGCAGAATTGATTGATTCCGGCCAACTAAAGCTAAGTAGACCGCTCGACGGAACAGTCACCTATCATGATCCTTGCTACCTCGCTCGGCACAATCAAGAATTGCTGGCGCCCCGCAAGATTCTGGAATCCATTCCGGGATTGAATCTTGAGGAAATGGAACGCTCTGGAGAAAATACTCTATGTTGTGGAGCCGGCGGCGGTCGGATGTGGATGGAGACCGATCCGGGGATGCGTTTTTCCGATTTAAGAGTCCATGAAGCCATGGCTACGGGTGCAAACCTGATGGCTACGGCCTGCCCCTTCTGTTTGACCTGTCTGGAAGATAGCATGAAAGGAGACCAGAGGGGCGGATTAATCGTTAAGGATGTGGCCGAACTCGCAGCTCTCTCCTGCGCAGAATCGTATGATTAATGGGATTCGACGTGAGTGAGAAGGTTGAATGGCACCAGGATGATGAATTCTGGACTGAAATGGCGCCATTCATATTCGGACAGGACGCCTGGGAGATATCACCGGAACAGCTCTCACGCGCGCTCGAACTGATGAAAATCGAATCCGTAGGATCAATTCTGGACCTCGCTTGCGGTCCTGGACGCCACTCGCTTGAATTGGCCAGGAGAGGGTTTCAGGTAACTGGTGTTGATAGAACAGATGCATACCTGGATGAAGCACGAAATCGAGCGAAAAATGAGGATCTGGTTATCGAGTTTGTGCAGGAGGACATGCGGCGATTTGTACGACCAGATGCATACGATGGCGCCTTATCCATGTTCACTTCGTTCGGATATTTCGAGCTTCCATCAGATAACCAACAGGTGTTGCTTAACGTATATCACTCCCTAAAAGAAGGAAGTGCGTTCTTCATGGACATGGTTGGTCGCGAGATCTTGGCCCGAAATTTTCAAAGTCGCGACTGGCGAGAAGTTGAAGGGACTTTGCTTCTCGAAGATCGCCTTATCGAAAGAAACTGGACCATCATGCGAAACCGCCGGATATTGATTAAAGACAATAAGCGGACCGAATTCATGATAACCCACTGGCTATATTCAGGCGCCGAATTGATCGAGTTACTGAAGGAAAGTGGCTTCAAGTCTGTTGAGCTCTACGGCGATCTTGATGGATCTCCGTATGACCATGAGGCAAAGCGGTTGCTGGCGGTCGCCCGGAAATGATTCTTTTTTCATCAAAAAGAACCGGCCAAGCTTTCTCGATGACAGTTATTCTCTATGCTCAGGTAAGCTGAACGAAACGAGCCATCTGAGCAAGGCATGGTGCTAAACACCCACGCTCAAATGGTTTTAGAGAACGAATGGAACGTACCGCGAGTGCTTGTTGTCCGCACTGTCCATCGTCGTAGTAATAGGGACTTCCAATGGTCGCCTCGCTCTATAGCATAGAATCGGAGAAAGAGGACATTTGTATCTTTCTCGAGCAACGTGGTTCGGGCTTGGCCCCTGTTTCGCTGGAGTTGCTATCTAAGGGGCGCGAACTGGCCAGCCATGCTGGCTGGACGCTTACGGGATTGTTATTAGGCTACCAGGTTGCCGGCGCAGCGTCTGAGGCCTTTGCCTATGGAGCTGATAGAGTCATCCTCATCGACAATCCAAAACTCGAACCCTTCACGGTGGATGCCTATACCCATGTTGCTTACCAGATCATGGATGTCTATAGGCCCAGTGTATTTCTGCTTGGGGCAACGATGGACGGGCGAGATTTGGCTGGTCGCCTCGCTGTGAGGTTGCGAACCGGTTTGAATGCTGATTGCTCCGGACTGCAAATAAATGCGGAAGAGGGCAGGCTTGTTTGTGAAATTTCTGGATTCGGTGGGGGGATTTTAGCCTTAATCGAGATGAAGGAGCACAGACCTCAGATGGCAACCGTTCGGCCTGGGGTGTTTCTGCCCAGCAAGCTGCCCCATGAAAAAAACGGCCGAGTTATCCGCCCCGCGATTGAAATTCCTGATGAGATCATTCGCACTCGTGTAGTTGAGAGGATCATCGGCGAGGGTGTGGATCTGACCCAAGCATCTGTTCTAGTCGCTGGTGGGCGTGGTGTGGAAGGCAATTTCGATATGCTTGATGATCTCGCCCAACTACTCGATGGAGATTACGGCGCGACGCGACCACCAGTTGACGATGGATTTGTGGAGAGAGAACGCCAGATTGGACAGACCGGCGTTGTATGCCGGCCGAATCTGGCTATAGTCTGCGGCATCAGTGGCGCCTTTCATTTCGTTGTCGGCATCCAGGAGGCTGATACGATAATCGCCATTAACTCCGATCGCGATGCGCCTATTTTTGAATACGCGGATTATTGTATCGTCGGCGATGTGAATGAAATCATACCATCACTAATTCAGGCTTTACGGGATTATAGAGTGGCGGAGATACCGGTATAATGGGTCAACCTCGATTAATGGTTTCTTTATATAGGCAGGTATGCAGTGCGTGACTTACGTGTTGTCGTTTGCATGAAAGTAACTCCCAAACCAGAAGAAGTGGGGATCGATTACTCAACGAATCTTCTAGATCGAGCAAACGCGCGCTCTGAAATAAACCCACCTGACATGAATGCGCTGGAGTTGGCCCTTACCCTCAAGGATACGCACGGAGGAAGAGTCGATATTTTATCCATGGGCCCACCATTTTTTGAGCCATTCTTGCGCGTCGGACTGGCCATGGGTGCCGATCGCATTTTTCTATTGAGCGATCCCAACTTTGGAGGAGCCGATACCTTGGCGACCACCTATACCTTAGCCAAGGGGATCGAGCATATCGGCGATGTGGATCTGGTCCTCTGCGGCGAAGAATCTTCGGACGGGGCAACAGGACAAGTGCCACCTGGGCTTGCTGAGTGGCTGAACTGGAATCAGATTACACTGGTTGATCGAATAGTTCTGGACAAGGACAAGCAATTGATCAATGGTCGACGAGAGGTGCCTGGTGGTGTAGAGGTACTTCAGACTAGCTTACCCGCCGTAGTCTCGGTAAAGACCGCCAGCAACGAACCGAGGTTTATGAACTATCGAATGAAAGATGGCGCTTTCTCTGAAGATCTCGTGACCATATGGGACGAAAACGACATCGATGTGGAGAAAACGCATATTGGATTGACCGGTTCGCCGACAAGGGTTTCCGGACTCGCCCAAGCCCCATCCCGTGAACGGCGGCAGGAGTATCTGACCGGAACCACGGAGCAGATTACCCAGAATTTGGTCGCACTTCTTGATGAATTAGTTCGGTAGTAGTTGTCAGGAGAGAGAAGGATGAAGGATTTACATCCGGATTTAGCTCGCGTGCTTATTTCCGAAGAGGCCATTCAAGGCCGCGTCACTGAGCTTGCTCAGCAACTTGCACACGACTATGCAGACGTTGAGCGGATATTCCTTGTTGGCATCTTGAAAGGGGCGTTCATCTTCCTCGCCGATTTAGCTCGCCAACTGTCCAAAACCCATAGCGTTGATTTCATGGCTCTTTCGAGCTACGGTGACACGACATCAAGCACGGGCGAAGTGCGGCTGATCATGGATCTCCGCGAACCGATACAAGATAAGCATGTAGTTATCGTCGAGGATATTGTTGACTCGGGACATACACTCAAGTATCTGTATCGCGTCCTCGGAGAGAGAGATCCAGCATCACTGAAAACCTGCGTCCTGGTACGAAAGGAGCGAGACAGCCTGGGTGTTCCTGTAGACTATCTTGGGTTTGAAATTCCGGATGTTTGGGTTGTAGGGTATGGGCTAGATTATGCCGATTGCCACCGTACGCTGCCATTCATCGCCGAGCTGAGCGAACACGTATACGCGGAATAGGGGGCTCAGAGCTGGGTATATTGCATTATCCCGTTTTCACTCGACAAAAGGAATTTGGAACTTATTCTTCTAGGCCTCTGCATCGCTGTTAACCTAGTTTGAAGGCGCATGAATCGGTAGCTGCATAGTTGCTACGGTGCCATGTCCTGATCTGCTGGCGATCGATACCGATCCACCGTGGCGCTCCCCGATAGCTCGAACCAGAGCCAACCCAAGTCCGCTACCTGGAACTGAGCGACCACCATCCCCCCGATATAACTCTTCCCAAACGTGTGGCAAATCCCCTTCCTGAATACCAGGTCCCGTATCTGCTACTTCGATATAAACGAACTGGCGATCCTCTCGACCACGAACCTCGACAGTGTCTCCAGGCTGGCTAAATTTCAACGCATTGTCCAAGAGGTTGAATACGGCGAGGAAAATCAGATCCCAGTCTCCAGAGATATTCGACAAGGGCCATGGTACGTCGGAAAGCGTCAGACGAATATCGCGTTCGAATGCCTGAGGCCGCTCCTGTGCTATTTCGATGACCTCTTGGAGTAACTTTTCCAGGTCGATTTCGGATAGCTCGAGGGGCCGGTTCTCCAATTCGGCGATCTTTCGTAAATCTGTGGTCAGCCTGCTAAGACGTACGGTCTGGGCCTCTACAGTGGCGATGGCAGATTTTTTGCTCGATGCGGTCGGCGCATTCGCGAAATTAGCTAAACCTGCTCGCATGGCCATCAAGGGGTTTTTAAGTTCGTGGTCTAGCCTTCTAAGAAAGCGTCGACGATCTTCCGCGGATTGGGCCTCTAGAAAGGTGATTTCTCGTTGATATCTCGAGTCTTGATAGTGCCAAAGTGCCCAGAAAACTACTAGAACGGCCGTTACGATCAACCCTAAAATCAACAGGAGTGAACTGAGACTGATCAGGACTCGGAAAAGCGGATTTTGTCCGCCGGCGTTGTTTAATAGTGCCGCAAGAACTATCCCGAGAGCCACAGGTAGCAGCAAAAGCAACCAACGCCATCTCATGACGTAACGCTACCTATGAAGCGATAGCCCTGTCCTGGCACGGTTTCGATGTACAAGGGGTTTGATGGATCATCCTTCAATGCCCGCCGTAGTTCGGCTATTCGTGTGTCTACGGTACGAGTTCCGGTCGGATAATCCCATCCCCATACCGCATCTAGGAGGCGATCCCGCGTCATCAGCTCGTCCGGGTGGGTCATAAGGTATTCCAACAGAGCGACGGCCTTCGGCGTGAGCATTAGCACATCCTCCTTGAAATGAGCACGTCGAGCTACTCTGTCAAGTTTCAGATCTAAGCATATCAGAATTTCTGCGGTCACCAGTGTAGGTTGACCAATCTTTGACCGTCTGAGGACTGCGCGAATTCTGGCGACCAATTCTTGGGGATCAAACGGCTTATTCAAGTAATCATCGGCCCCCTCTTCGAGAGCCATGGCCCTTTCCACGGACTCACCCACCTGTGTTAAGAGAATAACAGCCGTCCAGTCATCATTTTGCCGCAGATGTCGAAGTACAGCCCGTCCATCTAGTCTCGGCATGAGTACATCTAGAATAATGAGATCCGGCTCAAATGTGCCAACCTTACGCAAGGCTTCTTCACCATCTGATGCGACCTGGACGTTGAAGCCTGTTCGTTCAAGAAAAGGTGCGAGGTTGTCGGTAATGGCATTCTCATCGTCAACCAACAGTATTTTCGCTTCTTTATCCATGGTCAATCTCCCTGGCTCCGGGTCTGGACAACTTCCTCGGTCATCTCTGACAGCCTTATTCGAACGTTATCGAACGTTTCAACAAGAGAAACCATCAGACCTCCATCGAGATCCTAGATAAGGAGATTGTACCGCCTTGTAGTTTATCTCTCACATTAGAGACAACCCGGTACCCATCTCTGGGAGAGAAAGAGGGGATCAGCCGTCAGCGTCACATTTAGATATGGCTATTGAATGGGAGAGTTTTTGGGGCATTGCGAGGTTCCCTTAAAAAAGGGAAGCCCACCCTGGGGAAAGGTGGGCTTGCGCACATTAAATGGGACTGTTTGGCGCTGATAGTATATTACCGCATACCACCGGCTATGTAATTAGCACTTTGTTCCTATAACCAGAGTGCTATTCGATAGAAGGTTTATGGCAAGATGCCTATCTTCGATTAACCGGCCTACAAAGCTCTAGACTCTTCAAAACAATCACTTACGGTCACTTCTGAATCCTGGTACAGCAACCGAATATGGTGGTGAAGTGTTTTACTACCTCGTGTAAAAATACGCGGCACATAGGCGGCATTGATGAAGTGGACACCGTTTTCCACGACCCAGCCGCGACGGATTCCGCCCCCCTTTACTTGGCGATGCATGTGCCCAGCGATAACGGCAACAACTTTCTTACCCTGCTCTTGAGCATAGTCGATGGCTGATCGAAGATCTGGATCTCCATGGTCACCCCCGGTCTTTGCGAAATCACGCCCCCAGATATCTGTTCTTCTCGATCCGAGACCTGCCGGGCCATTATGGGCAAGAAAAATGACCTTGTCAGACTTGGTGGACTCGACGCACTTTTTGAGCAAGCGGGTGGAATCATCCATCGATTTCACACCGTATACATGCCTGAGATATCGCCTAGAACCGATATCATCACCTCCCATAGAGAACGGACGGGCTGCGATGATGTCCAGATTCAATTGTTAATGGCTGAACGGATGGACAGAATAACCACATACAATCACTGGATCGATTTGCCGCAGTATTTCTCCCAGGCGCCTTCCTTGTCCGATGCTTGCCAACTCAGCAACCGGCCTTACTTTCTTCACCTCGCCAAGAAGCTGGAAAGCGTTTATCGTATCATGGTTACCGGGTATGAAGAGCGACATCTTTCTCAGCCTGGAGATGAGGGAAGCTACTTCAAGCCCTTCGCTCTGCCACCAATTCGATAAATCGCCGACGAGCAAGATGAGATGGTAATCAGAGGCATTGAAGTATCGACTGTCAAATTCCGAGAAATGCCGGTGAATATCTCCAATGACTGCGATTCGAATCATTGACATCCATTTTGCCTACAGGATTCGGACTGGCAATCGATTGCAGAGATATGAGTGTCCCATTATTCTGCGATCACAGTCTCCCTTGCAGGTTGAATCAGGAGTCTGTGATAGGTAACCGCTGCCGGTACTCCTCTACTGACTGGTTACCTTCTCCAAGCAGCGAGAATAGCGATTCGATCACCTCGATCGTAAACGATGTATCGAATTCCTCGCCTAACTCAAGGGCTGCAAATAGGTGATCCAGAGCCAACGTGGCTTTGCGCTTACGCATAGCGCTGGCGGCTGATAAATATTGCTCGTCCAATGCCTCGCTACCTGTCAGTCCATCCCCATCGCCCATGTCGAATAGAAATCGAGCTAGAGGTAGGAGCTTTTCAGCCTGTTCCTTCTGAGGTCCGTCAGGAAACTCACTTAGAAGAACGTAGGCTTCAAATCCCCTTCCTTTCTTCAAGTGTTGCTCCGCCTGTCGAAGCAGTCTCTTGGTGTCTGCGCTTCCTCGTATCTGTGCAGCTGGAGGAGGAGCCGAAGTTACCTTTGATAGAAATCGTCTAACTAAGGGTTCGGGTAACGCGCCGGTGAATTCGTTTACGACTTGGCCATTCCTGAAAGCCTTTACCGCCGGAATGCTATAGATATTGAATTTAGCCGCAGTTTGTTGGTTACGCTCTGTGTCCAGTTTCGCGAGAATGAATTCGCTTTCTGGCTCTTCAGTTATTTTCTCAAGAACAGGTCCAAGCTGTCTACAGGGACCACACCAGGCGGCCCAGTAATCTACGACGACCGTTGTCTTGAACGATCGCTGGATGACCTGCTGCTTGAAGTCGCTGTCACCAACATCAATAATCGCCAAACGTTTCTCGGCTGAGTCTTTCTTCCAAAAAGTTAACCAACTCATCAATTTTGCTCCGGAGATCCGATTCCAACGTACGCCATAGCGCGGTCATATTGTCTGATTTTCGAGTTTAACACATTACCAGTGCAGAGTGGATGTAAGCGGGGTTGCACAACGGGCGCCGATTTGACTAAAAAAGGCGATCGTTCTCACTCCTTGAGGGATCGGCTGGACCTCATTCCGCCGGCAATTGATTACCACTCTCTATTATGCCGTCAGTCACGTTCGCTGGAAGATGGTCTCAAAGCTTTCGTGCCTGAACGATCCGAAGACCAGGGTGCATACGGAGCCATAGTTAGTTCGCAAAGAGAGAGAAGTACGGTGTCGTAATTTATCCGCCATCCCCCAAAATCCCGCCAGGATCGTTCGCGGTCGGCTTTTACCGGTAGACCGGCTGCGATTAATAGGTCAATCGTTCCCTCAAATTCCTCGCGCGTAATACTTATCTGGTCATCTGGAAATCTCGGATCGGGGTTATAAGGAATCTTAAAGAAATCACCGATCCTACGGAGAGCAAGGTAGCCAGACCGAAGGCACAAAGCAGCCTGGGCGTCCCATGGGATATCGAGCACGGATAAAGTCAGTGCGGCTGTATCCAAAACCGCGCCTGCGGCCGTAACCCAGGAGTGTCCGGGCTGGGACGATCGGAAGAAAACTAAGGCCGCCAATGAGGTATGACTCTCTTCAACCTCCGCAAACCACTCTTCCCAACTCTTCCAGGACTCGTGAAGGCTATCCAGACCATGATTGCGGTGGTAGCGAAGTATCATTTGAACAGCCGATGGGGGTCTGCCGGCTCGAACATCCAGGAGGGTGACGGCCGTCTCTCTACGGGAGAAAGCGTTATACATAGTTGGTAGGTAGGCAATGATGAGGGCGACCATTATTAAGCCAATTGCCGCCTCGATGAAGACGAATACTATCTGGAGCTGTGTATCACCATCGGCAAAGCCCAGAGTAAGCAATGATGAACCACTCAAGGTAAACGCGTCTCGCAAATCCTGAACGCCCATCGCCCAAAACATGGCCATAAAACCAATGAGGATAAACGTGAGCCACACAATCGGCAGCGTCAAAAGACTCACGGGTGCATAGTAGGCCATGATAGAGTCTTTATGCTCGTATGTCTTGGCCAAACTTGCCCGGATCCGGAATATCTTGCGAAGGAGAACAAAGACAGAGGATGATATCGGATCGCGTATCCCGCGTGAAAGCACTAAAGTTCGGATAGCCGATCGAAAAGTCAGGAGAACTGTAATCAATCCGAGAACGAAGACCGCAATCTGAAGGATGATCATTTCAGTTGATATCTTTCTTAGTTGGTGTGCTTACCAGCAGTCGCTATGATGTTAAGCGGATTCGTTGGGGGCTACCCGGACCTGTTCGCTCTATCTCTCCTCGAGCCTCCAGATCCAGTTTCACCGTGGTGTAGTACCAGCCGACGGAGCCCTCGAAATCACCCTCAATCTTAGGTCGCACAACATCTCCTAATTGGGAGAAGGTCAGCTCTCCATGCTCATCCAGGGACTCAATGATCGCATGGCGAACACCATCGTACTTTGACTTGCTAATATTGACACCCGCTTTTCCTTCTGGATGCAGTGTCATTATCTTCTCTTCTATTTTTATTCTCCGTAATCAGAGTCCACGCCAGTAGATGCGGATAGAAGTATTGTCAGAGGTTTACCTACGCGAGGTAAAAGCCGATCTTATGCTTGGGCAAATCCTCGGGCCGATGAGCGTTGCCGCCGCCATATCAGACCTACCACGTGTTTTTAGCCGCTTATCATTACAACGTACGGATCATGACTCGGAACGACTCCGGGGACGGGAAAGACCCTTTCGACCATGAAATAGTAGCGGCCGGCTTCCAAAGTGAGCGGTACATCTTCGTTGTTATTGCCGACGTTAATGCTCGATCCCATCCAAACCTTGTCACTGGTGTAAACGTGAAGGTTATAGTCACTACCCAGAGGTATATTACGCAGCATCACGGTAACACCGCGGAAAGATGGCACGTCAAAAAAGTAGGCATCAACGAAATCTTCAGGCGCGACAAAGTACCCAAGAACTGGCTGGTTTAAGGGCACAGCCCGAGCGCTCTCAAACGTGTCATCCGGTTCACCGGATGGATCTTGTCGACTGATAATCGGAAGCATAATATCTATGTCGGGCAAGTAAATGGCCTCAACCAGGTTGATGACGTCACCCCCGGTCGTCGTGGTTCTTTCTCCGCCCACAGCATATAGCGTCTGATTCACAAAACCGGCCCGAGGCCATGCTCTTGGCGGAGTAACGAAATTGTTGATGGTCCCTAGACTGGTTCGAGAATCAAGAGCGATCCAGCGGTTGCTCTGGCGATCGTAGATCTCTGTAACGGGCACATTCTGACCAAGGTGATTCACGCCACCATAAATGTACCAGGTCCCATTTCGATCGACGCTGCTAGCCGCGAAATAGCGGGGGTAGTTAAGAGGCCCAGTGGTGAATTCCCACACGTCCGTGCTGATGTTGTAGCATTCACCCTGCGACAGCACAATCGGATAGCCACCCGTATCACTACCGATGCCGCCGACAGCACACAGGTAATCTAAGGCACCGAATTGCTGAAGAGCGGAGGTATGACCAAAACGCTTCGTCTGCATATGTGTGCGCTGGAACCAGAGATTTAGACTGGGTACGAAGTAGTACATCTCATATCTAGGCTGCCAAGGGACTGGAGGTTCGCTTGGTGGCAGAGGAATAGGGCCTGTAAGACCCCCGAGGAGGAAGTAGCCGGAGGGGAATGATGGGCTGCTATAGGATTGGGCGGTTGAATAGATAGCCGGCTCTCCGTCGGCCCAATTATTGGGTACTGCCTTCGACCAATGGTTTGAGGTGATGTCGTAAGCCCATTGTGCGCCGTCGTATAGGCCGTCGACGCCTATATATCCCGAGGGTACGTAAATCTTGCCATCGACCAGTGCGGCTGTCGTATTAGAGTAACCAAACCCATCATCACCAGGAAGATTGGACAAGGTAGTCCAAGTCTCTGAGCTGGTATCGAAACGACTGGTGTGAGGTGTCCTTACCGGATTGTTCCCGACAGCAGTCTGACCACCAATGACATAGATCTGATTTCCAGAGATGACGCTTGCATGCCGGCTTCGGGGCACGTCCATGCTACTCACCTCTTCCCATCTATTGGCCGTAGTGAGCACGGCTGCCAGGTTTAGCGTCGCGTCTCCACTTACACCGAATTGCCAATCAGCAGCCTCAATGTAATAGGTAAGCCCGGTAGACACTGGGAAATTTACTCGGGATGAGAATCCAACGAAATCATCATTGCAGGCGATCTGAACTTTGGAGCCACAAGAGCCAACATATACAGATAGAATCGTATCGTAAGTGCTGCCGGCCGTCTCAATCGAGACCCAGCCATTAGCCACAGCGGTAAACCTGTACCAGACTGTTCGATAACCGGTGAAATCCGACGGCTTGTTCCAGGCGCAAGCAAGCGACGGATCATCACTGGATTGCGTCATGGGGTTGGTGATTGTTTGACCACCATCGGATGGAAGCAGAACAAGGTTTGGTGAGCCTACGCACACGTCAGCTGCCGGTGGCGCATC
Source organism: Promineifilaceae bacterium (SeqCode) (assembly GCA_049650305.1). GTDB lineage: Bacteria > Chloroflexota > Anaerolineae > Promineifilales > Promineifilaceae > UBA11865. The sequence goes on from JBARZW010000223.1 coordinate 95,931, forward strand.
TGGTTCTCGCAGAAAGCCATGTTCGTCTATTGCTTCTAGGTCCACCGGCTGCCACTGACTGCTAATCATGTGACCTGGAGCTACCTCAAGAGGAATACCGTCAGAGCCGTTCAGCTGATGCCGATCATCTTCTTGGGCTGAAACCAGGGTGATCGTCCCAAGAAGAACAGTTAATAACAGCGCAAAATAGCGACGCATCAATTTCTCCACGAATTACAGATCAGCTGGATTTTACCTTTTTCGAGAATTTCGTACGACCTGATAAATCACCTGCAGTTTCCTCAAAGCCATAAACTTCCAGGTCGAAGCAGCTTGATAACCGGCAGCCAGCCATATCATTGGATTGCCACTACGCCGATCGTCGACCTTTTTCTCTTCGTCTCCAGGTCCTTAATGGGTCAAGCCTTTCGGAGGCTCAACGATAAATGATATTCGTCTATTATCTCTGTTTGTCGATAATCGGCGTTCTCAATCTCACCGGGCTTTAAACTTACGGCTAAGGTCTCCTGGCAAATGTAATCGGCGTGGTTCTCAATGGCCTCGACCACTATGCCTTCTGCAACATATGCCAGATCTATTCTATCATCCAAAGCCAACATAGCGTCCTTTCTCATTGTGTTGACACGGCGCACCAGATCGCGCGCGATGCCCTCTCGCTTTAACGATTGAGTCAGTGTGGTATCTACAGCGACGGTGATACCCTTATCACTAGCCACGGCCAATCCACCCCGTGATTCGGTCTGGATGATCACATCCTCGCTATCCAGCTCAACCGGTTCTCCATCAACGTCGAGCACTAAGGTGCGACCACTTAGCAACTCCCTCGACGCAATCAAAGGATCTATATCTGTTAACGACTGGCGCACTTTCGGGAACATCGAACCAAACCGCGGACCCAGGACTCGATTGTTAGGCAGCAACCGGTATTTCACCAACTCGCCCACCTCAGACGCGATATCGATCTCCTTGACGTTGATCTCTTCCGTTAGTATGTCTACCAGGGCGATGAGATCGTCCCTCTCTCTTTGAGACCCGACATGGACCCGGGCTCTAGCAAGCGGCTGCCGGAGTTTTATATCAGCCGCTCCACGGGCTGATCGTCCTAGACTGGCGACGACTATGGCTAACCTCATCTTCTTCAACAAGGGACGATCTAACGCGTCGGTGTCGGTTACAGGCCAGTCGCAATGGTGAACGCTCATCGGCGCGTCAGGATTTATTCCTCGCACAAGATTCTGGTATATAGCCTCGGCCGTAAAAGGGATAAACGGGGCCAGCAGCTTCGAGAATTGGACCATCACTGAGTATAGGGTCGCATATGCCGCCGACTTGTCCGCGTCCGTTTCGCTTTTCCAGAACCGGCGCCGCGAGCGACGGACGTACCAGTTGGAAAGATCGTCGAGAAAAGCTTCGAGAAAGACCGCGGCTTTTTCGGCCCTGAATGATTCCAACGCCTCCGCGGTTTGAGTGGTTACTTCGTCAAGCCTGGCTAATATCCATTCGTCCATCTGAGCGTTTGCCGAATTGGGAGATGGTTCGCTTTTACCATCTGCGCCATCCGAATCAGAAACCCAATGGTCGATTCGAGCATACGTAACGAGGAACGAATAGACATTCCAAAGAGGAATCAGAAATCGCCTTCGGGTTTCGTCACCTGAGTTAATCCCGAAAAGAAGGTTCTGTTCAGGTTTATGGTAGGCGAACAGCCAACGCATCGTATCGGCGCCGATAATGTCGGCCGCTTCATTGAACTCGATTGCATTGCCCCACGACTTATGCATTTCTCTGCCGTCTTCAGCGAGCAATGAAGCATAGCCAAAAATGTTTAAGAACGGAGGGCGGTTGGTTAAGGCGGTACTTTGGGCCAGTAAGCTATAGAACCAATTACGGAACTGCCCAGGGAAACTCTCGGTGATGAAATCGGCCGGAAACCACTTATCCCAATATTCAGGATCATCTCTATAGTGCAAGGTGCTATAGGGAACGATACCGGCATCAAGCCACGGATCACCCACGTCACGGATACGGGTAGCCATATGTCCACAATCTGGACAGGCGATCTTGACGGCGTCAATATACGGCCGGTGGGGGGAATGGCCCGCGAATTCTTCCCAACCTTCGATGGCACGCTCTTTGAGTTCATGCTCACTGCCGACGACGTGGAAGTGCCCACAATCTGGATCGTCGCAGACCCAAATCGGCAAGGCCAGCCCGTAGTAACGCTTCTTGCTGATCATCCAATCTTGCATATTTCGAAGCCAGTCCATCTCTCGCTCGCGACCGTAACCGGGGATCCAGTTGATTTCGCTGACGACGTCCATGATCTGGTATCTCCAGCTCATAGCTTTCTCAGCCTCCGTTACTTCGTTTCGGGGCTTGTCATACAAAGGTCCGGTGTTGATGAACCATTCGTCGACAAGCCTATAAACCAGTTCTTCACCGCAACGCCAACAATGGGGATATCTGTGTGGATACCGCTGTTTGCGATAATAAAATCCGTTGTCACGTAGGTTGGCAAAGATATCCTCGGTCACATCAGCAACGAAGCTGCCTGTTAACCAATCGAAGCCGTCGACGTATACCCCACTTTCATCCAGAGGTGCGATTACTGGCAGATTATTATCTTTACTGAGTTCAAAGTCCTCTGCCCCGCAACCGGGCGCGATGTGGACGATTCCCGTACCTTCGCTGGAGCCGACCTCGGTCCAGGCTATCACACGATGTTCGTAACCGCCTTCTTGAAATGCCTCCTGGGAGGCTGGCAGCTCGTCGAAGGGACCTTCATAGTGCCAGCCGACCAATTCTGATCCTTTCATCTCTTCGAGTATCTCGAAATCGCCAATCAAGGCATTGCTGACCGCATCCTTGGCTAGGTAGTAGATCCAACCGTCGTCCAACTGGCGCACCTTCACATAGACCAGATCAGGACCAACAGCCGCGGCAACGTTGCTCGTCAACGTCCATGGGGTAGTCGTCCAGATCAGGAGGGCCTCCTTGTGAATAGGATCCTCTGCGCTTCCAACTCCGTCACCCTTGTCGAAGATCGGGAATTTCAGAAATACTGAGTCGTGGGTTATCTCAAGGTATCCATCTGTAACTATCTCGTGCTGGCTGATGCCAGTACCACAGCGGGCACACCAGGGCATCACATCCCTGCCTTTGTAAACCCAGCCTTTGTCATGACAGGTCTTAAGGAAACTCCAGATCTGGTAATTATTCTCGTCGCTAAAGGTGAAATAAGAGCCGCCGATCTCGGGCAAACCTAAGCGACCGACAAGCTGCTCGACAGTTCCCGTTAAAGGACCTTCGCTGCCTTGAATAGTGACTTCTTGCCCTGTGTCTTCCGAAAGCAGACGTCTTAAGTGTCTTAGTTGACCTGTATCGTTCCAGTCCATCCAGTATCCAAGACGGATCGATTGCTCTGTCTGGACGGCCGCATACTCGAGGACGCGCATCTTACATTGCTTGACGAATCTATCCAGACCGTACGCTTCAATGTCGCGCTTACTGTTAAATCCTAACTCTCTCTCGACATTGACCTCAACCCAAAGACCCTGGCAGTCAAACCCATTTTGCCAACGCTGGTTATATCCCTGCATGGCTTTAAACCGCTGGTAGAGATCTTTATAAGTTCTACCCCAGGCATGGTGAACGCCCATGGGGTTGTTGGCCGTAATCGGTCCATCAACAAAGCTCCAATGTTTATCACTCTTGGATCGGAGCTCCCTCAGCACGTTAAATGCATCCGTTCCCTGCCAGAACGCAAGCATCGCTTTCTCTAACTTAACAAAATCAACTTTGTTTGGAACTTCTTTAAACTCCATATTATCCTCTTATTCTGAATCCTTGACTGCAATTTCTGGATAGCACCAGGTGCGGTGCGCGCCCCGCGCTCTTAAGCGTGAAAGACCAGACAAAGTTCAAAGCCGCGCGTTGCTGCTTGGAACTAGACCGGTCGCGTCCTTCTATCTTTCACAGGCTCATAGCGTACATAGGCGATTTCAGTCGCCGACAAACCATCGGCGTATAACCCGCCTACAGGCCAGTTGAATTCGTCCAGCCACAACCGAACTGCAAATGTCTCCCAGCTAATCGAGCAAGGTCGCACTGCAACATTCCGTCGCATTACAGCCCTGTCCTCCTCATCGCCCCACCTAAACTGGGCCGTACCTCGCCGGCTGGCAAATGATGAATCCTTATCTAAAATAAGAAATGACCTCTGGCTATCCTTGGTAACCTTCGAGGATGCAAAACCTAAACCAACCATAGATGGAAACCAGAAAACCGCATCCGAGGCCACAGCTATCTCCTCCACCTGCCGTTTCTTTCTGTTCTCCAATTTGTCGATAAGGACTCGGTTCAAGGAGATGATATCGCGATCGAATTGGAGGTCGCCTTCTACCTCACTTCGGGATCCAAAATAGCGGAACTTCAAGCGCTCGATATTCATCTCCGGATTAAGCAAAACGTGATAGAGGCAAATCTCTTGGTCCTTTGGGTTGTGGGCATCCATCTCAACGCGGAGGAAGTAGAAACCTTCCAGGGCATGTGTAAATCGCCATGCTTCCACCAAACCGGTGGGATTCCCTTCGCGTTCATATCGCAATCTCCCAGAGGCAATGGGCTTTTCATATTCCATCTCACGCATCAAGAAACGCATCGTGAACCATCCAGAAAAGACTAGGTGAGGGCCTCTAAAGCCACGTAGATACGCTTATTTATCTTCCCTTTGCTCTTGTAATCAGTGATGTTGATGTGGCCGACTTCCTTGGTGTTCGCCACATGCGTCCCACCATCGGCCTGCAAATCCAAACCACTGATCTCTACGGTCCGGACCCGTTGAATGCCTTCCGGAAGTAGGTTGATCTTCGTCCGGATGAGGTCCGGGATTTGAAAAGCATCATCTCGAGGAAGAGTCTGTATGTATACATCGCGAGCGGCAGCAACCTCGAGGTTCACCGCATGTTCGATCTCGTCAACGAGATCTCGACGCATCGTCTCGAATTCAAAATCCATCCGCCCCTTAAGAGGCTGCATATCGCCACCCGTGACAGATGCCTGATAATCTCTCCAAATTACGCCGCACAGGATATGCATAGCGGTATGGGTTCTCATAAGCTGGTACCGGCGCTCCCAATCTATTACGCCATTGACAGCGGTGCCCACATCGGGTGATTCACCTTCTACAAAGTGCCCGACTGCTCCCTGGATCCGCTTGACCTTTGAGACGGTCCAGGTTGTATCGCCCGAAGACAGCGTGCCAGTATCACTTGGTTGTCCACCTCCACCTGGATAGAAAGCAGATCTATCCAAGAATACCGCTCCATCTTGGCAGTCGACGACGGTTGCTTTAAATGAGCCAGTATATGCATCCTCAAGATATAGAAGGTCTGTCATATTTCCCATCTATCCTTTGCCGCGTCGTTCGCGGCACATGCTTCTTCAGCCCTGCAGCTCGAAGATTATCATTCGAGGGCACTTCAGCCATCGACCAATCGACGTAAAAATCCATGCAAAAACGCCTTCATCCGACAAAGGGACGAAGGCGCCTGGCGCTCCGCGGTACCACCCTAATTCTCGACCACTAAACGTGGAGTAATTCGAGCACTTGTTCGACGACGACTAGCTGCTGGCAAGTTATCACCGCATTCCCGCTAACGTGGGCTGAATTCGTCCAAATCTACTCACACATTGTCTTTCTGATCTTTGATCAAATAGACAATATACGCTTTCGGTTGGCAGCTCAGGAGTGATTTTTGACCGGTTGATTGCGCCCGACTCACACCATCTCGGGCTCGCTTAGCACACTATGCTGGCCTACTCGTCTCCGTCAAAGCCTTTTGCTATTAAGAATGAGGCGATTATGCCAAAAGCGGGCTTCGGTGTCAACCGCCAGTCCTGTCGGTGCCTCCGAAGCCTGACCATGTTCCTTCTGAAGTATTTATTTTCACCCACATATGAACCGCCCAGGGTATACGATAGGAATCTGGTCGACTAGAGGTTGTAAAGCGCAAGCGACTGTGGTAATCTATTTTATAGTTAGATTTTAGATGAATTTGGGTGACGTAATTCGACAGAATTGCGAAAAGATTCATTGGGACTTGTAAGGGGCATCTGTGATTGGCGCAGACAAGAAAGTCGTTTGTATTGAGGATGAGAGCGAGATGATCGATCTCATTAGCCTAATTCTCAGGAGACAGAGCGTTCAAGTAATCGGCGCCTTGGGAGGGAGACAAGGACTGGAGAAAATCGAGTCGGAGAAACCCGATCTGGTACTCCTTGATCTAAAAATGCCGGTCATGAATGGTTGGGAAGTGTACAGGCGGATGAAAGCGTCTCGAGCGATGAAGGACATTCCGGTCGTCGTCTTGACAGCAATGAGTCGTAGTTTTGATGAATCGTTGAATCTGCAGGATGGTAGAGTTGAGGACTATATTACAAAACCTTTTAGACCCGGAAAGCTTATTGAAAGTGTGAACAGAGTTCTCAACACGGAGCCGATTGAGGGCTAACGTTCCCGGTTTTCGTAATTTACGAACAGGACAACAATCCAGCGTTTCCCTTGTAACCCCACAAACTCTTGACGGCTGTCGTAGTCACTGAACCTTGAGATCCACGGTCATAGCTTACCGCTTATCCATTCAAAACTACCTAGGTCTGAGTGACTTGATCTCCAGTTACCTGGAATTATTTCTCTTGATCTATCGGAAAGGTCTAGTAGCATGGGAAAGAACGAGCAGGGTTTGAAGGGTGGACCACCTAGATACCGGACGATCCCTCGGGTATTGGTTTTCTTGAGAAATGGTTCCGATGTGCTCCTTATCAAAGGAGCTCCCCAAAAACACATCTGGGCCAACCAGTACAATGGTATTGGCGGTCATATCGAAAGGGACGAGGATGTAATATCCGCCGCGAGACGAGAAGTTCTTGAGGAAACTGGACTCGAACCCTCTTCTCTCGAGCTTCAGGCGGTGGTGAATATCGATGCAGGTGATCCAGCGCTGGGTATTCTGATGTTTGTCTTTACGGGTTGGTCTTCGCATCGCCGTACGAGGAAGTCTGACGAGGGCGAACTCTACTGGGTGCCGGTTGATGAACTCAATCGTTATAACTTGGTAGAGGATCTTGATTGGCTACTTCCCAAGGTCATGGGACCGAAGCAACGAAGAGCACCACTGTACCTGTACTACTCCTATGATGATGACGACACTCTCGTAATTCGTGATAGTTCCTAAACACACGGCGCAGCAAGAGTAGGCACACATTACACTACCTTCCTGCTCGAATCTATTGCTCTCCACTGAGATTATAATAAAATAGTGTACCGTACCGGTAGGAGTTTATTTGAAGCTGTCAGTCCTGGTAGTAGACGACGAACCCCAGGCGCGATCAATGATGCGCTTGATTCTGGTTCGCGCTGGTTATGATGTTCTTGAGGCAAAGGACGGTTATGAGGCGCTCGACGAGGTTAAGCGCCAGATGCCAGACCTTATGATCCTCGATATCATGATGCCTGGGATTGACGGTTTCACCGTATGCGAACGATTGCGTGCGGAAAAGAGGACAACCAACTTACCGATTATCGTCCTAAGCGCCAAGACCGATGCGGATAGCGTGAAAAGAGGTATGGAAGTTGGAGCGACCATGTATCTGACCAAGCCCGTATCACCAGATGATTTGACGCGCCATGTACAGGACGTAATAAGCGCATAGGACCAAACCCTTCATAGGGTTATCCGGAGACAATCAGATATGCTAATGAAACGAATCGCTTTATTGATTATTTCGCTCATTATCGGATATGCGATCACTTATCTGATCGTCGTTCTATTGGGAACGTCCGTTGAAGAGTTTTGGATGGGTCCTGAGGAACCGGTATCCATTCCATATTTCTTACTGGTAGGTTTCTTTATCGCTCTAGCCGCTTCAATCTGGCTAGACAAATTTATGGGGACGGAAATACTTCCGAAATAACGACTATGACGGCAGACATCATTGACGGTACACGCATTGCTGGGGAGATTCGCCAGGAGGTAGGAGAAGCCGTGGCCGCCATGAAGGCAAAGCACGGCTACACGCCCGGTCTGGCGACCGTATTAGTCGGGGATAACCCGGCTTCGGCGACTTATGTTCGCATGAAACAAAAGGCTTGTGCAGAAGCGGGTATTCGCTCGATCGGGCACAATTTACCGGCCGATTCATCAGAATCAGAGGTTTTAGAGCTCGTTTCAGCTTTGAATGCAGATCCTGAGGTTAACGGCATCCTTGTTCAGCTGCCTCTACCGGATCATATTGATGAGGAGGCAGTTCTAAATACCATAGATCTCGAGAAGGACATCGATGGCTTTCACCCGGTCAACATTGGTCGTCTGGCCATGAAAGGCCGCGATCCACTGTTCATACCGTGCACACCGCACGGCATTATCGAATTGTTGAAGAGGAGCGGTGTGCAGTTGAGCGGCGCGGAGGCAGTGATCGTCGGACGATCAAATATCGTTGGTCTACCGGTTGCTATGCTCCTACAGAAAGACAACGCGACTGTGACGATCTGTCACAGCCGGACCAGGGATCTCGGCCAGCATACAAGACGAGCAGACATCTTGGTCGCCGCAATTGGAAGGCGCGAGATGATCACTGGCGACATGGTAAAACCAGGAGCAGCGGTCATCGACGTCGGGATTAATCAAAAAGAGGATCCCACGAAAAAACGCGGCTACCGCCTAGTCGGGGACGTGGATTACGATTCGGCCAAAGAGGTCGCTGGCGCCATCACACCGGTGCCCGGTGGTGTCGGACCGATGACTATCGCGATGTTACTCAGCAACACATACCGTGCCGCTGAAATCGCCCTTGGTATTTAATCCGAGTTATCGGAAAACTGACTCGTACAACAATTGAAGAATTCGGGGGAGCCTAAAATTGATCGGGACGAAGAGCCGGTCAGCTCGATCCTGATTGTGGTGAAGACTCTGCGTCTGCAAGATCCCCGGGAGTGTTAACATTCACAAAGGAGCGTCCCTCGGGATCGAAGCGCTCGATCTCCTCGCGATCGAGGAAACGGACCGTCAACCGTCCGTAGAAACTGATCACCTTCAGTATTCCTGCTTCTAGGCTACTCTCAACCGGTTCTAGGCAGGATTTGCTGTAGAGAGCATGAAGGGGCTCCGGGAACTTGCCCCAGCGTGGCACGATTACATCAGCCGTCTCTCGCAGCGAAATCATATGGTCAAGAAGACCGCGCTCTAGCCAGGGCATGTCGCAGGCGACGACTAGAAGATATTGATACTTACCGTGGTACAGTGCCGAGTGTATGCCTCCCAGCGGCCCGCAATCTTCGTAAACATCGCCAACCATTGGCAGGCCTAAGTAGGAATATGGGTCTGGATCGTTGGTTACGATGAGGATCTCATTGCCCAGGCCAGCGACCCGGTCGATCACATGTTCAATCATCGGCCGGCCGAGGAACGGCATGAAGGCCTTAATAGATCCCATACGGCTGCTCTTTCCCCCCGCCATGACGGCGACTGATACGTTTTCGGCTGGCACAGTCACCTCCTCCATGCCGGACCATCGATCAAACACGGGCCCGGCAATAGAATAATCCTCGGTTAGAGTAAGGTCAACCGGATAGGGGCGAAACTATGCCGGTGCTCCGCGCATGGACCATGTTTCTCGAGTGCGGCCACATGCTCCGGCGTGCAATATCCCTTATTTCGATCCAATCCATAATACGAATAGCGTCTGGCAAGGGACTTCATATGACGGTCACGGCTGACTTTCGCAAGGATCGACGCCGCAGCAATTGACAGACTTATCGAGTCACCCCTGATTATAGATTCCTGAGGTAGTGAAAGACTCTTAAGCCTCATCCGGCCATCAATAAGCAGGTAACCGGGCTGAGGTTCAAGTTTTGACACGGCGTCCATCATCGCCAGGGCGTTCGCCGATATGATTCCCTCGCGGTCGATTGTCGAAGCCGGGGCAGCCCCAACGCCATAGGCCAGTGCGTTTTCTATTATAAGATCGAACAATTCCTCCCTTTGCTTGGCGGTCTTTTTCTTTGAGTCATCAACCTGTCCTAGCTCCGCGATCTTGGCCGGCTCATCCAACGACAGGATGACCGCGGCCGCGTATACGGGGCCAGCAATTGCTCCACGTCCTGCCTCATCGATACCGGCGATCAATGTCACCCCAGATGATTTCACAACCGCCTCTTCGAGCTCGAGACTTGGGCGAGTGGAGGACAATCTTTGATGTGATGCTGGTTTTCTATTCGAACGCGACATCAAATTCTGGAAGCTAGTCGTAGATTCCTCGCCAACCGTTAATCCTAATGCCGACGACTTCTTTAAACATTTCTATTGCATCTCCAAGAGGATTAATGCGGCTGTTGGATCGATAGTACCAGTTGATGGGTACCTCAACGATGCGGTACCCGCGTCTTCTGGCTATAAATAACAGCTCCACGTCGAAAGCCCAGCCGTCAATTGTCTGTGAATTCAGGATATCCAAAGCTGCTTCCCGGCGGAAGCACTTAAATCCGGCTTGCGTATCTTGAAAGCCAGGCACCGCGAAAACCTTGACTACAAGATTGAAGACTCGACCCATCAAATGCCTATATCCAGGCTCATCATAGCGGACCGCTCCGTCAACTTCCCTGCTGGCGATCGCCACGTCATAGTCGTCCAGGAGAGGTGGAAGGAATTTACCTACCTCGGGGATCGGCATGGAGAGATCCGCATCGGCCATAAACAGATATTCGCCGTTTGCGCCACGCATACCAGTACGGACAGCAGCTCCCTTACCCTGAATTGTTTCTGAAAGGACTTTGACAAACGGGAAGTCTGCACCAAGCCGCTCGGCAATCTCGCGCGTATCGTCGCTGCTGTTATTATCCACGACGATTATTTCAGCTTCGTACGGCTGACCAGCCACGAATTCGATCACCTGAGGTAAAGTCTCAGGGAGTCGACTGCCTTCGTTGTAGGCAGGGATTATTACGCTCAACAACGGTTTTTCAACCATCTCAAAGATTTGCACAGCTACTCATGAATTCCGCATGCAGGCCATTACCAGGATCGTAATCACATTCAAGCTCAGCCTAAAAAGCTCAGCTTAAAAAGCTCAGCGTCGGATCTTAGCTATCCCCAAGTTTCTCGTCAACCGGAGATAGCAGTGTCGCAAGGGTATCGTCGGGCAGTTGACGGATTGCCTGGATTCGGCGTCTTTTTGGCAACATTCTGATAACGCCCGTCAAGCCGGCGAACTGGCCTCGAAGGCGGGCGCGGGCAGCTTCCCCTCGCCAAGATTTTAGTGCTTCCCAGGTGATTCTTAACTGAGCTCGTATGATGGGTATAAGGTGGCGTCTTAGTAGTGGCCAGGGGTAATTTTTCCAAATAAGGTAGAGAAAGTTGCGGCCGTCATAGTAGCTGCCGGTTACGCTTCCGCCGGTAGCCTTCAATTTGTGAAAAATAACCGCGCTGGGCACGTAAATTACCTTCCAACCAGCTAAATGGGCTCGCCAGCCCATATCCACGTCCTCGCAAGAGAAATAGAAGTCGTCATCAAGAAATCCGATCTCGTCAATCAGTGTTCGCCGGTAGGCTGCGGCCGCACCGCAGGCGCTGAACACCTCCTCTTCCTCACCATATTGGTCCAGGTCTTTCTGCCAAACACCGCGATTTCCTGGGATGCCATCGATGCCATAACAGTCCCCAGCTGAATGAAAATGATCGCGGCGATCAAATAGCATGATCCTCGAAGCTAAGACGCCTGCCTCGGCGTTCCTGCCGAATGCGTCAACCAGAGACGACAACCAATTGGAGTCAGCCTCCGTGTCGTTGTTTAGGAGCACAATGAAAGCGCCGAGCGCTGCTTCAAAACCAGCGTTACACCCTCCTGTAAAACCCCGGTTACTCTCTAGCTCAACCAGTCGCACATCGGGAAAACTCTCTAGTACGAACTCCTGTGATCCGTCAGACGAATAATTGTCGACCAGGATTACTTCGAAGTCAGTAAAAGTTTGGTTCCTCAAGGATGAGAGACATGCCTCGAGATGATGGCGCCCATTCCAGTTGGGTATGATGATTGAAACGACGGGTGCCATAGTTTCTTTTTTGTCGATGTATTCCAAATACTGATTGGTTTTTAGCCAGCTTTGTTCGCCGACCTCTGGAGTATGATTGAAGCGGGACTCGTCTTAACTGTCAGCCGGAGGATGCGTCTCCATATACTCAAGGAGCGCTTCTTGCCAAGGTCTCAGGGTTATGCCGATCGCCGCCCCTGCGATATTGTGCAAAGCGGCAAATGGAGGCGGGGTCGATGCGCGCCCGTATTCGCGACCCAAGATTGGAATATTCCTCACCTGATCTAATCCCGCTAATCGTAGGATCTCATTGGCGAAAGCCCACCTTGAGCAAGCCCCGGCGTTGGCAAAGTGGTAGGTCCCATACTGACCAGTCTGGATTACGCGGGCAACGGCATTTGCTAAGTCCTTGACGTAGGTGGGATTGGCGATCTCATCTGCGACGACACGAACTTCTCCCACAGTTCTGGCTTTGGCGATGATGGCGTGAATGAAGTTGCGGCCGCCTGGCGCATACAGCCAGGCCGTGCGGATGATGTAATAGCGGTTGGTGAGGTTGCGTACGAAAGTCTCGGCAATCGCTTTGGAGCGACCGTATGCATTTATCGGATCTAAGGGCATCCACTCCTCGTACCCTTCCGCTCTGTTTCCAGCGAAGACCTCGTTTGTACTAATATGTACCAGCTCAGCTCCAAACTTCTCGCAGGACAAGACGACATTTTGAGTTCCTAAGGCATTAATCTTGTAGGCCAGATCGGGGTTGCGAGCGCAATCGTCCACATCGGTATAGGCCGCGCAGTGAATAACAACCTCAGCATTAGCCCCCTGGATGACCGCCTCCATAGCCTCGCGATCGGTAATATCGGTCTCAGGGAGATCGACGATCAGCAGATCATGATCGACAAGCACGTCTTGCAAAGCCTGTCCAAGTTGTCCGAGACCTCCTGTGATTACGATTCGCATGGATCCTCCATCAAGAGATTATAGCCACAGCAAGTCCATTTCACGAATGGTAGGGAGTCAAATCCGGGCCAGATATTCTTGACACTCAACCAGCACAGCCTGATACTACTATGTATGCGCGTTGATATTCTAACTCTTTTTCCTGAAATGTTCTCCGGATATCTCTCTTCCAGCATAATGGACAAGGCGAGAACGCTACAACTGCTTGATGTCCACCTCCACAATATTCGGGACTATGCCGAGGGAAAGCATCGAATCACCGATGAACCTCCGTACGGTGGCGGAGGGGGTATGGTTCTAAAGCCCGAACCGATCTTCGCAGCAGTCGAATCGCTTATCGGCGAAAGCAAGAAGAATCATCCAGGAGCGGGAGCCTCTGGTTTAGACGCCGAAGCCAGTGACGAGAAGAAGGAGCAGCAGTCTAGCGTTCCTATCATCCTCCTGACGCCACAGGGTCACCCTTTCTCACAAGAAATAGCCTTGGAGCTCTCGGGAAACGAGCGCTTGATTCTGATTTGTGGTCGATATGAAGGGGTCGATGAGCGCGTTCGAGAGCACTTGGCTACGGACGAGTTATCGATGGGTGACTACATCATGACGGGCGGTGAGCTGGCCGCAATGGTCGTGGTCGATGCGGTCACGCGCCTAATTCCCGGGGTTCTCGGCGCTGAGGGGGCGGCAGAAAGTGACAGCTTTGCAGACGGATTGTTGGAAGGTCCTCACTACTCGCGCCCCCAGAATTTTCGAGGTTGGACCGTTCCGGAGATATTAAGATCCGGTCACGCCGCCGAAATACAGCGCTGGCGACGCCATCAAGCCCTTCGGCGCACGTGGCGACGGCGCCCGGATTTGCTGATCGAGGCAGATCTCAGCGAAGATGACAAGTACTACCTCATGGTGCTTGCTGAAGAAAGGATCGACGAGATCAGCGATCGACCAGCTGACAACCTTCGTTAGTTGGCAGATACCAGAGGATCGAGCTAGAGACCGAGGATCGTGGTGGGGAGTTGTGGATCCGGACCTGGTTCAGGCAGATCTGGGAATCAAAGCCGATTCGAAGGGTTCGCGATTGTATTTACGTTTACGGCGCCGGCCGAAAATAGCCCAAATATGGGTCAATTTGCCTGGCAATCCCCAACTGTGCCGGAGGATAGTACGACACTCCCAATTCCTTAAAACTTTGCCCCGTTCTCTTCACATAATGCTACAAATGCTGTATACTTTCCCACACCGTGGGTTGAAGTGGTACAAAGTGGATCGCTTGTGGTGCGTTCCAGTCGAATAATCGTGCAAAAAGAGGGAAAACCGTAGAACACATGTTCTTGGGTGAATATACGCACACCATCGATGACAAAGGCCGACTTACTATCCCGGCGAAATTCCGAGGAGAGTTGGCAGCTGGTTTGGTCGTGACTCGTGGCTTCGACAAAAACCTGATGCTCTTTCCGCTGAATGGCTGGCAAGATATGGCCGAACGCATTATATCACGTCCAATGGGGGACGAGGGTGTTAGGACTTTCCGTCGTCGAGTCTTTTCCGGTGCGGTAGATCTAACTCCAGATCGTCAGGGAAGAATCCTGCTTCCCCCGTACCTCCGGAATTTCGCGGATATTGATAGCGAGGTCATCGTGACTGGGATGTATAACTACGTTGAGGTATGGAGTACGAATTTCTGGAACGACGTACGCGACACGATAGAGCAAAGCAGTGACGCAGCCAGGTGGGCTGATCTGGGAATTTAGATCGTCGACCAGCAAAACATCTCGAGATCTACAGTCGACAATAGACATACAAGAAGTAGTTCGTAAAAATAAAAGTTGCACTAATTGCCGAAGATGAAGAGCGGGCATTTGCTTAGGCAAAGCTCGTAACTATGTCGAGGGTTAGACCGTACAAGCCATGCACAAGCCAGTACTTTATCAAGAAGTAATCGATTATCTGCAACCGGGCGGAAGGTCTCGCTATATCGACGCGACCGTGGGCGCTGGAGGACATGCTCTTGGCCTCCTAAAAGCATCCGCGCCGGACGGAATCGTAGTGGCCCTGGACCGTGACCCGATGGCTATAGAATTTGCGCGTCAGCGATTAGCAGAGTTCAAGGATCGAGTAACTCTGGTAAACGCCAGTTATGAGCAGATGGCCATCGTTGCCTCTCAAATCGGCATGTCTGGTGTTGATGGGGTCTTAATGGATCTTGGATTGTCATCCATGCAACTTGCAGATAGTGAACGAGGTTTTTCATTCCAAGAGGATGGACCGCTGGATATGCGCTTTGATACCAGTCGTGGAAGCACAGCAGCCGACCTCATAAACGCGATGCCCGAAGAAGGTATCGCCGATATTCTCTGGCGATACGGCGATGTGCGTGAAAGTAAACGATTTGCTAGAGCCATTGTCAGGGAACGGCCGATCGATTCGACCCTTCAGCTAGCCGACCTGATACTGAAGGAGAGTCGCACACGCGGAAAGATTCATCCAGCCACACGAATTTTTCAAGCACTTCGAATCGCAGTTAACGACGAACTTGAAACCCTGAAAAAAGGACTTGCAGCCGCGATAGATGTCCTGAAGATTGGCGGAAGGTTGGCGGTTATTAGTTTTCACTCTCTGGAAGACCGGATAGTGAAACATTTCATCCGAGAGCAGAGCCGAGATTGTGTCTGCCCACCGGAGTATCCGGTCTGCATATGTGATGCCCGACCCGTTGTTCGGGCAGTCCATCGTAAAGTAATCAGACCAGCGGAAGCTGAGGTGCAGAGTAATCCACGAAGTCGTAGTGCCCGCATGCGGGTTGCCGAAAAAGTTGCCGAGGTGATCGCATGAGCGCACATGTAGTCCGACCAAGACCAAAGTCGAAGAAAGAAAGGAGAAGGAAACTCGCCTGGCTTACCGAGGCACAAGCCGCTTTAGGTTGGGCCGTCCTCCTTGCGCTTGCTGCTGTGCTTGGAGCCATCTATCTACACCAGACAAGTGATATAGCCCGGGTGGGAAGGACCGTTCAAGGCCTGCAATATCAGTTAAATGAAGTCAAACGAGAAAACACCACTCTGGAACTCGAAATAGCCGAGGCTCAATCCCTAAAGAGGCTGAACGAAGAATCGGATAAGTTGGGATTTGCGCGCGCGGTTCCTGAGGAAATCGAGTATTTAGTCATCCTTGATTTCCCACCCCGGAGGTACCCCTCGGAGTTAGTAGATCCACAGCCGGAACCAGTTCCCATTGATTCAGCCATCGAGGCGGTCTTCCGCACCCTGACCTCCCGGATCGGAAGCCTTGGTCGAGGAGAAGCAGAATGAACTCGAGCCAGCAGCGCCGACTTCTTGTCATCTGTGCCGGACTCATAATTGGTATCGTTGTTGTTATCTTGCGCCTCATATCATTTCAATTCTTTAGCGCGGACCAGGTCGCTGAATTAAGCCGAATTATTCAGAATCACAATGTTACCGACCATCCAGACCGCGGATTGATACTCGATAGGAACATGGCTGTTATTGTGGGAAACGGGAGCGATTACCAGGTCGGTGTCTCACCGGTCTTCGTGTCAAATAGCGAGGAGATTTCCACTGAACTGGCGCCGATTTTAAGGAAGCCACGGCACGAACTCCTGGGCAATTTGAACTCAGGAGATTCTTTTGTCGTGCTGGCTGGTCGCGTAGGACCGGATGTTGCGGAAGAGATACGGTCTCTCGGGTATGACCAGGTTCAACTGGATTCCTTGCCCCGCCGCATGTACCCCCAAGACGATCTTCTTTGTCATGTCTTAGGCTACGTCGATTTCCAAAATGAGGGCGGCAGCGGTCTCGAAGGCTACTATGAGTCTGAGCTAGAAGGCGATGCCGCGAGCATATGGATGAACATCTCGCCGCTGACTGAACAGACGGGTGTTATAGCCAGGGAAGGAGCCGACCTAGTTCTGACGATCGACCGGACGGTCCAATATGTAGTCGAGGAACAGCTCAGAACAGTTATTGAGGAATCCGGAGCCGAGAGTGGAACTATAATCGTTATGGATCCGCGAACCGGGGCTATCTTGGCTATGGCCAATCTTCCCTGTTACCAGCCCTACGAATACTTCGATGCCGAGGACGGCCTGTTGCTTAATCCGGCAATAAGCAAGCAGTATGAGCCCGGATCGGTAATGAAACTGATCACCATGGCAGCCGCCCTCGATTCCGGTACGGTAACCCCTCAAACAACCTACAACGATACTGGTGTCGTCTTCGTCGGTGGCAATCCAATGTATAACTGGGATCGTGGCGCGTACGGTGTAACGGACATGACCGGATTACTTTCCCACTCGCTCAACGTTGGCGCAGCGACAATAGCCACCTGGATGGGACCGGACACACTCTATAACTATTTCCAACGGTTCGGTTACAGTCGACCTCTAGGCATTGATTTGATGGCTGAAGTAGGTGGGCAATTGCCTCTGCCCGGCGACTCTAATTGGACGGAAACGAATATTGGTACAAACGCTTTTGGCCAGGGATTAGCCGTGACACCCTTGCAAATGTTATCAGCCGCATCGGCGCTGGCCAACGATGGCTATCTCATGCAGCCGTATCTCGTCCAAGAGATCCACAAAGACGGTCAAGTATATTCCAGGGAGCCCACCATTATTAGCCGTCCGGTGTCAAAACAGACCGCCTATCAGCTGACAGCGATGGCTGTCAATGCCGTCCGCACGGAAGTGTTTGGTGCACAGTTAGAAGGCTATACGGTCGCGGGAAAGACGGGTACGGCACAGATACCGGAAGGGGGAATCTACCACCCGTCTGATACCATCGCTTCATTTATCGGTTGGTTACCTGCTGATGATCCCGAGCTAATTGTGTTGGTGAAAATTGACCGGCCTGAGACATCACCATGGGGTTCTGTGGTAGCTGCTCCAGTGTTTGCCGAACTTGCGAAGGAACTGGTGATCCTGCTCGATATTCCACCTGATGAAGTAAGGCTTCAAAGAGATATTCTCGCGGCAAGGTCGCAGGGAGGCTAGGGCAAACCCTAACTAACTTCTTATGCAATCGCTTGGTTTTATTCTTGAGACATTAACAGAATATACTCCCACAGGAGAGGAGCCAGATATCTCTTCGGTTGTGATCGACAGCCGTGATGCCGAGCCGAATAGTCTGTTTGTAGCATTTTCGGGCGACCAGCATGATGGCCATGATTTCATAGCGGACGCTTTCGAGCGAGGCGCACGTGTCGCTTTAATCGATCGACCGATTAGCGAAGAGTATTGGACAGTCGATGCGCGATCAGCTATTGGGGGAGAATTTCTTCCAGAGGATCAAGCGGAAACTCCTATCTGCGTTCGGGTCGAAAATACGCTGGATGCGCTTCAGTGTTTGGGGCAAGCCTGGCGTGCTCGTTTTCCTGACCTTCGGGTTATAGGCATAACCGGCAGTGTGGGAAAAACCACGACCAAAGAGTTGACTCACGCTGTACTATCCCGGAGGCATCGCACACTAAAATCCGAAGGAAACTATAACAACGAGATCGGCCTTCCTCTCTCTTTATTGCGTCTGAGACCATGGCACGAGTACGCGGTCCTAGAAATGGGTATGTACACACAAGGCGAGATCAGTCGATTGGCAGAGCTTGCCAAACCCCAGGTAGGCGTAGTCACGATCGTTGGCTCTGTGCACATGGAGTGGCTGGGGACGATCGAGGCGATCGCGGATGCGAAACGAGAACTGGTTGAGGTACTCCCTCCTGGACCCGAAGGTGTGGCCATTCTCAATATGGACGATCCCTTGGTGATGAACATGGCAGCCCATACCAAGGCCCGCGTGTTTACGTATGGCTTAGATCAGAAAGCAGATTTATGGGCTGACGATATCGATTCGATGGGATTAGAGGGAATCAGCTTCGTTCTACACAGCGGACGCGACCGTCTGAGTATACATGTACCTCTGCTGGGCAGGCATAGCGTTCATACCTCGTTACGTGCCGCGGCTGTTGGGTTGGTAGAAAGATTATCGTGGGACGAAATAGTAGCCGGATTGAGAGACCTATCATCGCAACTACGCCTTGTCGCAGTTCCCGGTCCACGGGGAAGTGTGATCCTGGACGATACCTATAATTCAAGTCCGGAGTCGGCAATGGCTGCCCTAAATTTGCTGTCTGACTTGCCAGGCCGCCGTATTGCCGTTTTAGGCGACATGCTTGAACTGGGACCCGTTGAAGAATCCTCCCATCGACTGGTTGGAAGGCGAACATTGGGCGTCGCTGATTTGCTGGTAGCTGTCGGCTCACGAGGTCGATTGATAGGGGAGGAAGCAATATCAGCCGGTATGCCATCCGCGGATGTTTATCTCGCTGACGATTCAGCTGAAGCCATTCAAGTACTTGAAGACATTATCCAATCTGGAGACATGGTACTGGTCAAAGGCTCGCACGGAGCGCGACTTGATAAGGTCGTCGCCGCCCTGGGAGAAGATTAATGGCCTACGCGTTAACTCTCGGCGGTGTGACCTTCTTGCTGGCTGTCATCTGGGGAAGTCCCCTGGTTGAGGTGATGCGCCGCCTGCGGCTTGGAAAGCAGATTCACATCGAAGGCCCGCAGACACATCAGAGCAAGATGGGCACGCCGGCGATGGGTGGGATTTTAATCGTAGCCTGGGTCCTGATTATTAGCATCACCGTAAGCATCGTCCAGATGGTCCGGAATCTGGAGATCGCAGAAAGTGTGATTATTCCCTTGGGAGTAATGGTTTTTTATGCTGTTCTCGGCGCGATAGACGACTACCAGGGATTCAGACAACGACCAGGTGTGGGCATGCTGGCACGATACAAGATCTGGTACCAGTTGGCGATTGCAATCCTGGCTGCCGTCCTATTGTACTGGCGCGTAAACGATTTCCACGGCTATATCGCGATTCCGACCATTCCTGTTCTCATCGACATCGGTATTTGGTACTTGCCGATCGCGGTTTTTATCATTGTCGCAACGGCAAATGCGATCAATTTAACGGATGGGCTAGATGGCTTAGCGGGCATCATCAGCGCTACGGCTTTCGCCGCCTATGGAATCATTTCTTTTCTGCAAAATCAGCAGTTTTTGCTCGCTTTTAGTTTTATTGTCGTTGGCGCCACATTCGCATTCTTGTGGTTCAACGCCCATCCAGCCCAGATGTTTATGGGAGATGTTGGCTCTCTGGCTCTTGGTGGCGCCTTGGGAGTTGTCGCGCTGATGACCAATCAATGGCTCATACTGCCGCTGATCGCCCTAGTGCCGGTGGCGACGACACTATCGGTAATTCTGCAAGTTGGATCGGCGGTTCTAAGCCGCCGTTTTCTGGGTCGCGATCTCCGACCTTTCAAGATGTCTCCTCTACACAACCACTTCGTCCTAATTGGATGGAGCGAGACTCAGATCGTGCAGCGCTGGTGGTTGGTGGCCCTCTTGGGTGCGATGGTTGGGATCGCCTTGGCTCTTATCTAGATGCATGATGAAAGCGGTTCTTCATCGAATATGAGAGATGAATTTTACGGGAAACGTGTTGTGATACTAGGCCTAGCTCGACAAGGAAAAGCTCTGGCGAGATTTGCATCCAAGGCTGGTGCAGACGTGGTTGCCTCTGACTTATTGCCACTCGACAAGGCTGGAGCGATAGTCGACGAAATGGCTGACGTTAACATGGAATTTGTATTTGGAGCACATCCACTTTCACTGCTTGAAGGCGCCGATGTCCTGGCGGTCAGTGGCGGCGTTCCATCGGATATTACGATAGTTAAAGAGGCTCGAGAGCGAGGCATCCAGGTAACGAATGACTCGTTTGAATTTTTCAAGCGCGCTGAATCGAAGATGATTGGGATAACTGGTTCTGCAGGCAAGACAACTACCACGGCTCTAACTGGTTCCATCGTGCAAGCCTCGGGACGGACCTCCTGGGTGGGTGGAAATATTGGACGACCCCTTATCGCAAAACTAGGCTCAATCGGGAAAGATGACGTGGTAGTTCAGGAATTATCCAGCTTCCAATTGGAACTATGGACAAAGAGTCCTGCGGTGGCGGCTGTGTTAAATGTCACACCTAACCACTTAGACCGGCATGGATCGATGGAGGTTTATTCATCAGCCAAAGCCAACATTGTTCGATATCAGAAACCCGAAGACGTCGCAGTCCTTTCTGCAGACGATAAGGGTGCTTCAGCTTTGCGGAGCTCTATAAAGAGCAGACTCCGAGAATTCAGTCTCGAAAAGAACGTAGATGATGGAGCCATCGTCCGCGATGGAAAAATCTGGCTCCGAGACGGCTCTCGCGAAAGGGCCGTCCTTGACCTAGATCTGATTCCACTGCCAGGCCGGCACAATATACTGAATGTGCTCGCCAGCACCGTGTTGGCCGACTCCGTGGACGTGGACGCTGAGACAATCAGAGAAGCGATCGCCACGTTCGAGGGTGTAGAACACAGGCTTGAGAAAGTCCGGACCATCAACGGAGTTCAATACATCAATGATTCAATTGCCACTGCGCCTGAGAGGGCGATCGCTGCGATTGATTCCTTCAACGAACCGATCGTGCTTCTCGCCGGTGGTCGCGACAAGGATATGGTCTGGGACGATTGGGCGCGCAGCGTGATTATGAATGTCAGGGTCGTAATCCTCTTTGGCGAACTAGCGGACCTATTGCAATCAAAGTTGGAAGCCGCCTCGGAAGAGATTGCCTCGACCCAAATGGCGGAGATCAGACCAGCAAAGAGTATGGAAGCAGCCGTTCGGCAAGCGAACCGCATGGCCGTTCCAGGGGATATCGTACTGCTAGCGCCAGGCGGCACGAGTTTTGATGCCTTCTCGAACTTCGCCGAGCGAGGCAGCTTTTTCCGAGAGCTAGTTAACAATTTCGCTGCTGCTTCAGAAAAGTCTGAAGTGGCGATCTAACGTGGGAATGTATAAATGACAGCGTTGAAGGTAATACGAAAAAATCGATTTCGTGCCCGACCAGGACAGGTATTCCAATTCGATTACTGGTTAGCGTTGTCGGTTGGAGGGTTGCTGGTTGTCGGAATGCTGATGGCGTATAGCACGACGTTCGACTATGGCCTGCGTTTATATGAGGATGCCACCTACTTCATTCAGAGACAACTAATCGCCATGGCCATTGGTATCGTCGGAATAATCATTTTTATGCAATTTGATTACCAGATTCTACGACGCGGCTCTGTATTTATGATGATTGGCACACTTGCTATGCTCTTTTTCGTACTCCTATTTGGCGAAGCGATTTTTGGAGCACGGCGAGGTTTGTACGCGGGTTCTTTCCAACCGTCTGAGATCGCGAAGGTAGCAACGATTCTATATATAGCCCATTGGTTATCGTCAAAAGGCGACCGAATAAGGGACCTTACCTATGGGTTGATACCATTTTCTTTGATCACCGGTGTGGTATGCGCCTTTATCGTGCTACAGCCAGATTTGGGTACGTCTGTACTGATCGCTGGTATTGCATTTACGCTCTTCTTCATCGCCGGTGCAGACCTGCGACAGTTTGCGATAGCCGGCGTCATGGGTGGTGCGATCTTTCTGTTCCTCATAAATGTGCTGCCACACGCGGCTGAAAGAATTGACTACTATAAACAGGGCTTGATAGATCCCATCCAGGGTGGATGGCACGTCCAGCAATCGGTGGTTGCTCTAGCTACAGGGGGTTTTCTGGGTGTCGGTTTAGGTGAAAGCACTCAGAAGTTCGGGCCATTGCCCGCTGCTCATACTGATGGAGTATTCGCTATTCTCGGTGAGGAGCTTGGCATACTCGGTTGTTTATTAGTTATTCTTCTTTTTGGTCTTTTGACTTGGCGTGGGATTAAGACTGCTTTGAATGCACGGGATGGATACGGATTCTTGCTGGCCTTGGGTATCACCTGCTGGCTAGCTTTTCAGGCATTGATAAATATGGCGGTCATTGTGGCTATCGTTCCCTTTACCGGTATGCCACTGCCTTTCTTGAGCTACGGCGGATCCTCGATGGCGATTTCGCTGATAGGTGTGGCTATTCTGCTGAACATCTCGAGAGACGCGGCATTAAATGTAAAGGTTCAGGGACGTAAGCCGATACGAGAGACGATTCGTGAAGATCTTGGTCTGCGGAGGCGGAACGGGCGGGCACATTTATCCAGCTCTGTCCGTCGTCGATGAACTGATGGAAATGGGTATACCTAAAGACGATATTCTCTGGATAGGCACTCAGGGAGAGATTGAGGAATCTCTGGTGCCCAAGAACGACCTTCGCCTTGAGACGATAGTCGGAGGCGCCATAGTTGGCGTACCCTGGAGAGAACGCGTGGTGAATCTTACTAAACTGGCCTGGAGCCTAGGAAAGGCCAGCCGCATAATTGGATCCTTTAAGCCGGATGCATTGTTCATGACTGGTGGCTATGTCAACGCCCCAGTGGCCACTGCGGCATGGCTCCGGCGCGTGCCTTCAGTCATCTTTTTGCCTGATGTTGAGCCGGGGATGTCGATACGCGAGTTGAGTCGCTTTGCCAAACGAGTGGCCTGCACAACCGAGGCTTCGCTGAGCTTCTTTAAGCCAGGAAAGGGAATCGTTACAGGCTACCCGGTCAGACGCACATTGCGCGAAGCAACATCCATCAGCAAGGACGAGGCATTAGCTCAATTTAACCTGAAGCGCGACAGACCTACTCTGTTCGTTTTCGGTGGTAGTCGCGGAGCCCGCAGCATCAATCGGGCTCTATTAGCTGGCCTACCGATATTACTTGACCGAATTCAGGTGATTCACATAAGCGGCATGCTGGATTGGGCAGAGGTCAAGGAAAACAGAGATTCATTACCAGAGGATCAACAGAATTATTATCGGGCCTACCCATATCTTCACGAGGAAATGGGGATGGCCTTTCGTTCAGCCGATCTCGTATTAGCGAGGGCTGGGGCTAGTATGCTCGGTGAATGCCCCGCGTTTGGGCTCCCAGCCATTTTGGTTCCCTATCCATATGCCTGGCGTTATCAAAAGGTCAATGCCGACTACTTGGAAAAAAGGGGAGCTGCGATCAGTGTGAGAGACGAGGACTTGATGGAGAAATTGGTAGAGACAGTTCTTGGACCTCTCTTCGATGAAATCCTTCATGATGAGATCTCGGCCGCCGCTGAAAGGTTGGACGTACCGGATTCAGCCACCAAGTTGGCTCGGTTATTGATAGATATTGGGCAAGGTGCAGTCAAATGATCAATCTATTTGCGCTCTTCTGGATTAGCATTATTTTATTCGCCACAATCGGTGCTGTACGAGGCTGGAGCAAGGAAGTCATCGCCATGGCTGGCCTCGTGCTCTCCTTATTTGCGATAAATACCTTTGGGCACCTCTTTGTCAGGCTCGTAGGTGGCGTCGGCGTGGGAGCTGACGAAGCGGATTTTCTATCAGAAATGCGGCGCCAATTCATGATTCTTGGTGGAATCCATGTGTTAATCGCCTTCTTTAGTTACCAGGGAGTCGTTCTGATTCGATCCCGCATTACACCTCGAGAAACCATCCAGGAGCGATTACTTGGCCTGATTTTTGGCGCCTTGAATGGTTACATGGTAGTAGGAACATTGTGGTCCTTGCTCGAGTACAAGATCACGCCGGACGGCTGGCTGCGATTGCCACCCAACTTTCCATATGCTTTTGATCCAATGATAATCAGGCCGGTGATTGAGGCCCCCGGTCAGGAACTCCTACTGACGCATCTACCGATTCCGTTCCTCGTGCCCTGGCTTCCATTATTGGTAGTTCTAATCTTCCTATTCGTGATAGTCGTGATTCTGTAGCAGGCGACTGCCTGAGAATCGAGAGAGACCTTTACTAGCGAGGCGCATGGTGGAAATGACCATCTCAAAAGATCGCCGGTTAATCGGTGAACTAGACCCCGGAAGCCATATACATCTGGTGGGTATTGGCGGTTTCGGTCTGTCAGCGATTGCGCGTGTTCTGCTCGGTAAAGGTTTTATCGTAAGTGGCTCTGATCTACAGAGAAACGAGTTGACAGACGAGCTTGCGGAAGCTGGCGCGACCATATATATAGGGCATGCCGCCGACAATTGGAAAGGGGCGGATGCGTTGCTCGTATCATCAGCAATTCCGGTTCTAAATCCAGAGGTAGTAGCCGCCAAAGAAGCGGGAGTGCCAGTGGTGAAACGTGCGGATCTGATAGGCGATCTAATGGGTGATAGTTATGGGATTGCCGTCGCAGGATCGCATGGCAAGACTACAACTACAGGAATGATTGCCCAGATCTTGGTTGAGGCAGATCTGGATCCATCGGTGATAGTGGGTGGCGTTCTTCCCCTGTTTGGCACAAATGGGCATGCTGGAAATGGAATCCATTTCATCGTCGAAGCCGACGAATACGACTATATGTTCTTAGGTTTACGACCTACGATGTCCATTATCACGAACATCGAGTTCGATCATCCAGACATTTTTCCGACAGTCGATGCGTATCAATCTGCATTCGAACAGTTTGCTTACCTTACACCAGAATATGGGATGCTTATCGTATGCGCGGATGACGCGAATGCTCTCGAGTTGGCAAATGGAATAAGCCCTCTTGGCGTCAACATCGAAACCTACGGACTTGGAACGGCGATGTGGAGAGCTGTAGACCTGAGACAAAACCATCTTGGAGGTCTAGATTTTCTTGTACAGCGTAATGAGGACACCGTCGGGCTCGCCCGCCTACGCGTTCCTGGCGAACACAACGTGTTGAACGCGCTGGCCGCAATAGTCGTCTCAGTCAATTTGGGAATCGATTTCAACACCATAAGGAAGGCATTAGCCGACTTCAACGGCATTGGTCGCCGTTTCCAGATAATGGGTGAAGCCGGTGACGTCGTTATTATCGATGATTACGCGCACCATCCGACTGAGATAAGGGCGACACTCGCAGCAGCAAGACAACGCTATGTAGACCGGCGCATCTGGGCTGTCTGGCAGCCGCACACCTATAGCCGTACCAAGATGTTGCAGAATGAATTCGCTACGTCGTTTAACGATGCCGATATTGTTGCCGTCCTCGATATCTTCAGAAGCCGAGAGAAGGATACGTTAGGCATCGATGCGAATACCGTCGTCGAGGCGATTGAGCACGATAACGCGGGACATTTTGGTGGCATTGATGAGACGGTTGCTTATATTCTTGATCGGATCAGGCCGGGAGATGTAGTCATCACCCTTACGGCTGGCGACGGTTACCTTGTTGGCGATGCCGTGCTACAGGTCCTGCAAAGTCGCGTAGCAAACCGTAACTCGGCCAATGGTAATGTGAACGGATCCGTATCTTCTAACGATAGTCATTAAAATACCTGAAAGGCTGATTCGCTGGTTGAATCTAATTGGAGGCCTGTTAACAGATGGAAAGCAACGGAATGGAACTGGAAACTACAGTGCTCGAAGCGATACAGATGCGCTTTCGTGAGGTCTTTGACGAAAATTTCAGAGTAAATGAGCCGTTAGATCGCTTTACGTCAGCCCGTGTCGGTGGTCCGGCGGAAATGCTGGTGATTGTTAACAACACTACCGAGCTTCTAACAGCGATCGAGCTGGCCTATGCCCAGAATGTCCAATACATCATTCTTGGAGGAGGATCCAATGTCCTTGTAGCTGACAAAGGATTTGCTGGGTTGGCTATCCTCAATAAGGCCAAGGGCGTTAACTTTAGGCATACGGGCTATGGCGTAGTGTGCACGGCTGAATCGGGTGTGAACATATCATCACTTGCCAGGCAATGCATTGTCAAGGGTCTTGGCGGCATTGAGTGGGCAGTCAGTGTTCCGGGAACTGTGGGAGGAGCGGTCGTCGGAAACTCCGGCGCACACGGCGGCGATATGAACAACACGCTCTTAGCAGCGACCGTCTGGGAACCGGGAACTGGTCTTCGTATTTACAGTAATGAAGAAATGGAATACGGCTACAGGTACAGCATCCTAAAGAAAGAGCAGATTGAACCACGTCCCCGCAGGGTGGTGTTATCGGCTGAACTGGAATTAAAGCCAGAGCCGGTCGAGGTTCTGGTAGCCCGGGCTGATGGCTTCATCGCCCACCGGAAACAAACGCAACCGGGTGGAGCCAGCACCGGATCGATGTTTAAGAATCCGGAGAACTACTACGCAGGATACTTGATAGAAGCGGCGGGGCTTAAAGGATTCCGAATCGGCGGTGCGCACATATCAGAGAAACATGCGAACTTCTTCGTCAACGACCAGGGAGCATCCGCCGAGGATGTCCGGGCTCTCATCGCCGAAGCATGGAATGCGGTGCGAGAGCAATTTGGTGTCGAGCTTGACCTGGAAGTGGAGCTTATTGGCGATTGGGGTTTTGATGGTTATGAAACGAAATAAATACCTGCATAGATAAGTCTGGCAGGTAGCAAGAGGAATGGAAAAGCAAGCTGGTGGCTGAGAAAGAAGGCGAAACTAGACCCGATAGAAGGAGGTTGCGCGTCGGCGTTATCCTCGGAGGTCGTTCGGGTGAACATGATGTGTCGTTGATGTCTGCCAGCTCGGTCATCTCCGCTCTCAATCCAGATAAATATGAGGTGGTCATGATCGGCATAACCAAAGAAGGCCGATGGCTAACAGGAGATGTAGCTAAGGCTCTTGAATCAGGCCTAGAAGATGTTGGTCGACCAGTTACCTTGCTTCCAGATCCACAATCTTCGGGGCTACTAGAGCTCGAGATGATAAAGACAAGGCAGACAAGCCTGAAAGCGGTAACCGAGCTAGATCTCATCATTCCGGTTCTTCACGGTCCTTATGGTGAAGATGGAACAATGCAGGGCCTCCTTGAACTAGCCGGATTGCCCTATGTCGGCGCCGGAGTTGTAGGTTCGGCCGTCGGCATGGACAAGGCGATATTTAAGTCGGTCATGACAGCCCACGGCATTCCGCTCTTGCCTTGGTCTCTGGTTCTTCGTTCCGAATGGAAACAAGATAAAGATGCCATCCTTGACCGGTTAGAGATGGCCCTGAACTATCCGATGTTCACCAAACCGGCCAACCTCGGTTCAAGCGTCGGCATCAGTAAATGTAACGACAGAGCAGAACTGGATGAAGGATTACAGCAGGCTGCTCGATACGATCGAAGGCTGGTCGTTGAGCAAGGCATTAATGGACGTGAGCTCGAGGTTTCGGTACTTGGAAACGACAAACCTATTGCAAGTATCGTTGGAGAAATTCGGCCTCGGCGTGAATTCTACGACTACATAGCCAAATACATGCTTGATCCAGGATCTGAGGAGGAATCAGAGCTGATTATTCCGGCCGACCTTGAAGCAGAGCTTGCCGACACCATTCGAGATCTTGCAGTAAAGGCATTTCGGGCCATCGATTGTGCCGGAATGGCTCGAGCAGATTTCCTGCAAGATAGGGACAACGGCCAGGTATTTATAAACGAACTAAACACGATACCGGGTTTCACGAGGATCTCGATGTATCCCAAGCTCTGGGAGGCTTCAGGGCTTCCATATCCCGAATTACTTGATCGCCTAATAGAATTGGCACTAGAGAGATTTGAGACGAAAGCTGACCTAGAAACTACTTATGAGTCCAGGGCAGAGAGTCAGTAATCGAACAGTTCGAACTGTTATTTGTAGTACGCAAACTATGGGTTAAGAAATTATGATGCGTTCATCAAGACATCAAGGCAGGAGATTACGAAAACAGCCGAAGATTCGACGTGTACAGAAGACCAGCACCCTGGCGTTACCCAAGATAGTTGTGCCACCGGCTGCGAAGAAGCGAAAGAGGCGAAATGACCGCCGGATCCAGGTTCCATTGGAAGTTTTTAAGAATCTGGCCATTACCTCCCGTTGGATCAGCCTTGCTTTGCTAGTTATATGCATCTGGGCACTTTTGTTAATCGGGCAGAACGGTAACTTCTATCTATCAGTAATCCCAGTGCTTGGTTCGAGGTCAATACCGGAATCAGAGATCGTTGAAGCAAGTGGTTTAGAAGGAAGCCATATTTTCTCAGCCGATCCTTCAGAGGCAGCGCGCAGGATCAACGAGATTCCTGGTGTAATTTCGGCGACGGTCACCTTGCAGTGGCCTAATGAGGTCAATATACAGGTTGGAGAAGACACGCCTATTGCCATATGGAAGCAGGCTGGAAGAACCTACTGGATTAATGAGTCAGGACAATTACTGCCAGCCAGGTCAACAGTACCAGGACTACTTGTCATTGATTCCGAACAAAGAACCCAAGCCAAGGACAATGGGATTATTGATGAGTCAATTTTGAATGGTGCGCTTCAGCTCCAAGAACTGCGCCCAAATATTGATCTCCTCCACTACCTGCCTGGCACAGGTTTAAGTTACGAGGACGGGCGAGGTTGGCGTGGGCATTTTGGCACCGGGACGGATATGGAACAGAAGATTGTAGTCTACGAGACGATTATTGATGAGCTGCTTGAACGTGGACTCAACATATCGTATGTGAGTGTCAGAAACCAGGCGAAACCTCATTACATGGCTGAACCAGCGTCATGAGGTCGACGCATATATCCACCTGCCACCGAGATTTTGTTGAAGTGACTCATGAATGACCAAGGTCACCAGATGGCTCTTATTGAAGAAACTTATTTCGAAGCGATCGCGACCTTCGTGGCATTTGAAGATGATGGCACTCAAATCGATCATGGCTGAACACCAATTTATGTAGAGGTTTTATTATGGACGGTATTATCTTTGGTCTTGACATTGGAACAACAAAGGTTTGCGCTCTTGTTGGAGAAATCCGCGACGGTCAAATGCAGATAATCGGCCTTGGTCAGCAGAAAGCCGAGGGAATGCGGAAGGGCATGATCATTGATGTTGCTCAGGCGACTGTTCCCATCGCCCTTGCCGTTGAGAAGGCCGAACAGACATCGGGCTACGATTTGTCCCAAGCTTTCGTCAGTATGGCGGGTGAACATATCAGCTCAACGAACAATCGAGGCGCTGTGGCAATCGGCCGAAATGGCAGTGGTGTCTCCCATGAGGATATCGAACGGGCATTGGATGCCGCCCAGGCGATATCCATTCCCCACAACCGTGAAATCGTCCACATTGTGCCCCGAACGTATACGCTCGATGATCAGGAAGAGGTACGCAGTCCAGTTGGCTTGCATGGCTATCGGCTTGAGGTTGAAGCGCACATCGTTACGGCCGCGACTCCCGCGTTAATGAACCTTAGCCAGACAATGGATAATGTCGGCCTCAAGGTTGAGGAGTTCGTCCTAAACGCCCTGGCATCAGCGGAGGCGATTCTAGATCCATCAGAGATGGAGATGGGAGTCATCATCGCCGATATCGGAGGTGGCACCGCCGATATAGCTCTCTACAAACAAGGCGTGGTATGGCATACAAGGGTAATCCCGGTCGGAGGATTTCACATTACAAATGACATCGCCATCGGTCTACGCGTTCCCTTTGACATAGCCGAAGAAGTGAAATTGAAATACGGTGACTGTAGACCTGACCAAATAGATCCGGGTGTGGTATTCGCGGTGGAGCCTTTTGGCGGCGAGAAAATCCAAGTCGGCCGGCAGGACCTTGCTTACGTCGTTGAAGCCCGTGCGGAAGAGATCTTCCAACTTATCCTTCAAGAGATTAAGCGATCGGGATATGAGGGTTTGCTCCCGGCAGGCATCGTACTTACGGGAGGATCTGCTCTGCTTAGGGGCATCAACCACGTTGCTCAACGCGTACTTGGCGTCCCTGCTCGAGTCGCCAAGCCGAAGAATCTGGTCGGCCTCGTCGACTCCTTGAATAGTCCAGCTTTTTCAACCAGCGTAGGCCTCCTTCGCTGGGCAACCAGCGGACATAACCTCTATCGACCGAGGCCGCGGCAAGGTGAAATAGGAAGGAAAATCGGCGGGATTTTCAAGGCTTTGTTACCCGGTTAAGGATGAATAGATTGGCGAAATAGATTGCTTTTTTATCGATTAATGGGTCTTAATGGTTAGGAGAGGATGGATCATGAGTACCAAGAAAATAGAAAGAGAATACGCAAAGACCCTACAACCCATGCCTGAAGTCGAAAGCACGGCTCTGATACGAGTTGTAGGCGTAGGAGGCGGAGGAAGCAACGCCGTTGACCGCATGATAGATGAAGGCATCGGGGGTGTTGAATTCATCGCCTTGAATACCGATGGACAGGCCCTGATGCATTGTCGTGCATCGCGACGTCTTCGAATAGGCGATAAGACAACACGAGGTCTGGGGGCGGGCGGCGATCCAAAGGTCGGAGAACGGGCAGCCGAAGAGTCATTAGATGAGCTGACGTCCATGCTCGAGGGTTCCGATATGGTTTTTATCACCGCCGGTATGGGTGGTGGGACCGGAACGGGAGCAACACCATTAGTGGCTAAGGTCGCCCGAGAGATGGGCGCTCTAACAATCGGCGTCGTTACCCGACCGTTTATCTTTGAAGCTGCACAGCGGTCAAAAGCAGCCGAGGCCGGAATCGAGAAGCTGAAAGAACAGGTTGACACGCTCATCGTCATTCCGAATGACAAGCTGTTGGAAATGGCTGATAGGCGCATCACGCTGGTCGACTCATTTCGTATGGCAGATGACGTTTTGCGGCAGGGAATTCAGGGTATTAGCGAACTAATCACCGTTCCTGGCCTAATCAACCTCGATTTCGCCGATGTGAAGACGATCATGTCCATGGGCGGCGCTGCCCTTATGGCAGTTGGTCGAGGAACCGGTGAGGATAGAGCTAGCATTGCGGCCGAACAGGCACTCTCAAGCCGCCTCCTGGACATTTCTATCGATGGTGCGCGTGGCATCTTGTTTAACATTACAGGTGGTCCAGATCTTGGTCTATATGAGATCAACCAGGCTGCGTCAATCATACGGGAGACGGCCCACCCAGATGTCAACATGATTTTCGGCGCTGTAATTGATGAGTCGATGGAAGATAAGGTTCGATTGACGGTCATAGCTACCGGCTTTGAACGAACCTTGCCTCAAATCAGTCCATTGACAAGTCACCACATTGAACGAAAGCTTCCATCGGGTCGACCTGTTCGCAAGTCAGAATCTGTCGCTGCCAGTACGCGTAGCGATAACAATCCGACTTCACAATACAGCGAGCGTCCAGTGATTCGGATAAACGACTTGGATGTACCCACTTTCCTTCGTAAACGACCAAGGTATTAGGCGTCCAAAAACGACCAGGTAGAACGGTTCAAAACAGGCCTTGAATCCAGCTCACACAGGTATGATTCTTTAAGGATGAAGACGTTGAAATCGCTTGTCGTGGGTATAAGCCTATGTTATAATGCCGTCCTCTCGAGTACCACATGTAGGGGGGACGACAGAGCAGAGTCCAATATATGGGAGTTCTGCGCCTGAAGTGATGTTTACAAGCACAAAGAAGATTCTGTCATGAAGTGCCCTTATTGCGAGCATGAAAAGACGCGTGTCATCGATACGAGTCATGATACACGTGGCGGAATAAGACGGCGTCGGGTTTGCACAAATTGCGGCCAGCGCTTCAGCACTTATGAGCGAGCGATTCTAGCAACGCCGTTGTTGGTAAAGCGAGATGGGATTCGAGAAGAGTTCTCGAGAGAAAAACTGATGGCTGGGATTCGGGTGGCTTGCGCTAAAAGACCAGTCGCAGCGATAGATATTGAACGTCTCGTTGGAGAGATAGAGGCGGAACTTCAACAAATGGGGAAATCTGAGGTTCCAAGTCGACTTGTTGGTGACCGGGTGATAAAGCAGTTGAAGTCGCTAGATCAAGTGGCGTACATACGCTATGCGATAGTCTACTTGCGGCTAGATGACCTGGAATCCATCCGGGACGAGATCGATCACCTGCTTATTGACTAAGGTCTTTCGACCGGTTGTCTAACACTATGAGGTAGTTGGTAGTGGTATAGCTGTCTATATTTGGAGTTGTCGTATGGCAGACATCGCGGTTGTTGACAGGAAAGAGGAGTTCGAACATTTTACAGAGCTATCCGGGAATAGCCTTGCCGTACTTGAGAGACGGTTCCTTCGAAAAGGTTTTGACGGCAAACCAGTTGAGACCATCGCGGAGATGTTTTACAGAGTAGCAGGGCACGTGGCATCAGCCGAAGCATCAACCGGCGGTGATGTCACCGAAGCAACTGAACAATTCTACGAGTTGTTGACGGATATCCGTTTCCTACCCAACAGCCCAACATTCACAGGTGCAGGCACTCCTCTGGGCCAATTAGCCGCTTGTTTTGTTCTGCCAATCACCGACGATATGGGACGCGACCAATCCGGCATTTTCCAGACGTTGCGCGATGCGGCCTTAATCCAGCAGACTGGTGGGGGAAACGGCTTCTCTTTTTCCAGATTGCGGCCCAAAGGCGCGGTCGTGAAATCCTCTGCAGGCCAGGCGACAGGTCCCGTTGGTTTCCTCCGTGTTTACGACCAGGCTTTTGGCGAAATTGCCCAAGGCGGGACGCGTCGTGGGGCAAATATGGCCGTCCTTAGAGTTTCTCATCCTGATATTCGCGAATTCATAACGTGCAAGACCACTGAAAACAAGATTACTAATTTCAATATCAGCGTTGGCTTGACCGATGATTTTATGAAAGCGGTCGAAGGGGACGATGATTTTGATCTGGTCAATCCCCAGGACGGTGAAGTCTGGGAAACGGTGCGTGCTAGGGAGCTGTTCGACCTCATTATTACGTATGCCCATCACAATGGAGAACCGGGTATTCTTTTTATGGATACCGCGAATCGATCGAATCCGGTTCCCAAGCTCTATCAATTGGAGGCAACAAATCCCTGCGGTGAGCAATGGCTTGGCCCGTATGAAAGCTGTTGCCTTGGGTCGGTAAATCTAGCTAAGCATTTTGGACCCGATCACTCGGTGGATTGGCAACAGCTTCAGGAAACTATCAAGATTTCGACGCGATTCCTCGATGACGTAATTACGGCAAACGCTTATGTTCCCGCGGTTCCACAATTGAGGCAGGCTGCGTTTCAAGCCCGCCGAATCGGCCTGGGTATTATGGGACTAGCCGACCTAATGTATCATGTTGGTGTTCGCTACGGATCGGTGAAAGCCCAGGAATTTGCCTCGCAGGTGATGGAATTTGTTCGTTATCACTGCATGCTGACAAGTGTCGAATTAGCCAGGGAACGAGGACCGTTCCCTGCTATTAGCAGTAGCATCTACGATCCCGGTGATTTATCATGGTCTGTTCCTGAGCCGATGATTCCCCATTCGAGTGACTTTGCTCGACCGATAGTCGACTGGGATGTTGTGGTTGAGGGAATCAGAAGTCATGGCATTCGCAATGCAGCTCAGACAACCGTAGCACCCACGGGAACAATCGCCACAGTAGCTGGCTGCGAAGGTTACGGTTGCGAACCTGTTTTCGCGTTGGCGTATGTCCGGCATGTTAACGACAACGGCGAGGACCTGGAACTACAATATACCAGCCCATTGTTCGATCAGGCATTGGCCAGTGCAGGCGTTGATCAGGCGGATCGTGAAAACATCATTGCCCACGCAACGGAGTTTGGGAGTTGTCAGGAGCTTCAGGAGCTGCCAGAAGGCCTTAGACATGTTTTCGTTGTGGCTTCGGATATTACACCGGAGGAACACGTCCGGATGCAGGCAGCCATACAGCGTTTCGTTGATAATAGCATCTCCAAAACCTGCAATTTTACAGCGACAGCCACCACGGAAGACGTGGCCAAGGCTTATAGATTGGCCTGGCGCCTTGGCTGTAAGGGATTGACGGTCTACGTTACGGGCTCTCGCGAGAAAGTCGTGCTGGAGACCAACGCTACCAAAAACAACAAAGAAGGCGACGCTAAGCAAGCCGCTCTTTGGTCGGAATCTAAGAAACCAAGAGCTGGAATTCTTAGAGGTGAGACCCATAGGGTAACAACGCCACTTGGCCACACCTATGTTACCATCAATGAAAATGGGCATTACCATCCATTTGAGGTGTTTATACAGACATCTAAGGCGGGAAGTGATACCGCCGCAGTTTCCGAAGCGATTGGCCGGTTAATAAGTTACATACTCAGATTGTCATCGCAAATTCATCCCCGTGATAGGATGAAAGAAGTAGTGATTCAACTTGGCGGGATTGGTGGTGGGCGCCCCCTGGGATTTGGTTCCAATCGCGTCCTCTCATTGCCCGATGGCGTTGCCCAGGCGTTAACCGAGTATCTTAGCCAGAGCCGGGACGCGGAACCCTCTTCAAATGGCCAGGTTCCACAACAGATCGGTCCTTTGCTCTTTGGTGATCTATGCCCAGAATGTGGCGAGGCATCAGTCGTCAATGAGGAAGGATGCCGAAAGTGCTACAGTTGTGGATTTAGCGAGTGCTGAACCGGATCTTCGTCCGCGAAGCGAAGCCTACAAATCCGTCCCGCATGATTCTTGATAATCACTCTGCCGTCAATCTGGACCTGGAATCGAAATTCGCTCGACAGTTAGTCCCCTACGTGATATTCAACTCGGAATGTCGTTTCATCGACCAAATCGGCTCTTGCACAACCTAAAACGACATGGACGTATCAAACAGAAGCCAGCCCCCTCTGTTAAGGTGGCGCAGACATCGATAATCGTTGTTGTTTCAGCTTCCTTGGTGTATCATACGGATGGCGCATGTATCAGCTAGTGCCTTCGAGGCGCGGATTAGCGATACAATTATTTTGAAAATATAGATTCATCAGATCTAATTTAAAGGTATTACTAATGCAACCCAAAAGACGCCAAAACGACGGTTCCGCCCAAAGAAACGACAAGGCAAGG
>JBARZW010000224.1:0-7774 GCA_049650305.1 Promineifilaceae bacterium (SeqCode)
ATCGAACGATAACGAAGCGGATCATTGCCCATCTTGAGGAATCGTCTGATTTCCTCGTGGAGAAATTGGTGGAAGATATCGCCCGGTTTATTCTTCTGGATTACAACGTGCAAAGAGTCATAATACGGGTGGAGAAACCTGGTGCGCTACGGTTTGCGAAGTCAGTCGGTGTCGAGATCGACCGAGATAAGAGCGACTACTCATAAGTAAAATGCTTACAGCCAGCTTATTAGCTGCAGGTAGCCTTGGGATGGAGGTAGCAAAAATTGTTCGGATTTGATAAACCATCGATGAAGAATCGGATAATCATCCTGCTGGGTTCAAACATTGATAAGGAGAAAAATCTTCCGGCGGCCGTAGAGTATCTGAAAGAATGGAGCCACGTGAGGGCGATCTCAAGCGTTATTGAGACTTGTCCGGTCGGTCTCATAGACCAACCCACTTTTCTGAACGCTGCTGCATCGGTCGAGTCATCTCTGGATCCGGCCGTTTTCAGACGAGATGTCCTGGATCGGGTTGAATCTAAGCTGAATCGGACGCGAACTTCTGATAAGAACGCCCCTCGGACCATCGACGCAGATATGATCCTCTTTAATCAGGATGTATTTGATCTAGACAAGGAACACCATATTCCCGATCCCGATTTACTCAAGTATCTCCATGTCATTGTTCCCATCGCAGAACTGGAGCCAGATCTCATTCATCCGGAAACAGGTGAGTCCTTGTCGGCAATTGCCAACCGCTTGGTTGAGGCAGCTAAGAAAATGAGTGGGGATCCGTTGAAGAGGCGGCCTGATATCGATCTATTGGTTGGCTGATCAAAATACGCGCGGCCAGCGATGGGTCCTCTCAGCCCCAGCTGCCAGCCTCTTAGGGTCCAGATGAACCCTGCTGTACATCTGTATTTTGATACGTTAATCGCCATCCCCCGGCAAGGCCCCCAATTTCCGCACCACAGTTCTCTATTTGGAGCTCGTCCACAGCTGTACTTCCATCAGCTAATTCAACTCTGTATCCAAGTTCGGGCTCCATGGTAAAGTCGCCGTAACCTAGCCCGTTTTCTGGATGGTATCCAGTAAAAAAGTGATCGGACCCCCCTTCCCAATAGACTAAAATTTCAATACCTGGAATGGGTTCGAGGAACGCATCGTACAAGACAACCTCAATCAATGGGATCGGGGAGTTTCGCCGGCAAACTCGCTCCTGCTTCAACAACCTATAGACAGGTACTGGCGTTGAGGAGGGTTTCGCAGTAGGTGTGGGTGAAGAGGCTGCCGACCTGGTGGCTCTACTGGTATAGGTCGGCGTTGGCAGCAGCGTGGAGGTGGGCGAAACCCGTCCTTGTGATTGACTCGTCAAGACCGGTTCTCCTTGCATAGGAACGAAAAGAGCCACCGCGGAGCTTCGCGAACCAAGTTTCTCGGCTACGATCGCCAGCTTATTTAGAATCTGTGCAGGCTCGCCATTACGAAGATACCGTTCGAGCTGCAAAGCTACTGTACTAGCAACATCTGGATCATCAAGATTCTCAAGACGTCTTCTCGCCTTCTCCCAATCGCCGTCAGCTGCGTAACTTTGACTGATCAAGAGGATATACTCATCCTTGTACTCATCGCTCAGACGAGATGGTCCTGCGGCGACATAGCTAACAGGCTCGACCAACCACGCGTAGTACAGACCAACTACCAAGCCGAATATCAAACCGAATAACACGAGACTGGCGGCGCCCAACATTGGTTCACGAGGCCTTGGCTGACGCTCAGACGATGTTCCGGTAACGAACCTGCGACTTTTCACGATCCTTGTTCCGACTCGATCTGAGATAGATATGGCTCCATAATCGGTGAAAAGTGTCCCAGATCATTGGCTAGTTTCACAAGCGGCAATATCTCAGATTCCACCTCGCCATTGAGAATGTGATCCACTGCTAAACCCAGAACCCAACGCCCCGTGTCTTCCTTACCTAGGCCAGTTAAACGACGACGGGCAGTCGATAGATCGTATTCTTCTGAGTAGACGGTGGCGATCATTAATGCGTAGTCCGCTTGAAAACGCTCTTCCATTACCGCTGGTTCGGCATCGGAAAATTCAATGGGCCAGACTACCCAGCCAAGGAAGAGACCAACTCCAGCGCCAAGGATTAAGCCTACACCGATCCAAGCCACTGCTCGTAGGAAACTTCGTCTGTCCACCTTCATTCTCAGTTACTATTCAACTCGCGGAATCGGGTACAAATCCGACTAGTCCCAGAAATAATGAAAAAGGGCTACTCACCTACGGCGAGTAACCCTTCACTTGTCCTGCTCAGTGGCGGGGCATATAATCATTGCCAGCCATAAGTAGATTCATGCCGAAGGTGGGAATCGAACCCACACTCCCGAAGGAACACGATTTTGAGTCGTGCGCGTCTGCCTGTTCCGCCACTTCGGCCAGCGGTCAGAGTATAAGACAAGCAATTGCTTCTGTCAATTTGGCGATACACATAATATGGATGAGCAAGGTCTGATTAAGCAGGCCAAAGATGGGGATGTCAACGCCTATAATACACTCGTCCTTCACTACCAAAATACCGTGTATAACGTTGCCTACCGGATCCTCGGCGATCCGGCTTCAGCGGCTGATGCCAGCCAGGATGCCTTTATCTCCGCCTATAAAGCACTAGGACGTTTTCGCGGAGGAAGCTTCAAGTCTTGGATGATGCGGATCGTCACAAATGCATGCTACGATGAACTGCGGCGGCGAAAACGAAGGCAACAATCCTCTCTTGACGAGATAACCGACGAAAACGAATCATCCTCGCTTCTGATCAGTGATAAAAACCCTCAACCAGAGGAACAACGAGGACGTACCGAATTGGTCTTGGCAATTGAGAGTTGCCTGGAGGAATTGCCGGATGAACAGCGCGTGGCCGCGGTTCTTTGTGATGTGGAAGGCTACGATTACAAGGAAATAGCTGACATGCTGTCCGTCTCTTTGGGAACGGTTAAGTCACGGCTGAGTAGAGCCAGAGCAAAGTTGAGAGATTGCCTGCAGACCTTTACGGAACTATTGCCGGCTCAATATCGTCATCAATCATAGAGAACCATGTTTGTATTTTTGCGTAACTTGACGAAATCGGACAAAGAGAAGCGTCAGGATTTTCTGACGGCGTATCTCGACGACAGCCTCTCGCCAAAAGATAGGCGGCGTTTTGAACAATGGCTGGATGGTGACGACGCGCTTCGCGCCGATCTCGAACAGCAGCGCACAATTAAGGAGGCTATCAGCCAGTTACCTCGAGTTAGGGCGCCAAGGAGTTTTACTCTCGATCCTTCCCTCTACGGTCGTCCTAGCGCTCAACCCGGCCTGCAACTCTACCCCGCCATGAGATTCGCTACAGTCCTGGCCCTGTTCGTTTTCATAACTCTGCTATCAATCGATGTATTCGTCTCAGAGTCTGGTCTCTCCACTAGTAGCATCAGTACAGATGAGCTAGCTCAGCTTACGGAGAAAGTCGCCGAA
This sequence comes from Promineifilaceae bacterium (SeqCode), assembly GCA_049650305.1. Classification (GTDB taxonomy): domain Bacteria; phylum Chloroflexota; class Anaerolineae; order Promineifilales; family Promineifilaceae; genus UBA11865. The sequence continues at coordinate 3,502 of JBARZW010000224.1, forward strand.
GAAGCAGGGGCATCTGCGAGATTTGTAGCTGAGAGCGAGGATCAGCCACCAAGATCGGATGCTGCTGGAGAGATAGTCGCCGCGGTTCCGGCAGAGGAAGAAGCTGTCGAAGAGGTTGCCGGGCTCGAAGAAGCTGTTCTCGAATCCGAATCAATAGCAGCACCACAGCAGCCGACCGGGACGTTTATGGCTCAGGAATCGGCACCGGCTGCTGACGAACCTCCCTCAGAGCGTGAAGGAGAGACCGCATTCATTTCCCCCTCAGATGCTCAGGCTAACGAGGTGGCTGGAGAAGAGAATGGAACTCGCGCCGCAGCATTGTCTGCTTCACAGACAGTCGTAGCTACTCAAGAGCGTGATGATCAGGTTCTTGGCGAGATTCGAGAAACCACCGAGGCTGATGCCCTTGACGGCGAGGCAACTCCCCAGACGGTCGTCGTAACTCCGACCCTGCGAGAGATGCCCGAGCCAACGCCGGTGATGGCAGAAGCTATTGTGGCTGAGGATTCGACTGCGGATGATCGTCAGGAGGTTCCAGGTGATGTCCGGGAGACAGTTGAAGAGGAGACCTCTGAAGCACTGCGTGATGTGGATGAAGGCCCGCTATTCGGCCTTGGATATCTTCGTCTAACAGAGATTCTCCTAGGTCTATCGGTGATATTTTTCATCCTTCTAACCCTGATACTACGTCGTCTAGTTAAGAAGGGACCTTAAAAGGCCGGGGATATTGAAAGGTCACCTAACTCAGTAATCACTCAACAAGTGGTAAACCTTCATAGACGCATTCAGAGGAGCAGACCATCATCCCGGAAAGTGCACCTGAGCGAATAGCCTACTGTCCCATCTGCGCCACATCTCTGGCAACTCGGTGCGTTGGAGATAAACCACGACGCGTTTGTCCTTCTTGCAATTACATATACTTCACCGATCCGAAAGTAGGAGTTGGCGTGTTCTTGCTCTCCGATGGCCGAATTCTCCTGGTGAAGCGATCGATGATGCCCGAGGTTGGCAAATGGAGCATCCCAGCCGGATACCTTGATTATGGAGAAGATCCTGAACTAACAGCTACTCGTGAAGTCTTCGAAGAGACTGGACTTCGGGTCAAGATCACAGGCGTGCTTGGTGTCTATTACAACGCTGACGCGATAGAGCAGCGCGGAGCGTCTTTATTTATCCTCTATCACGCCAATCTCATGGGAGGGAGGATTAGGGCTGGGGACGATGCTGAAGAAGTTGGTTTTTTTCTTCCAAATGAACTACCCGAGCTAGCTTTCGAAAGCACGCATGATGTCGTCCATCGCTGGCGATCCGGCGAGTTAAAACTGCGTGGCTGACAGGGACTCGACCTAACCGCTGCTTGCCCTAAAAACCACCGCGATTACAATCTTCAGATGTCTGATTTGATTGAGTCATCCATCTCCGAGGTGCCGGTTGTCGTTCTCGACACGGAAACGACCGGCCTTTTCCCGGGAGTGGGGCATCGCGTTGTCGAGCTCGCCGCTATCCGAATGGAGACGAGCTCATCGAGAGTATGGAGGGTCACCGACCAATTTAGTCAATTGATCAATCCCGGTCGATCAATGGATCCTGACGCCTCGCGGATTAATGGCATCCTCGACGAGGATCTCCTAGGAAAACCATCTTTCGAAGATATCTCGGAGGAGATTTTCGCCCTAACGGAGGGGGCTTTGCTGGTGGCGCACAACGCCCAATTTGACGCCTCCTTTCTGGGTATGGAGCTCCATATTATGAACATATACAAACCCAGAAGGGATTATTATGGGATTCCGAATCCATGGCTTTGCACACTGATGGTCGCCCGCCGAAACTTCCACTTTGGAAACAATAGCCTTGGGCATATAGCCCGAATGCTTGGCGTCCGAACAGGTCGTGCTCATCGAGCATTGGGCGATGTTTTCACCACGGCCGAAGTTCTCAAACGCATGATCGATGAGTTGGCCAGACGCGGCATCGTACTTGTTGGGGATTTGCTTCACGCCCAGGGTGGGCCAATCTATACGCCGGTCGTGCCTAAGATCGAGCTGCCCCACCCCATAGACAAAGCTCTGGTCGGTGGAAGACAACTCCGGATTCAATATGATGGACCCGGTGGCATGATGGTTCACAACGTCAATCCCCAATATGCAACTGAATACAATGGGAGACAATACCTCATCACCTATTGCGATTCACGCCGGGATCAGCGCACCTTCAGGGTGGACAAAATTCTCAAGGCTGAAATATTGGAGGGTGGTGAGTCGTTATTGAGTGGTAAATACGTAGACGACCGTGAAGCTCAGGATTAACGCGGCAAGGATCAGAACTACCACTGCGATTTCAGGCCAAGGGGTCGAAGCCTTACGGCCATTAGCCGTATCGAATTGATCATTCATCTGCAAATCCGTAGCTACAAAGTCGCCCATAGCCACATCGCCATCTTTGATCTGCATCGCCTCGGGGATTGATTCCTGCTGATCGAGATCTATTCGGCCCTTTGCGTCCTTCGCTGCTTCATTCCCGACGCCAATTTCGCTAACAGATTGCTTCTCAGTGCCTTGGATTTCTCCGTCTGCGGCCTGGGTGACATCGTCACGGACATGCTCCCCATCAACAACTGATTCGTCCGTGGCGCTCAAGCCTTGTAACAGAATCTCGGGATCGGCTGGCGTTCCAAGATGAGCAATAACCTCTGGCGTTAGTTCAATTTCCTCCGTGCTATCCATTGCCATCAAGAGGAAATCGATGAGTTCGTCCGACATCGTCAGCATCGTCTCATCATCTCTAAGCTCAAACGAGGACGACTCGCCGGAGATCTTGCCTTCTACCTGAACATCAGCTTCTTGAATCTCATCAGAATCGACCGGGCCATAGATACCTAACTCCGCCATTAATTCAGGCGGGGCAAGCTGTTTTACCCAAAGCGGCAACTCTGCCGGTACAAGGCCAGTCTCTTGTGAACGACGGTCGATATCGGCTAGGATGGCCGGACCTGTTGCTGGCTTCGGTTCGGCTTCCGTTAACAGCTCGATATCACGCGCTATAAGGTAGTAGTCGGCCTTCTGTGGATCAAATGCCAGATGCCCCCCGGCACGGATCATATCGCCCTCATTAAACTTCGTCTCAGTAGAAGCCCGTTCTGACAGCAGACAGCGAACACGGTAAGTGTTTTCAGCCAGGTAAAAATAACCAAAATCAACACCTCCGTTTATCTGCTCCATCCCATCAACAACACCAACGACAAATACCAGTCCGAGGGGGAATTCGGCCGGCAATTGAAGGGCCATACGTTGGTTCAGACGACTAACTGGAATATCCATAGAGCTCGACATAATTATACTGCAAAATATTTTGCTGGCCTAGAATTCCCTTAACCAAATTTGCCCTTGGCCGCCATTTGACTAAAGACGTGATCCGATGCTATACTTTTCGGTCTGTGTACAGAGGTAGTTGCGCGCGTTGACTATAAAGAACCCTCTCTGATATAATCGGTGGGTTGGCGCCGACGTAGCTCAACTGGCAGAGCAATGCTCTTGTAAAGCATAGGTTATGGGTTCAAGTCCCATCGTCGGCTTGAACGAAAAAACCCAATGGCAATATCTGGGGTCAGTGTCCCGAGTGGCAAAGGGGGCGGACTGTAAATCCGCTGGCGATAGCCTTCGTAGGTTCGAGTCCTACCTGGCCCACTGAAAGCTACAGCATCGTAGCTGCGGTCTAAATTGCCCACGTAGCTCAGCCGGCAGAGCACATTCTTGGTAAGAATGAGGTCATGGGTTCGAGTCCCATCGTGGGCTCTTTGCCCCGTCCGCCCTAGGAACTCAGCTAGCGGGTGACGGGGTATTATTGTGAAAGGTAACGTTTAACAGGTTGTTAGTAAGCTCGGTTACGCCTCCGGTGCAGGTTTTTAAAACTGTCCGCAAGGCACTAGCTCGAAAATAGGATTGAAGGATCATGGGCAAGGAGAAATTTGTAAGAGATAAGCCACACTGCAACATCGGCACCATTGGACATATTGACCACGGCAAGACAACCTTGACCGCGGCTATAACCAAGGTGCTGGCCATGAAGGGTATGGCGGACTTCCGGGCGTTCGAGTCGATCGATAACGCCCCTGAAGAGAAAGAACGAGGCATCACGATCGCCATCGCCCACGTGGAGTATGAGACCGATAATCGGCACTATGCCCATGTCGACTGCCCTGGGCACCGTGACTATATCAAGAACATGATCACCGGTGCGGCCCAGATGGACGGCGCGATTCTGGTAGTAGCCGCGC
>JBARZW010000225.1:0-1673 GCA_049650305.1 Promineifilaceae bacterium (SeqCode)
CAGGTCATCGAATGGCTCAAACAAGCCTACGAACTTGCCTAAGGCCCCACTATAGGAGAGTTTAGAGAGTTGGTCAGACGGCAAGTTGCCCTTGTCGCCGAGGCCAGCTCAGGATCAACTCAATGAAACCAACGATCATCATCACGGGAGCCTCCCGGGGACTTGGAGAAGCCATCAGCAAAAGCGCGGCAAGGCTAGGGGCCAAGGTCGTCCTGAACGCGCGTTCGATATTTGATTTAGAAAAGGTAGTGCGGGAGATTCATGACCTTGGCGGTAACGCATTAACCGTGCCCGGGGATGTCGGAAAAGAGGCAGATTGCCGGCGGATCGTAGAGATGACGATCGCAAAACACGGCCGGATAAATGCCCTGGTGAATAATGCGGCCATCGTCGAGCCTATCGGACCCATCGCCGAAGCCAATGCCCAGGCTTGGGAAAGAAGCTGGGCCGTTAATGTGCTCGGTCCGGTGATGCTGACCCGATTTGCGCTGCCGTACCTGCGGGTGAATCACGGCCGTGTTATTAACGTATCCAGCGGGGCAGCAGAAGGAGGCATTCGCGGCGCCGGGGCGTACAGCGTATCAAAAGCGGCTCTCAACCATTATACGCGAGTCCTGGCGGCCGAAGAAGAAAATATCACGGCTATCGCCATCAGACCGGGAGTGGTGGACACCGCGATGCAGACTTTCATTCGAACACAGGGGGAGCCAGGCATGCCCGCAGATGTCTATGACCGCTTCGTTCGTTTTTACGAGGAAGGGGAATTACCCTCTCCAGAGATACCGGGCTGGACGCTGGCTATCTTGGCTCTATACGCTCCCTCTGAGTGGAGCGGGGAATTTCTCTCCTGGGATGAGGAAAGAATACAGGAGCTAGTCCTTCGCTTCAGCTAGCCCCTTAATCTCGAAGGATAGCCGCAGATCGTTAACTTAGCCATGGTTGGATGATAAGTGTCAACCGCGGTTGACGGTTACTGCGCATTCTATGTCTCTAGCAATGCCTAAAACCCGGAAAACATCCCCTTAAGTCCCGGAAGAAAGCCTGTAAAACCTCGATTTTAACTAATGGTGGGGTAGATAGCTGCCTGAGTGGGCCTGTAGCCAGTTGGGGTCAAATCCCTGTTCGCAGCAACACAGCTCATTTGTGATAGTCGTAGTTGCCATAGTGTATTCGCTTTGTGGTTCAAGGATGCATGCTGCCACAGATTGGTGGATCCCAATCGAGCTCCCGGTGCTCGGCGATAAGGCGATCAAAAGCTCCCGCAATGTGATCTGGAAGAGGCGAAGATCGACGGGTTGCACAATCGATGTGCAGGCCGATCAATTCGGTCGTGGCCGCCAGGACACCGTTGTCTTCAACGACCATGAAATGCATGAAGTGTAAGCGTTTGGCGGTATGGTCGATGGCCCGCGTCCGCAAGATGACCGTATGCTCCTGCCTGACCTCGGCCAAGTAGCGCGTGTGTTGTTCCAGGGCGAAAGCCCCAGCGTCTTGCTCGTCGAAGTAGTCCAGACTCATACCCAGGCTGGCGAAAAATCGCCAGGTAGCCCGGTCAAAAAGATGGGCGTACCACATGACGTTCATGTGATCCATTTCGTCCATGTACTCTTCGGGAATGGTAGCCCGGTAGGTAACGGGAAGAGGTGAGAGATCCATTGCCCAATCAGTATAGC
>JBARZW010000226.1:0-15151 GCA_049650305.1 Promineifilaceae bacterium (SeqCode)
GTTCCAGCGACCCGCCACCGGTAACGACGACGAAGCCATATTTGTCCTTCAACGTAGGTCGGTGGGAAATACCCCAGGTGCGCTCCAGGAAAGCCTTCAGATAGGGATCTACTACTCCGGAGGCACATGTGCCTACATATATGATGCCATCCACCTCGTGCAAACGCTGTTTTATCGCTTCGTACTCGTCTTTAACCACGCAGACTCCCTCTTCCCGAAAGTCGCACAGGTAGCAGCCAGTGCAAGGTCTCACATCCCGATCCTGCAAAATGATGACTTCCACACTGTTTCGGGAATAGCGGCGAATGGCTTTCACGATCGCCGCGTTGGCAGGATCCTCTTCGAGGCGGTTGCCGGTGATGACCAGGATGTTCTTATCGCCATCTTTGAGCGCCGCTGGCCCGTTCACGTCGAAGCCAGGTCCCCTGTATGCCGGTGAAAGATACTTGTAGTCCACCAGGGGGAAGTGTCGGGCGGGCACGTAGCCATCTCGCAGAGCGCGATTGATTTGCTCGGCCAGGACGCGGCAGCTGGCCTCTGTGGTCTTTACGTCTTCGACGTATCCGAAGTAAGGATTGCCCACGGCCGATACATCTCCCAAATAACCAAAGCCCAGCTGTTCACTCACAAAGCGCACTCGCTCCAGGGTGGCATCGTCTCTCAAGCGCACCGAGGTCAAAACAGCGGCGGCGATTTTTCCGTCGAAGTTGTACCCATCCTGGGTGAATAACTTATCCAGCAGATATTGCATCTTGACCGAAACAAATAGCACCCAGGCGCCGAAGGTCCAGATGATGGCCTCGGCCGCTTGCATCTTGGCCACGATTTCAAGGAAGGCTGGTTCAGCCTCTGTGGGATCGGTTGATAATCTGGCCCGAGCCACGTTTACAAACTCATAGTCGTAATCTAGAAACTGGGCCAGGTACCTGGCCGTGGTCAGGCTAGCGCTCTTTTTGCCTCGTGGGCTGCCGCAGAGAAACAATACATGCTTATTCATTCTTGCCAGGGCCTAAGCCGAGTCCTCTCGGCCTGCCTGCCGGTCGTTCGTTTGAGGTTTCTTTGTCCTCATGCCAAACAGGAATCGGGTCGGCCTGGTTCGCCTGACTGCGATGTCGTATACCAGCAGCGTAACAACCAAAGCCGCCAGGCAGATGACCAGGTACTTGAGGAGAGCGTTGACCTCCCATTGCACCACGTAGAAACCGATCACCACAATGGCCGTAAAATGCAGTACGTAAAAAGGCAGTTGAGCTTCGCCAAAGTATCGGGCTAAACGATCTGTAAACGAGGGTCTTGTGGCCGTGTCTAGGGATTTTGAGTCCGGTTTGCCGGTGGGCTCTGCACCTGGCGGACGCTGCTTGCGCTTCGTCCCCGAACTGCTCAGGCGCATTACCAGGCCCATGATAGCGACCACCCAGAACCAGGCAGCTATCCCCTTCCAAAAGCGAAATAGCACGGCTCCCAGGCTATAGTCTGTCTGGCCTTCAAACTCAACCACCGTTTCAAGCATGTAACCCCCGGCCAAGTAAATGAGCAGAGTGACAATGCCTAGTACGAGGGCCTTCTTCCATTGTCGCTGGATGGCCTTGCCGATTCGCGGATCGGCCGCTATCAGAAAACCGTAAATGATGAAGGGAATGTAAGCATAGCGGTTCCAGCCGCCGGAGTATTCGGTTCCCAGTGCCGCCTCGATGGCCGCAATGGGCAAGGCCAGGAGGAAGATCGCCCAAGGCAACGTTAAAAATTCTGCTACGCTCGTTACTTGACTCTGCCCCTTCGGCCGCTTCAGGAAGAGCCAGAGCGGCAACAATATCAATGTAAAAGCGAATAGGTAAAGGAGAAAATACAGGTGGCCTATCTGATAGAGTTCGTCGGGCGGGGCGCCGGTGAGGAACCGTGGAAAGTCGAGCTGTAACTTGACATTGAAGAAGCGGGGGAGAAATTGCAAGTAGCTTTCCTGGTAGGCGGGATCGCTCTTCAATTCAAAATAGACCAAAGGTGGGACCAGCAGCAGGATGCCAACAACCAGGGGGATAAAGAGTCGTTTGGTCCGCTCAACCACAAATTCACTCGTCGTTCGCTTCCTAAGCGAATACCAGACGGCTATCCCGGCTAAAAGGAACATCAAGGGCATGCCCCACAGACCAGCAAAGGCGACGAACAGTGTCGACAATATCTGGCTGAGATGCTCCATATTAGGGGGTTCGTTCTTTACATAGAAATCGCCATAGTAGAAGATTTGCGCACTGTGGAAAAAAATAAGCCCCAGGACTACCAGCATGCCCATCAGCTCAACTTCACGGCGCCGGCCAGGTTTGGTCTTTTTGTTTTCTAGATCTGTCTGAATAACACTATTTGGGGTCATGCCACACTTCTCCTCCGCTGAGTATGATCAGGAAGATACCGGCCGTGATGAGCCTATACTTAACCTGCTGCCCAAAAATGATCGGAGACGATCATATAGATTCATCCGACAATCGCTTCTGCCATCAGCTGCTCTTCCTTCGGGTGATTTTCAGTTGTTATAAAATGTCCTCCTAGGAATGGTGACGGGAACCTTGTTGCCCACCGCGGACGTGCAAGTCTTATGTGGAAATGAGGTTCAACCTGTTTCAGGGATCGCGTCTAACACCTCGCTGATGAACGTTCCCAGATCCCAAGCCTCTTTATCAGGAGTGAAACCCAGGCGAACCAGAACCAGATCGCGAGTAGGGATGACCACTATATACTGGCCGTCGTGACCATCGGCATAGAAAATGTCAGAAGGCAGACCGGGCCACTTCCGATCCGATTCGTTTGTTTCTGGGCCACTATTGAGCCACCATTGAGCTCCGTACTGACCCTGCGGCGCGTTTGGAGTTGGAGTTGTTGTGTAGGCCACCCAGCCCTCGGGCAAAATACGTTCGCCTTCCCACATGCCATCCTGCAAGTAGAGCAAGCCAAAGCGAGCGTAGTCGCGGGCAGTAGCCTGGACGAAAGAGGAGCCAACGAATGTTCCCGAGGCGTCTGGCTCAAAGACGGCGCTGCTCATGCCGATGGGGTCAAAGAGCGCCCGGTGGGGAAATTCAAGGGCATCCTGGGCTGTGCCCTCAACGGCATCACGGACGATGCGCGAGATGATGTTAGACGTACCGCTAGAGTAGTGCCAGAAGCTGTCCGGTTCTTCTACTAACGGTTTCTCAGCTGCATAGGCGGCCGAATCTGCCTTATCAAACAGCATCACAGATACTTCAGAGAAAGCGCCGTAAGACTCATCGAAGGACAGGCCACTGCTCATGCGCATCAGCTGGTCGAGGGTGATGGCTCGGCGCTCATCGTCGGGATCGCTCCATTCGGGAACCGGCGCCGGTTTGTCGAGAGAAAGTTTACCCTGGCCAACCAGGATGCCCACCAGGGCATTAGTAAGACTTTTTGCCATGGACCAACTGATCATCGGAGTGTTCTTTGAAAAGCCGGGTGCATACCGTTCGGCGATGATCTGGCCATCGTAGACTACCACGATTGCCCTCGTTTTGACCAGCAGCTTGGGATCCGGCTCGGCGAAGGCCGCGTCCATAGCCGACCTCAGTTTCACCCCATCGACCTCTGGCGGCAGTTCGTCCAGCGAAACAACATTGCCCGCAGGCCAGGCGGCCCCTTCCTGGAGCATACTTGTCGATACATCTTCCATGACAATTGGCTGACCGGCTACCTCGCCAGAATCAGGATCCACAACGGTGCAGCCCAGTCCCTGGCGATAGATGGCACGGCGCTTAAAAGGTCCCATGGCGGCCGTCACTTGTTGTTGCTCGTAGTCCACGTCGGTCGTGATGTAGCGGGCTATATCAGCCAAATCCTCTTTAAAAACATCCTCCGGCGTCCGCCCCGATACAAAAACGTTTGAACACAAGAGCTTGGCCGCCCGGCCGGCGCCGACCGGGAATGCGATTGATGCCCGGTTCCACCCGATCACCGCGCCCAGCAAACAAAGCACAAGGATTCCGGCGATCACAATGAGTACTCTCTTACTCTGTGTTTTTATTAGGAATCCCCCTTTCTTGTTCATTTCCTTCTGAAGTCTTTTCGTTGCCTCGGTTATTGAGATCCCCAACGTTGTATTCTTCTACTGTGGCTAAGCCATGCTCGACCTGATTAATAGAAATCAGGGGCATGTTGATATCCCGGATCTTGCCCGGCAGGCCATGTAGTGCCGCCTGATCAACGATGGGGCCAGCGAAGGTGGTGATCGGTGCGCCGTCCTCGCTGAAGCTTGTGGATATCTTCAGTCCAGAGCAATTCCTTTTCGAAGTTGGCGCGAGCCGACCTTAGCCCACCACGTGCGATTTCCACCAGCATCAGATACTCTAAACAACTGAGTGCCACAAACCGAATACCTGCATGTTGACTCAACAACAGGGCGTTTTGCAGACAGCGTTGGGCCATTTCCATTTGCCCTGGAGAGTAATATCCCATTCCTAGATGTGTCTTGAGCGCCCCTGGCAAGACAGATGCCTCCCTCGTTGGATGTCCCCGCTCAGAGCTGCCGACACTGTCCGCGTCACCTTCTGGAAGACCCCTCAAGGCCGCGAGCGATAGCTCGACAGCTTGCTCATAATCGCCTCTTTGCAAGGCCGCATGAGCCCGAACCATGTTGGCAAAACCGGTAATTTGACTCGCCTGGAAGTTCTCGGGCATCTGCGACTTGGCGGGGCAGCACTTTATTAGATTTTTCCGTTGTGTGCCACAGTTATGACTACTTTTCCTAGGGCGTGTCCTTCTTCAAGATACCGGAGAGCTTCGGGGACCTCACTTAATGGGTAACATCTATCTATAACAGGTACTACTTCACCGGATTCAAAAAGCTCTTGCAAAAAAGCCAAATCTTCTTTTTTGTTTGGTTTCCACATCACTAAACCCATCTTCTTACTCCCCATCAATGAAATCAAAAATCCTAGAAGTATATTTAGCCACACTCTAGTCATGGAACCTCCGACAAAGACACAAATTCCCTTGGGACTCAAAGCACGCTTATAATCGAAAATCGAACGATGTACCACAACATCTAGAATTAGATCATAATGCTGCCCATTTTTGGTAAAATCTTCTTGAGTGTAATCAATGACATGGTCCGCACCAATCGAGCGCAGCATGTCCAATTTCACCGTGCTGTCCACGCCAGTCACTTCAGCCCCGAAGGATTTGGCAATCTGCACTGCAAAGGTACCCACACCACCACCCGCACCATTAATCAAAACCTTCTGTCCCAGCTTAATCGGTCTTTTGCCGCAAAGATTCTGCAAGGCGACGACTGCCGCTGTAGGTACGGCCGCTGCTTCCTCGAATGTCATACTGGCCGGTTTCAACCTTAATGCATTTTCAGGAACACACACGTACTCGGCAAGAGTGCCAAAACCATGCAAGGATAAGTCCCCCCATATCTCATCACCCGGCTGAAACTGCTTCACATTTCTACCAACTGCCTCAACCCGCCCCGCTATGTCAGATCCGAGTATGCGGACATTCCTCGTACCTCTCAGGGTTTCAAAGTCAGCTGCATTTAAGGATGCCGCATAAACTTTTACCAACGTTTCATTGTCCTTGGGAGTAGGTTTTTCTACCTCTTTGAGCTGAAGAACATCCGGTGATCCGTGTCTTGGGCTTACAATCGCTTTCATAATTAGCTATTATGCTCCACAGTGATGACTACTTTTCCTTGGGCGTGTCCCTCTCCAAAATACCGGAAAGCTTCAGCAACCTCACCTAGCGGGTAACGTCTATCTATAACAGGTACCACCTTACCGGCTTCAAGAAGCTCCTTCATAAAAACCAAATCTTTTTGGTTTGGTTTTCCCATAAAGCTACCCATTTTCTTACTCCCGATCATTGAAATCCATGGTCCTAGGAGCAAAGCTTGTAATTTTTGAGCCGTGGAACCTCCGACCATGATATAAATTCCCTTGGTGTTCAATGCACGCCTGTAATCGAAAATCGAATGATATCCCCCAACAGCAAGAATCAGGTCATAACCCTGCCCAATTTGGGTGAAATCTTCTTGAGTGTAATCAATCACATGGTCTGCCCCAATCGAGCGCACCATGTCCAACTTCTTCGTGCTGCACACGCCGGTCACTTCAGCCCCGAACGATTTGGCAATCTGCACCGCAAACGTACCCACACCACCAGACGCACCATTGACCAAAACCTTTTGCCCTGGCTGAATCTGTCCTTTGTCGCGAAGTCCCTGCAAGGCGGAGACTCCCGCCTGAGGTACGGCCGCAGCTTCCTCGAATGTTATACTGGCCGGTTTCAGCGCTAATTCATTTTCAGGAACAGATACATACTCTGCAAAAGCGCCCCATCCACATGCGGCTTTGTCCCCGAATACTTCATCACCTGGCTGAAACTGCTTCACGTTTACCCCAACCGCTTCAACCCGCCCCGCTATGTCACCTCCGGGTATCTTGTTTTTTGGTTTAAGAAGCCCGGACCATAGGCGGGCCACGAACGGCTCACCTGTCACGAGATGCCAGTCAGTATGATTAAGAGATGCGGCATGAACTTTTACCAGTACTTCATCGTCGCTTGGGGTCGGCTTTTCTACTTCTTTTACTTCAAGAACATCATCCGGTGGTCCGTATTCTGTGTATACAATCGCTTTCATGAGTTTCCTCCTAATTTACTTTGATCGCGCGGGAGGGAGATATCTCCCGAATGTGCCTTTCTATGGTGGGGCTTCCACTCTTTCCTGTTTAGACCCATTTCCATGCATACCAAACTGTCAGTACATTGAACACAAGTCCGACAATGATTAAAAATTTGTCATAAGCTCCTGGATATCCTGGCAATCCAATGAGATTAAAGACAATTAGGAATATGGCTACGACGATGCTTACCCAGCGAATCGCGGGATACTTCAACGTCAGCGACAGAACAACCATAACAATCGGAATCAACATGAGTATTGCGATTAAGAACCATATTGGCTGAGTTGCCTGAAAACCTCCTGCGAGTTCTCCCGTCTTGAAGTCGCCGGCAAATATTCGCAGCACATCCCCCAAAAGATAAGTCAACATTAAAGCTACCCACAGTCCTGAAAGGATTATCCTCACCTCTTCCATTTCAATCATCTCCTTTTCGAATGAAAATGAACTTTGTTATATAGCTGTCTCTTGTGTTTATCTCATGTGGCTCGCGCAACACTGCGACTCTTGTACAGATAAGTGGAGATGTTTCTGCGGTACGGGTTGTCACTCGCTATTTTGCTCCACGGTTATGACCACTTTTCCTCGTGCATGTCCTTCTTCAAGATACCGGAGAGCTTCAGGGACCTTACTTAACGGGTAGCTTCTGTCTATAACAGGTACGACTCTGCCGGCTTCAAAAAGCTCCGTCAAAAAAGCCAGGTCTTCTCTTTTGTTTGGTTCATACATATTGAGACCCAGTTTCTTACTCCCGATCCTTGAGATCAAAGCTCCTAGCAATACAACTTGGAGAAAGGTAGCCAAGGAACCTCCGACTATGAGAAAAATCCCCTCGGGACTCAAAGCACGCCGGTAATCTAAAATCGAACGATATGCCACAACATCAAGAATTAGATCATAGCGCTGCCCGCTTTTTGTGTAATCTTCTTTAGTGTAATCAATGACATGGTCTGCACCAATCGAACGCAGCATGTCCAATTTCCCCTTGCCGTCCACCCCAGTCACTTCAGCCCCATAATATTTGGCAATCTGCACCGCAAACGTACCCATACCACCACCCGCACCATTAATCAGAACCTTTTGACCTGGCTGAATCTGTCCTTTATCGCGAAGACTCTGCAGGGAGATGATTGCCGATTGAGGGTAGGTCGATGCTTCCTCAAACGTCATACTGGCCGGTTTCAGCGCTAGTGCAGTTTCAGAGACACATACATACTCAGCAAAAGTCCCATAACCATATGGAAAAGATAAGTCCCCCCATATTTCATCACCTGGCTGAAACTGCTTTACGTTTCTGCCAACCGCTTCAACCCGCCCCGCTATGTCAGATCCGAGTATCTTGTACATTGGTTTTAGAGGCCCCCCGAAGCGGGCGCTCCACGTACCCCTCAGGTTTTCCAAGTCAGCCGCATTTAAGGATGCCGCATGAATTTTTACTAGTGCTTCATCCTCTTTAGGGATAGGTTTTTCTACCTCTTTGAGCTGAAGAACATCCGGTGATCCGTATTTTGTGCATACGATCGCTTTCATAAATTTCCGCCCAGTTTTGGTTGATCGCGCGCGATAGAGATATCTACCGAAGCAACCCTATCTAAGGTGTGACTTCCACTCCTTACAATGTACTTCGCAGCTTCTAAGACTCTAAGATTCTATGGCCACCCAATTCCATGCATACCAAATAGTCAGTACATTGACCCCTATTGCTACAATTAACAGAAAATTATCATAAGCTGAAGGGTATTGCCTGCCTAGCAAGCCCATGAGACTATAAAGAAGCCAGAATATGCCAAGGATGATGTTTGCCCAGCGATTCACAGGGTACTTCAACGTCAGGGACAGGATGATCATAACAACCGGAATCGTCATCGTTACTGCAGATACTAACCACAGCATCTGCGAAGACATCACCTTACCCCATAAAACATCATCTCCCGCCTTGAAGTCGCCGCTATAAATTCGCAGCATATCCCCCTGTTGAAAAATGAACATTAGAGCTACCCATAATGCTGAAAGGATAATCCTCACATCTACCATAATTCAATCGCCTCCCTTAATCAGCCAATTCATACAATTTGTGAATAACTGACCAACCACAATTCCTGGGTTGGCCCCTATGGTTAAAAGCGAACACCAAACCTTTCAGGAGACCAATTCTCTTTGTGTTTAATTTCGGGTGACTATTAGATCGATGCTCTTTAGGCGGTTCGTGGTTTTGAGAGATTTCTTGTTTTCAGGCGAGGCACTTTCACCAGGCTCACTTGCCGACATTCCACTGCGCTTCATACGGTCGGGCGTCGAAGATCCTGAGCGAAGTCGCGGGCAGCCCTTCGTCAGGTTTTGCCGTTGTGTGCCACAGTGATGACTAGATTTCCCTTTTTGCCCCCTTTTTCAACATACCTGTGGGCCTCGGCAATTTGCTCCAACGGATAGCTTCTATCGATGACAGATTTTATCTTTCCCGCCTCAATAAGTTCCCGGAGGTAAATTAAATCCTCGATCGTTCCACTTGCTGCCTCCATAATCACCTTCTTGCTGCTTGTCATTCTAGTCCATAGCCCTTGAACCATCTGTGACAGCCTAGGGTTTGCCAAAAGATAGGTTCCATTTTGCGCTATCGATCTTCCACTCCGTGAAATCGAAATCGTGCCTACCACATCAAAAATAACATCATAGATCTCACCCCTTTTGGTATAATCTTCTTGGGTGTAATCAATGACCTGGTCTGCACCAATCGCGCGCAGCATGTCCAATTTCCCCCTGCTATCAACGGCAGTCACCTCAGCCCCAAAGTACTTGCCAAGCTGTACCGCATAGGTACCGATACTTCCACCCGCACCATTAATCAGAACCTTTTGTCCGCTCTGGATATTTCCTTTTCTAAGAAAATGCAGTGCATCTCGTCCCCCAAAAGGAACGGTGGCAGCTTCCTCATAGGTCATATTGGCCGGTTTTATTGCCACCCCCCCTTCCAGCCCTTGTGGTTCTTCAGGCAGACATATGTACTCGGCATTAGCACCAAATCCCATACCGGCCGATCCAAATACTTGGTCACCTTCTTTAAATCGCTTTGCATCTTTGCCTGTTGCTTCAATTTCTCCGGCTAGCTCAGTCCCCAATATGGAAGTTCCTCTTGGTTTAATGACACCCATCCACATTCGCATGGGGAGCCCGATGTAGATTGGGAGTTTGAGACTTCGGAGTTCACAGTCCCCCGCTGTTACGGTTGTCGCATATATTCTTATGAGTACTTCATTGTCCTTGGGAGTAGGTTTTTCTACTTCTCTTAATTCAAGAACATCCGGTGGTCCGTATTTTGTCCAAACAATTGCTTTCAATTGTCTCCTCCAAGATTGCACGGCATATTTAATGGGTGTCGAAGATTACGCGCTCCGCTTTGCGTCCCCGAAGTGAAACAGAGTGGGATTGCGGGGCAACGCTTTGTTAGGTTTTGTCGTTAGGCTCCACAGTTATGACGACATTTCCCTTTTTGCCCCCTGTTTCAACATACCTGTGAGCCTCGGCCGCCTGTTCCAACGGATAGGTTCTATCGATGACGGATTTTATCTTCCCCTCCTCAATAAGCCCTTTGAGGACAACTAGATCTTCCCTTCTTGTGGGTGCCATCGCACAGATTACTTTCTTGCTGCCTGCCATTGAAGTCCATAGCATCTGAACAAGCTCTCTCGTCCCAAATACAGCAAGAAGATAGCGTCCATTTTGCTTTAGTGAGCTTTTACATCTTGAAAACGAAGTCACGACCGCCGTATCAAAAATTACGTCATAGGTTTGACCGTTCTTAGTAAAATCCTCTTTGGTGTAATCAATTACGTGATCGGCTCCTAGAGATTTCACAAATTCCAGTTTCGTGGTACTGCATGCCCCGGTAACTTCTGCCCCGTAGTGCTTGGCAAGCTGTACCGCGAATTGACCTAACCCTCCAGAAGCGCCATTGATAAAGACTTTTTCTCCGCTCTGGATATTTCCCGTATCTCTCATGAAAACCAACGCGGTTATTGCCTCAAAAGGAACGGCGGCGGCTTCCTCATAGGTCATATTGGCCGGTTTCATTGCCAGCACCCCATCTTCAGGCATACACAAGTACTCGGCATTAGCGCCAAAGCTAGGACCGATATATCCAAAAACTTGGTCACCTTCCTTAAATAGATTCACATCTTTGCCTACTGATTCAATTTCCCCGGCTAGCTGACTACCTAGTATAGTTTTTTTAGGTTTTCTGTACCCAAACTGCATTCGCGCCAGGGGATATAACAAGAGAGGCATCCAGAACTCGCGGGGAGAAAAGGTGAAATTTCGAACTTTAATTTCCCCGAATGTTACTGGTGTCGCATATACCCTGATCAGTACTTCATTGTCCTTCGGTGTTGGTTTCTCTACCTCTTTGAGCTGAAGAACATCCGGTGGTCCGTATTTTTCATATACGATTGCTTTCATTTGGGTATCCTTCCTTATTTGTAGATGTGCTCATTTAATCTTCGTTTAGCTCTACTTTGGCAGAGTCGGAAACGATTGCAGATTAATTGAATCCTTTAACTATCAGCCATACCCCTAGAAATAGTTCGTATGGAAGGTATGGAAGGGCCAATATCCCTACGGCGGGAGGGAAATCACGATCATAAAGCGTCAACAGGATATATATTGTGAACAGACAGACTGCTACAAGGCCCCAGACAGATAATAACCGTGGAATATAGTTTGATATATAAAACAGGTAGTACCACAGTATTCCGCCCAAGGCGAAGAACAACAAATGGATGTCGTATCCCAGTCTATCAACGCCAGAATACAAGAAATCACCCAACGTTTGAAAGTAGGAGGGTTCTGGAGCTCCCGCCGCAACGAATTCCTGGCTTAAAGGCATCAGGGAATAAGCCCCTATCTTGCTTACGGCTAGAGTTATTGCTTCTGCTAGGAACAATCCCAAGGCCACAAGCGCGATGATCTCGTACTCTTTGTTAAAGACGATATAAAACAATACACCCAAGACAATGATTCCAACGCATTCAACCAGTGTAACCAGATTGCTGATCCGCACCCGCGTAAGGTTATTTGAGATGTTGACAAGCTTATCGGACATACTACCGGATCCAACCACTGATACGAGCAGTTGATTACCGATTATGCCGGTAACAAAAACAAACAACTGCGCTGCGCCTAAAAGCCTGATGGTATTCATTCCTATGTCCATTTTTTTCTCTCTTACAAGTGGCGATGTTTCTGCAGTACCGGTTGTCACTCGCTATTTTGCTCCACGGTTATGACCACTTTTCCTCGTGCATGTCCTTCTTCAAGATACCGGATAGCTTCAGGGACCTCACTTAACGGGTAACGTCTATCGATAACAGGTACGACCTTGCCGGCTTCAAGAAGCTCTTTAATAGAAACTAAATCTTTTTGATTTGGTATCGTCAAATAGGTAACGATTTTATTACTCCCGGTCATTGACATCCATGGCCCTAGGAACAGTTGTAGAAAAAAAGAGCCGGCGGCTATGACAGCAATACCCTTGGGGGTTAGTGAGCGCTTATAGAAACGCTTGTAAACCGAAGGATCTCCCACATTATCAAGAATCAGGTCATAACGCTGCCCATTTTGGGTGAAATCTTCTTGCGTGTAATCAATGACCTGGTCTGCACCAAGCGAGCGCGCCATGTCCAAATTCCTCGTGCTGCACACGCCAGTCACTTCAGCCCCGAACGATTTGGCAATCTGCACCGCAAACGTCCCCACACCACCAGACGCACCATTAATCAAAACCTTTTGCCCCGGCTGAATCTGTCCTATATCGCGAAGACCCTGCAGGGCGGCGAGTGCCGCCCCAGGTACGGCTGCTGCTTCCTCGAATGTCATACTGGTCGGTTTCAGCGCTAATGCATCTTCAGGAACTGATGCATACTCGGCAAAAGCGCCGTTACCATACTGGCCTATGTCCCCAAATACCTCATCACCTGGCTGAAACTGCTTTACGTTTCTGCCAACCGCTTCAACCCGCCCCGCTACGTCAGATCCGAACATCTTGTTTTTTGGTTTTAGAAGCCCGGTCATCAGGCGGACCAAGAACGGGTCAGCTCTCATAAGATGCCAGTCTCGTGCATTTACAGATGCCGCATGAACTGTTACCAATACTTCATCCTCCTTCGGAGTAGGTTTTTCTACCTCTTTGAGC
Source organism: Promineifilaceae bacterium (SeqCode) (assembly GCA_049650305.1). Classification (GTDB taxonomy): domain Bacteria; phylum Chloroflexota; class Anaerolineae; order Promineifilales; family Promineifilaceae; genus UBA11865. Next base: position 12,865 of record JBARZW010000226.1, read on the forward strand.
TGAAGAACGTCAGGTGATCCGTATTCTGTGAACACAATCGCTTTCATGAGTCTCCTCCAAATTTACTTCGATCGCGCGCGATCGAGATATACCCCGAAGTTGCCCTATCTATGGTGTGAATTCCACTCTTTCATGTTTGGACCCACTTCCATGCATACCAAACAGTCAGTACATTGAACACAAGTCCTACGATGATCAAAAATTTGTCATAAGCGGAAGGGTATGTTGGCAATCCAATGAGATTAAAACCAAAAAGGATAATGGCTGCGACGATGGTTACCCAGCGAATCGCGGGATACTTCAACGTCAGGGACAGGACAACCATAATGATCGGAATCACCAGCAATATTGCAAGGCCCAGATACATTGTCGAAGATACTTGCATACCTCCTATTTCTCCCGCCTTAAAGTCGCCGGCAAATATCCGCAGCACATCGCCCAATAGATAAGTCAACATTAAGGCAGCCCATAATCCTGAAAGGATGATCCTCACATCTGCCATGATTCAATCGCCTCCTATAATCTGACAGCGCAAACATTATGCGAATAACTGGCCGGTCACATTTCCTGGGTTGGTCCATGTAGCTTAAAGCGAACACCAAACCTTTTAGGCGGCCAATTCTCTTTGTGCCTAATTTCGGGTGACTAATAGCTCGTTAATCTTTGGGCGGACCGCGGTTTTCAGAGGTTTCTTGTTTTATGCGAGGTGCTTTCACCAAGCTCACCTGCCGCTGTTCCGCTGCGCTTCAGAGCGGCAGGTGCAGCGCTTTGTTAGGTGTTGTTATTATGGGCCACAGTTATGGCGACATTTCCCTTTTTGTGTCCTGTGTCGGCATACCTGTGAGCCTCGGCCGTCTGTTCCAACGGATAGCTTCTATCTATGACCGATTTTATCTTCCCCGCCTCAATAAGCTCTTTGAGGAATATTAGACCTTCTCTACCCCCGGGCGCCGGCCCAAATATTATTTTCTTGCTGCCTCTCATTGAAGTCCAAGCCATTTGAAAAATTTGTAGCATCCCTTGGTTACCAGCAAGATAGATTCCGTTTTCCTTTAGCGAGCTTATATTTCGTGAAAACGAACTCTTGCCTACGGTTTCATAAATAACGTCATAGGTCTGGCCGCTTTTAGTAAAATCCTCTTTGGTGTAATCAATTACCTTATCGGCTCCCAGAGATTTAACCATTTCTAAATTCGTGGTACTACATACCCCGGTAACTTCTGCCCCAAAGTACTTGGCAAGCTGAACCGCAAATGTGCCTACACTTCCAGAAGCGCCATAGATTAGAACTTTTTGTCCGCTCTGGATATTTGCCTTATCTCTAAGGAAATACAATGCGGTATTTGCCCCATGAGGAACGGCGGCTGCTTCCTCATAGGTCATATTGGCCGGTTTAATTACCAAATCCCCGTCTTCAGGCAGACATTTGTACTCGGCATAAGCACCAAAACCTTCGCCGGTAGATCCAAAAACTTGGTCACCTTCATGAAATAATTTTACATCTTTGCCCACTGCTTCAATTTCCCCGGCCAGATTATTCCCTAGTATAGAGATATTTGGTTTTCTGATACCAAAATTGAATCCAAAAAGGAGACCCATAATCCGGGTAGGGAAATTGAGATTTCGGGCTCTGTAGTCCCCAGATGTTACCGCTGTCGCATATACTCTTATCAGTACTTCATCGTCTTTGGCAGTAGGTTTTTCCACCTCTTTGAGCTGAAGAACATCCGGTGGTCCCCATTCTGTGAATACAATCGCTTTCATGAGTTTCCCTCCAAGATTACTATGAATCGGCTATTGTCAGAATAGTATACAACAATACATCTCTAAGTAGCTTATCTAAGCCGCTTGCCTCAATTTACTGTTTGACATCTGACGCATCTGCCTGGCCGGGTTTAGGGCGAATGACCGAGATCAATGTCATTCCTAAATCACGCACTTTTCTTAGCAATCCAGGCAACGCGGCCTGATCGACCACCGGAGCGGCTAAAAGAGTATCGCCGTTGTCTTCCGGAGTGATGGTCAAGCCCCCAAACCAGTCTGTCCGTTGACGACCCAGATGGCCCTTGGCCACGATCTTATTGACACCTTGCCCGGCGAAACTTGAAGAACGAGAAATTTCCATGAGCTCCTTTTATATCAAGCTCACATCTGGATTCAGAGTACCGGAAAAAGGGGTGGGAAGTCACCATCCATTATGGGTGGTATTGGGGCTTACAAATGAGAAGACGCAAGCGGATTCAAATAGGGGACAGCCCCACTCATTGGCTGTTGGATTGTTATTTAT
>JBARZW010000227.1:0-1628 GCA_049650305.1 Promineifilaceae bacterium (SeqCode)
ATACTCTTCTAATGACATTTTTGCCTCCTTTAGGTGGTTCATTCGCCAAGTAAATCATTAATCAATCACAAAGCTTCGTGTCATCCTGAATGGAGCGTGCGGAATGAAGGATCCCTGCAGTTTTACCAGGGAGAAAAATTGAATAACGGTGAAGCCTACAGGGATTTCTCGCGTCGCTCGAAATGACATGATCCGTGAATTTATTGACCGTAGTCGCCAAACTGCAGAGAGCCGATGACCTCATCCAGGCTGTCCAAGTCCGGTTCCCAATCTGAAGCCGACAAGCTATTCAGCAAATCTTCTTTCTCTTGACGGTAAGTGGCCCAGTCGCTGTTAGCCTGCTGGTATTCTTCCTCGGACACTTCTTCGACTGAGTCCGACAGCACGGAGGTCGATATGGGCGGATAGATGAAGGTAACCAGGTAAGCCCCGTCGTCGGTTAAGCCTTGCTCGATGTATACCAAGTTCCGATTGAGGATGACACCGACGCCCTGCATCGGGGTGGCCACAAAACGAAAACCACTACCCCAGGGCATATCCAGGTACTCCGACTGGGAAACAGTGCCGAGGTTACCGGCCCCCATCACCCGGTAAGCTTCATATGGAAGGACGGTAAATTTGGCCGTGGCCAGATCTGGTCTCTCAGCTAGTATATCTTCCAGCGCCCTCAATCGTTCACCGACAATGGTGTTACCGGCCTCATCCCATAGTTGTTTGTATTCCTCCGTGGGTATGATGTAAATGATCGGGTCGCCAAATTGGACATCGGCCGGGTCGGTGACGCCAAAGTTGATCTGCACATGTTCTGGCAATCCCATTGCCCCGGGCGGTTGGCTGTCGTCGTAGGATGTGGCCTCGACCAGGTTTGCTTGCCAGGAGTAAGGCAGGTCCATCGTATCGATGGAGACTGAGCTGGGGTCCATGGCATCGGCCCCGCCACAAGCGACCAAGACCAGGCTCAAGGCGGTTATGAACGCAACTGCAATAATACGGTTCATTTACTTTTTCCTTTGTTTTGTGGATAGCTTACTTGTTAGCTGTTTCAAGCCAGGGAGGAAGTCAGGGGATTCCACAGGTCAAAAGACAAGCTAAATACTGGACGAAATTGGAGCAGCGTTATTGATGCATGGTCGTTCTTATTTACGTGACCAATCCCAAACTCTCATCATGTATGCGACCATCCACTAATTTTCGCATCAACAGCGTTATTTTTAATCATTTGTAACCGATTTCACAACTAGGCTTCCCGCCGGAAGACCGATTTCTGATAACCCCCCATTTGATGATGAAAAAGAGTACTTAATCGGCTCCCGTGTATTCAACTGAGTCAAGGAGGTATAATCCTCGGAAATACTTAAAAAAGAAAACTGCGTAGGGATATTCGCGAAATTGGTAGCTGATGGGCGAAGCGGAAATCGCCTATGCTTCATACCCTAGAACCGGCGACAGCCAGCGCTCCGCCTCCGCCACATCCATCCCTTTTCGCCCCGCGTAATCCTCAACCTGGTCCCGGCCGATCCGGCCGATGCCGAAGTAATGCGATTCGGGGTGGGAGAAGTAGGTGCCGCTCACCGATGCCGCCGGTTGCATGGCGTAGGATTCGGTCAGCGTCATGCCGGTGTTGGCGG
>JBARZW010000228.1:0-15880 GCA_049650305.1 Promineifilaceae bacterium (SeqCode)
TTATCAGAGCAGTGCTTTGGGGCAGGATGGGTTGGGCGAGAGCCAGGCGGTCGAAGATCAACCAGCAAGCGATCAAACCGGTTATCGCGGCGAAGAGTATGGCATGGGACAGTTGCTCGTCAAGGAAGTAAATTAGCCGGTAGAGGTCATCGGGAAGAAGGGCTCGATAATCCCGCACCTCCGTGGCAAAGGTGTTGATGGCATTTCCAGTGACGTGCATAGAGTGGCCTTACATGAAGAGGATTCCGAAGACGGCGAAGGCGGCTAACAGAAGCTGGGGGGCCTTGTGCGTCCACATGTAGTACCAGAGATAGATTAGAATGGCGGCATACAAGGGAGCTAAAAGGATCATGTCGGCAAAGTCGACTGCCCTCATACCGGCGATGAGATCGCCCCGGGCTATTTCGCGGCCGATCAGTAGAAAAATCGGTAATACGAGAATGAGGATCAACAGTTTCCGGTTGACACCGCCCTTTTTAGGTGGATTTTCTTCCATAGCCTTCATTCCTTGCTTGTTAGGATACCCTTGAAGCGCTTCAAAACAAAACGGCCGATCTGTCAGCCAGTTCCTTGGTTTTCGAGAGTCTGGCTGATACCCATCATGCGGTCATTGCTGGCGATCCTTAGTCATGAAAACCCGGCTGCAAATACGCGCAACCAATGAACATTTGATCGAATTCCACCGGTATTGTAATATCTTCGGCAAGTCACAAGAAGGAGGTTGATATGCGAAAAATATTACTTGTTGGCTTGTTCGTATTGAGTATTTTGGTGTTAAGTGGATGTGATTCTGGCGGCGCCGTGACCGGGGACGTGACCTATCTACCGCGTATCGCTTTGCCAGACGATGCCGTCGTTACAGTCCAGCTTCAGGACGTGTCCCTAATGGACGTAGCGGCCAAGGTTCTTGGCGAGCAGGTCATCGAGACCGATGGAAAACAGGTGCCGTTCCCCTACGACGTTGAATACGACGAGGAAGAGATTATAGATAACCACACCTACAGCATGTCGGCCCGGATAACCGACGGTCAGGGCAATCTGCTCTTCATCAGCGACACAGCGAACCTGGTTATCACCAACGGTAACCCGACCTCTGATGTAGAGATCGTGACAGTACCTGTTGGGGGTGCCTAGGCGATCAGTTTGAATCCTCTCGGATTAGTAGAAACCCCGGGAGGATATTTATCCGACTTATCCGGCGGTGGGGAGAGCCTCTTCATCGGCTTTCATCTCCTTCATAAAACCCCAAGTGAAGGCCAGGGCCATCAGCAGCAACAAAGGGGCGAGGATGGCGAATACCACCTCCTCACTGAAGAAGAGAAACTGGTTTCCGGCTTTCAAGAAGGTCAGGGCGATGCCACCCAGCCCTATCAACGCGCCGCCTACCGATACCCAAAGAAAACCGGTTGGCGTACAACCTTCCCTGACTACCACGAAAGGCAGCAGGAAGATAATCATCCCGGCGGCGGTGTGGAAGATAGGCAGAACGATCCGGCCTAGATCGTCAAGCTCAAGCATCCGGGTGATGCCGATCAGGGCCAATCCAACGATGACGAAAATCAGGTACGGCATACCGTACTTGGGATAGAATTGGGTTATCAGACCCAAAGAGAGTCCGGCCGGGATTAAGTAGGATATCAGGACCACAAATGGGTTGTTTAGGGCATCGTAGGTGAAGGCGATAAGCAACATTCCGGCAACGAGCAGCACGCCGAAAGAGACCATATAGAAAACATCGGCTACGTTCCTGCTCTCGCGATAGTGATTATAGAACCGCCAGAGAAAATAAATTGCCACGAGGCCGGTCGCCAGAAGCACTACCCGATCATACCATTCCATTGCCGAACTCCTTCGTACGGTAGGGAGGGGAAGAATCTCCGATAGCGTGTACGCTAACCTTGTCTGAAATAGGACAAAATTAAGCGGACAAATTGTGAGACGCCAGTCGAACCCAGGCGGTTAACTCCATCATGCAAAGGCATGAGAAAACCTGAGAAAAGCACATGGTAGCGTATCATATAACAGCTTGCGAAATCAATGACCATTGACAATTCTCCGGTATCTCTGGAGATTCATCTTCATGAAAAAGGAACAGGATTCTCAGTCACGGTAGCGCCATATCGACTCATGCTATAATTGCAGAACCAAGAATCGCTAAATGCGGCCAGTGAGGACTCCGGTTCCAATCACGTATTGCGACAACGATGTGGATAATCACTATATCCCTGGCACCAGGCCCGGTTCTGAAAAAAGGAGAAGATCGATGCCAGAAAACCAACCACCAGAACAAATAGAACCCAAGTCGCTAGATGATTATCTCGAAGTCATGAGTAAGGCTGTTTTTCAGAGCGGTATGTCATGGCGAGTGGTCGAAGCGAAGTGGCCCGGAACCCGAGAGGCATTTCACGACTTCTCGGTCAAGGAAGTCGCCGATTTCACTGAGTTTGACATCGAGGAGCTGGCGATGGATACGAGGGTGATACGCAACCGGCGGAAGCTGGCGGCGATCGTCAGCAACGCCCAAAGGATGCTCGAGCTAGAGGACGAATACGGCTCGTTTCAACATTATCTCAGAGCTCATGGTGATTTCGATGGGACTTTGACAGCCATGAAGAAAGACTTCAAGTTCATGGGACCTACGGGATGCTACTATATCCTGTACGTGGTTGGGGAAGAGGTGCCGCCGCACGAAGAATTCGAGGCCGCCTATCGTAGATAGGTCCATATCGCAGATAGGCCGCTTTTCGCAAATAAGCCGCTTACCGCAAGTAAATGAAGGGAGGCAGCGTGATAAAAGACGCTGTCACGGGATTGTCACATCAAGTGGCAAAGCTGATATTGGTCTGCCATCTCCGTGTCACAGGAGTTGATTACACTCTGATCATCAAGTCAATTAGAGGGTCTAACTCTCTCATTTAGCATCGGAGGAGCAAAATGAATATCAGAGATAGTAAAAGAGTCGGGTCATTTGTTTTATTGGTAATTCTCTTTTTAATAACAGCCTGTGGCACCCTTGAAGTCTCGACGGAGCCGGAGACATCGATCACCGAAATATCTGCAATGGCTACCGAGGTCTCGCAGCCTACACCGGCGCAGGTCGTCGAGGATGATAAAATTGAAGAGCCTGCTAACACTCCACCGGCTGAAGATACCGCACCTACCGTAGAGGCCACCCCAGCGCCAACGGAGCCGCCAGCTGAAGAGGAAGACCAGGGTGAAACAGCACAACCCGTGACCGAGCCCTCGGAAATCACGATGCTGGATGAGACCTGGTTCAATTACACCAACTATCAACTGGGTTTTTCGATCAACTATCCCAGGACGAAGATCCACTTTTTAGGCTCATGCAAGTGGAACGAGGAAAATGGGGACCGTTCGTACCGGCCAGATCCTTCGCACGTGCCTGTGCAAATCTTTGAAGACGGTGACACGGTATACATTACAAGCGAGTACCAGCATGAACTGAGCGGAGAGACCAGGGAAACCGACGCTGATGGCGGGACACGCATTTTCTTCTCGGAATGCCTGGCGGTCTCGAACACGCTGGAATTGCTGCGAGACCCGGAATATTATCAGGAGATGTGGGAGATCGTGGCAAGAGAGGTTCACAACGACGAGGAGCTGGAGGGCTTTCTCAAGGACCGCTATGGATCCAGTTGTAGCTTGGGCGATAAAGTAGCCTCAGAGCAAAATGGCGTCTTTGATGTCAGAATTCAGGGAGATGGGAAGGATCTTTCCGAAACACAGTGTCCTCTTAACTTCGGAACCGTCGTCAAATACTATCCCGAAGGGAATAAGGTGATCGCTTGGGATACGGGCCAGGCCTACACGTTCTCGGCCGATGTCACCAACTCGGTTACCTATGATCAGGACATGGTAAATAGCTTCAGGTACCTGACCGGGACACCAGATGAAACACCGATGGATTCAGTTGGGGATGATTATTCGGGATGGGTATCGTACACAAATGGTGCGGTGGGTTATTCGCTCATGTATCCGGGCGAGGCCGAGATTTCGGAATCAAATCATGAAGAAATGGTGGAGTTCGTCGGGCCGATGGTTGACAATGAGCACTGGCCTTGGTTTTCTGTCCAGCACTTCGACAGCGAATTCTTCCGCCCGCCGGCCGGGACCGATGTTCGAGGTTGGCTAGCCGAAAGCAGCATACCGTACGAACCTCTTGAGGAAGAGGTGGCTATCGGCGGGTTACGCGCCGTCCGGTTTGTCTTTGAGGCAAGCCCGCAAGCCTATGCCAGAGATGACTATTACGTCATCAATGGCGATCAACTTTTCCTGATATCTATTCTCCACGCCGGTGGTTTGCAGGACTGGGCGCTGTACAACCAGTTTCTACAGAGCATAACTTTCGAGCCGGTGCAGTGAGAGAGATGGGCGCTGGAGCGCTGCGCTCCAGCGCTTTGAAAAACCACCTCTCTAGATATGATCCCTAAGGCGCGCGGCGGCCGAATCGAAAGCGGCTGCCCGCGCCTTCGTTGTTCACCACCTCCACGGTGTCGACCCTCCTCTTCCCGATTTACGTTGCTTGATGAAGCATTGGCAAGAGCCTCCTGTTATAAGCGTATCGCAGACTTGTCGTAAACATGTCTCACGTGCGGACAAGCGGGCTGTCCCGTAACAGGGTTCAGCACACCTTTCGATAATGTAGGGGAGGGGCGCTATAATAGATGTTCAATCCAGGAGTTGACTTAGGCTTCTGAAACACCCCACTTATATAGGAAGGATTCCTCGGGTGAAACTCGACCTTACATTCAGCCGCCAATCGCTGGGCCCCGATCTCTCTTCGGGGCTGACAGTGGCCTTGGTTAGCATTCCTGAAGGGATGGCCTATGCTCTGGTGGCCGGCGTGGATCCAATCTACGGCCTTTACACCGGCATGGTGACGACCATTGTCGCCTCCCTCACGGGCAGCACCTCCCTCATGATCGTGACCCTTACCAACGCCCTGGCCCTGGTGACGGCCGACGCTCTGTCGAACCTTGATGGTGGAGTAGATCCTATCACGGCCATGTTCACCCTTACTATGTTGGTCGGAGCGATCATGTTTTTGCTGGGTGTCCTTCGACTCGGCAGCCTCATCCGCTTTGTGTCCAAGGAAGTGATGAGCGGATTTGTATTCGCCACGGCGTTGCTCATCGTCCTCGGCCAGTACGGTGAGTTGGTTGGCTACGCTTCTACCCTGGAGGATGCCAATAAGCTCATAAAAGCGGTAGACATCACTCTCCATATCAGCGACTGGGATCTTTATACGACCCTGCTTGGGGTGGGAGCTATCATCGTCCTGCTCCTATTGAAACGCATACGTGCCCTGGCAAAATTCGCCGATGTGCTCATTATCATCCTGGCAGGGCTATTTGTGTCGATCGCGGGCTGGCTTTCGGTTGAACTCGTAGGAGATATCGCCGCTGTTCCCAGCGGACTGGATGCCTTACCAGCGCCGGTATTACCCGATCTCACTCTTATTCCCGGCTTACTCATTCCAGCGATGGCCGCGGCCGTCGTTGGCCTGGCCGAGAGCTCGGGGGTAGGTGCGGCTTATCCCAATCCAGATAGCTCCAGGTCAAATATGTCCCAGGACTTCACCTCCCAGGGCCTAGCTAACCTGTTTGGCTCTTTCTTCCAGGCTATGCCGGCCGGCGGTTCCCTGTCTCGAACCGGGATTAACGCCTCTGGCGGAGCGCGAACTCGATGGTCTGGCGTTTCTGCCGGTATCCTTATGGCGGTTATCTTGGTGTTTCTCGGCACCTTGACCGAGCTTATACCAATGACGGCCCTGGCGGCCATGCTTGTCGTCATCGGCACGGAAGCCATGATTAAGGAAGGCCGGGAGCTGAGAGAGGCCTGGAGGGTTGACCGAGTGGCAACGGGGGCGGCCTTTGTAACCATCGTAGTTGCTATCTTCGTGGACCTGGTCGTGGCCATATTTATCGGTGTGGTCCTTTCACTGCTTCTCTATTCCATTGAAGCCGTCTCCCAGGTAAAAGCTCTGCGTCTGATCCGCAGGAACGATGGTAAGTATGAGAAAGCCCCGGTTCCGGAGAAGCTGCCCTCCAATGAGGCCACCGTCATCATGATCCAGGGCACCATTTTCTTCGCCACCGTTTACTCCTTCGACGACCTGATTCCTGATTATAGGGATGCCCATAACGCCGTGCTTATCAGCCACCTGCGCGGCAGGGAAACGATCGATGCCACAACAATTGACTGGTATGAGAAAGTGGTGCCAAAGATGAAAGCGTCCGGCAACCTGCTGATGCTCTCTGGTGTAGAAGAGATAGTATACGAAAGGCTGAGGGCTACAGAAGCCTATGAGCTAATCGGCGAGGAGAACATCTTCCGGACTCAGAAGGTGATCGGCGCCTCGATGGACGAAGCCTTGGATGCGGCCGAGAAATGGATCTCCGAGAGGCTGTTGCAAGAGCCAACCAACGCAGCTGAAGAAGAGGAAGAGATAGAACAACTGTAGGGTTTCTCTCTATTACCAGATAACTAGACCCTATTAGCAACCTCGGTTGTTCACCCTCCAGCCTTCATTACTTCCTTCTATCTCGATCGCGTTCACTATCCCAGAGAGCTTAAGACACGGAGCACCTTATCCAGCTCGTTTTGAGCGGCCAATAATCCGAGGTCAATTATTTCTCAATCTGGGGGATCGCCGGGTAATCACCCACCGACCTGTCCGGACAACACCATTGCCGATACCCGGACAAAATACTCATATGGCTGGAGATCACAAACTGGCCAGGAATCAAAATCAGATCCCGATCGAATAAGGGATTCGCCAGGCGCGTTACCGCGGCTCAATGATCAGTAACAATGGAGGAAAATTCCGAATCCGAATATTCTTTGCTGTTATCTCAGACAGTTGTCATAGTATCAATAGTTGGTACACTATTTGGCTGCCCACTACGGGCGAATTAACCTAATAATCTGATTTTTCGATTGACTACAGCAGATGTTTAACCTCGGCTTGTAGGGAGGACCAAAATATGAGGAACTTGAGAGTAGTAATAGTGTTTTTGATGTTAGCGCTGGTTCTGATCGCCTGCCAGGAGGATGAACCAACGCCGACCCCTGTCCCGGCTACACCTGCACCTCCAGCCGCCGAAGAGGCGACTGAGGTACCGGAAGTGGCTGAAGAACCGGTTTCCGAACCGCCGATGGCTGAGCCCGAGGATATCGTCGGGATCGTCTGGCAGTGGGAAGCTTTCCAGGACACCGCCGGCGAGAACGACATCGAAGTCGATGATCCCTCGCAGTACACGGTCACTTTGTTGTCAGAAGGCCAAGCTTCGATTAAGGCTGACTGCAACCAGGTCACCTTGGGTTATTCGCTGGAAGGACATAGCATCACCTTCGTCGGCCCAGGGATATCAACCATGGCCTTTTGCGGTGAGGATTCCTTGGACCAGCAGTTCCTGAGCTTCATTGAAAACGTGGCGACCTGGGTCATGAGCCCTGAGGAAAAGCTGGTTTTCAATCTGGTTGCCGACGCCGGCAACATGATCTTCCTCAACGGTGGAGCGGCCGAGATGCCGGCCCCGGCCGCCTCGATCGAAGACATCCAGAACATCGTCTGGCAGTGGGCGGGGCTGGTGGAGACAGAACCGGCCGCCCAGTCGGTGGTTCCGGATCCCGAGAACTACACTGTGACGTTCCTTCCTGACGATACGGCGGCCATAAAAGCTGACTGCAACCAGGTAATCTGGACCTACACGGTCGAGGGGAACAGCCTATCTTTCAACACGCTAGGACCATCGACGCTGGCTTTTTGTGGTGAAGAGTCCCTGGACCAACTGTTTATAGCAGCCCTTGGTTCGTCAGTATCCTTTGGACTGGAAGTCGACCGCCTCAGGCTGAACATGGCCGAGGACGCGGGCTATATGATGTTCGACGATGGTGGTCCGGCTGAAGCGAAGCCTGCCGCGTCGCTGGAGGATATCCAAAACATCGTCTGGCAATGGTCAGGACTCGTGGAGACGGAACCGGCCGCCCAGTCCGTGGTGCCCAATCCTGAGAATTACACCATTGTCTTCTTGCCAGACGGCGCAGCACCTATAGCGGCCGACTGCAACCAGGTTGGAGGCACCTATAGCGCCGAGGGCAATAGCTTGACCATCGTGCTAGGACCGGCGACCGTGGCCTTCTGCGGTGAGGATTCTTTAGACCAACAATATACGGCTTTGCTGAGCACGGTGGCCTCCTTTGAACTGGAGGGAGATATGCTCCAGCTCACTCTGGCAAACGACGCCGGGCACATGCAGTTCAACTACGGCGAGCGCCTATCGGCCCTGGATATCGATCCAGACGAAATATCACTGGACACCCAAGGTCTAGCCGACTCCTGGGAGGCGTTCGTCGTCCCGGCGACGCCCTACGACGAGAGCCAGCCGCCTGGACCCAAAGGGATGCCGGAACATATCGAGATCACTTTCAACGGCCAGACCCCCGATACTCAAGTTGGCTATGATCCAATTATGTACATCATCCCTGTCGAAGCCTACGAGCTCCAATGGGAGAGAAATGGTAATGAGACGGTCACCAACCTAGTAGATGCCATCTACCAGGAGACTGTCTTGCTTCCTTACCCACCTCAAACCTCGGGCATGCCCGTGCTTCCGGTGGAGGAAGTTGGCGGCCGTAATGACCTGGCCGTCCAAGTTGGCCGGGCCAGCTCCACCGAGACGAGCGCCAGCAAGAACGGATTCCGTTTCGTCGGCCGATTCGCCCAAGATATGAACCCGGTGACGAGTGATGGCTTGCCCCTACGTTACATTTACCAGGGCTTCACCAATGACAGCAAATATTTGGTCGCCTTCTTCTACCAGGTAGCCACTGATGTACTTCCGACCAACGCGGAGGTGTCTGATTCCTACAACGAAGCCATAAACACCGAGGGTGGATACGAAGCCTTCATCCAAGCTCAAGCAGAGTTACTCAACAGCCTTTCCACTTCTGATTGGGATCCTGATCTGGCCTTGCTCGATGAACTCGTCGGCTCTCTGACGATAACCAGCATGCCTGAGTCGGGCATCCAGGGCCAGGTGTGGCAATTGACCGCTCAGAACAACACACCTGGCGGTGAGCCAACCGAGGCCGGCGGCACGTCGGACTACTTCGTGGTCTACAGCCGGGATGGAGACATGGTCTTCCGGGCCGATTGTAACAACGGCATGACCCAATACGATGTTACCGGTGGTATGGCCGGAAGCCTGGCCATGCAGCCAGCGGCGATAACGCTTGCCGAATGCGGACCTGATTCCGACTCTGACCTGATGATCAACGGCTTGATCGCCAGCCAGAATTACCGGGTGCACCCGGGTGGTTCTGTGCTTGAGTTGGTCCGCCCAGCGGGTGGCGGATCCCTCTTCTTCGTCAGTCTGGGCGAAGGCGAAGGTGTAGACACCGAACTTCCTGAGGTCGAATTACCGGAAGCTGATTCGGGCGAGCCGACCGGTACGGTCATCTCTCCGGTTGGGGTGAACATCCGCAGCGGCCCGGGCACGGTTTATGCGATCGTCGGCTGGGCGCCCAATGGGGCAACCGGTGAGATCATCGGCCGCAGCGTCGACGGAGGCTGGTGGGCGGCTCCCTATACGGGAGCTCCCGGTGGCATAGGCTGGGTATCGGCCGCCTACGTCCAGGTGACCAACGCCCAAGATGTGCCGGTCATCCCGGCCCCACCCCCGCCAGCACCGACGCCAACGCCAACGCCAAATCCAACTCCGTCGATCCAGTTCTGGGCCGACCAGTACTCCATCAACCTGGGCGATTGTACGAACATCCATTGGCAGGTGGAAAACGTCCAGGCGGTCTGGGTCTACCCGGCCGGCCAGCCCTACGAGCGATTCCCGACCACTGGGACTGGCAGCCAACAGGTATGCCCGACCCAGACCACTACTTACGAGTTGCGGGTACTGCTCACCGACGGCACCGTCCAGATCCGGCAGTTGACGATCACGGTGAACTCAAATAATCCGTTGGCTAACAGTAGCTGGCGAGTCGCTTCCATGTATGTGAACCAGGTGCCTATTCCAAATACAGCCCTGACCGCTTCCTTCGACGCTAGCAACGGCGTTAGCGGGAGCGCGGGTTGCAACAATTACAGTGGACCTTATTCCGTCAGCGGCAACGCCATATCGATTGGGCCGCTCTCGTCCACGAACGCGACATGCGGCGCCGATATCGATACCCAGGAACAGGTCTACATGACCGCCCTTCAGTCGGCGACAAGCTACCAGCTAGTTGGCTCCCAACTGGTACTCTATGATGCGGCTGGCCAAGAGGTGATACGATTCAATCGGACCGGTTAGCCGATCATTGAAATAGTTTAGTGTGATTCGAAGTAAAGGCTTCGGTGGAATCACCATCGAAGCCTTTATCGTTTTAGTGGCTGGAACTGCTGATCCAGGTATTTGCTTTCCACTATAGGAGCCCTAAAATCCAAGAAGGATCTATCTGGATAATTCGCAGCCTTTATCCAAGGCATCTGTTTTGGTTAGAGAGGTGCGGGATCTCCACAAAGAGGGAAACGGCTTTATGTGTTGTTTGCTGACTACATTTTTCCTGTTTGGCCCGCGGGCTGCTCTCGTGATCTGGATATTCGCTAATCCCGATTACGTCCTCAATGCCATGTGGAACTCATGGCTCTGGCCCATCTTGGGGACGGCGTTCCTACCCTGGACGACGCTGATGTACCTGATCGTCTGGCCTGGCGGCCTAAGTTTCATCAACTGGATATTTATCGGGTTGGCTCTATTCTTTGATGTCGTCACCCATACAGGCGGGGCTTTCGGCAATAGGGAGAGGATTACCTCTTATACGTGATTTAGTATGGTCCGAGTGAGCCCAACTACAGTTCGAAGCAAGTGATTGGCCGCCGGTCGAACGTGGCTCTGCTAGACGAGAAGGGGGGAAGGAGGCCGCGCACTCAGGTCGTGGCGAACGGCGTGCCTGGGGGCATCGACGGAGAAGTTCTTCAAGAGGTGTTCGAGGCATCTATTTCCGCGTTTGAAAAGGAACACGCATAAACCCAACCAGCCTCTCTGGTCAGGCATGCAATTCTCATGTCTCGCAATAGCAGCTATGGCCTACGTGTGTTGACGACTGAGGACGCCCGCTCAAGTTGTTGCTGGTCCAAAGTGACCAGGGTTTCGCCAAGTTGCTTTGCTGTAGCAACGTAGATTGCATCACATCCGCGGATTTGGTGATCAGCAGCGATCTTTGCGGCTAGTTCGGCCATAGGTAACGATTTTGGAGTTAATTCAACAATACCAGCCCGTTTAATATTCGCGACAACGCGGTGAGCTAACTCAGTGTTGCCAACACCCTGACTCAGGGCTGACGCTACATCAACCAAGAGTATAACCGGGGCAATGATAGATTCCTGACTCGTCTGGACGCCCTCGACGGTCTGATCCTCAAAGGCAACGGGATCGGTGCTCATGACCGTTAACTGTTGCTCAGAGGTCAGATCGCCGGTGACCTCGATCTCCGTACCGCCCGCTTCCTGCGTGAATAGGAAGGCGTCCACCAGCGTCAAGTCCCAGGTGGCGCCGGGCTGCAACTGATCGGCAGGCAGTAGAAAAACCCCTTCCATGGTTTGGTTCTCGATGGTCATCTCAGTGCCCGCCGGGGCTACTCCCAGGCTGGCGAAGTCAAATGAGGCTATAGCGGAGCCGGCCGTGCAGTCCCAGACGTAGTCTATCACTATGTCGCCGATGGTTGCGCGCAGATCAGCCGTAGCATGATCCATATCTCCCTGGATATCGGTGATCTCCCAAAGTAACGTGTTTTCGCCGTCGCTGTAAGTCCAGGAAGATCCGACACGCATGGAAAAATAGGGGTGGTCGCAGGCGCTTTGAGCGCCGCTTCCTGACGCGCCCCAGCCGTCGCCGGTTACCGCAGCTTCATCACCACCCTGCGACGCATCATCATCCATACTCGCGACAGTGGCTACGACCGTCGGCTCGTCGGTCGGGGCCGGAGCCAGGGTAGGTGAAGGCGCCGCCGTACTCTCTTCGGCGGTAAGCTCGGGCGCTGTCGTTGGTTGAGCCGGTTCCGGCGTTTCTGTAGCTTCCGGCGCGTCCGTCGCCCCCGGCGCTTCCGACGCCGCCGCATCCGGGGCCGCCTCAACGGGCGCGTTTGACTCTGTTTCCGCGGGATCGTCTCCGCCGGCACAGGCCGACACCAGGGCGAGTAGAATGGCAAATGTCAAGATAAGGGGTCGCTGCGTCATATAATTCCCCCGTGCTGTGTTGGTCACAGAACTGTGGTCTGGATTGGTAAACCGATATGGTATTGTGTGACAAGTGGGCGCAAGGGTTGGGGCTCAGCCCGTCATTTGCCCATTTGCTGATAACGCTCTATGGTGAATTAGGGCAACAGATCGAGTGGAAACGAAGAAATATTCACGGTTCGTTTCAACATGGGCGGTGAATCGGTCCAAATTTCGGGAATATCCCGGCCGATCTTGCGCCGTTACGCACAGCATAGGAGGAGGATCTCACTAAGTGCGATTCAGATAAGGATTGGGCGGCCATGGACGAGGAGTAATACAGGGCGAGGGGCTAGCAAAGTGGGGCCGCTAAGGCTCTTCCAGGCTTATCGAAACGGCATCTCCTAACGGACCCTCGGCCGATGTCGCCGGAAGACGCCGCCCGTCCAGCCAATTATACAAACCAACCCTAATCTCGAAGGGCGGCTGCGCATCAGGGGGTATCGACAGTATTCGCCAATCCTCAACGATGTCCCCAGGCAGCCAGAGCTGGGGCGGATAGCCCTGATTCTCCCCAGGAGCGCCATCATCCTGGTCTAGAAGCCGGTCCGAGCTATCTTCGAGGTGTACAAAAGCGGAGTAGTCAAGGTCAGGCTTTTGGCTCGCTTGCCAATAGAGCCTGAGGGTTATTGACGAATCCTCCTGGTCCGTTTCAATCTCGTAGCCTCTCAGGCTTATCAGGTCATCAAAGAGGACATCCAGCCGGTTCTTGAGGAACCAGATGCTCATCTTCGGCAGTGCTGCGGTCCTATAGGCCGGGGCGATAACGCCAATGGCCATATAGAGTGTCAATCCAGCCATGGCGAATACGAGAATGATACGGGCGCCGGTCCGGCTGCGTCCCGGCAGTTGTGAAAAAAGCGTTTCCAGCCCGAAAGAGAGCAGAATGGCGACCGGCGCAATAACGGGAAACAAGTACCGTCCCTGGTACCAAGAGGCGTCGAACCTGGTTATAGCCCAGAGCATGTACGCTTCCTGGGCCAGGAGAGCGCCTACCAGCAGAGCCAGGGCCGTTCGCTGCCGCCTGTGGAGGTTAAGCCAGCGTCCTGAGATGAAGGCAAGGACATAGCCAGCAAGGCTGGCAATAATGAGTAGCAGAATGAAGCTGTAGAACCAACCCGGAGCAGCCACAGTCATCCAGCCGAAAACTCCCCAGAAAGATCGAAACTGAACGTCAAAGAACTGCCTGACATCCACCCATGCTAAAGGCGTCGTGCGAAAGACGGCCGCGAAAATGTCGTTGAAGACGGACCAACCAAGTGGATCGCCGTACAAAATCTGATTCCTAACGAACCACCATCCCGTCAAGAGAATGACGACCAGCCCGGCAGCGAGAAGGCCCCGAAGCAGCCGCCGATAGGATCGCGTCTTTATACTTATCAGCGACAGATAAGTGATGGCCACGGCGGCGACGACAAAGCCGCTTAATTTGGCGAGGAAGGCCGTGGCTATCCAAAGCCCTAACAGCAACCACTGGGCCAGGCTGTTTTGCCTGTCCTGCATCCTCAAGGTTTGCCAAATAATGCCTGTCGTGGCCATAACCAGGAGCGCGTCGTTGTTGACAGAACCTTGGATAAAGAGGAACTGGGGGTTGAAAGCTACGAGTGCCGCGCCTAGTAGGCCGATCCAGGCCTGTTCGGGAAAAATCAGCCAGCCGATGGCGATGACCAATGAGACCGTAACCATGCCCATTAAAAGTGAAGCCAACCGCGCCAGGTGAAAAGCGAGAGCCTGCCCGCTATAGGGAAATGTCTCGTCCGTATGGTGGAGACCGATGTTAATCTGATCACCACCGGACCAGATAAAGTCTGGATTTAAGTGCAAGGCCCCTGTGAGATTGTTCTGGCCGGCCGGATAGGAGAGGATGGCGGCGATGGCGTAGTACAAAGGTGGCTGGTGGGCCTGGCCCAGGTTGCCGGTCTCCTGCATGGGCAGCCGTTTCGACGACGACAACTCCAGGATGTAAGAAAAATGGCCGATTTCATCAGGGGCCTCCCACATTGGTGTCTTAACGCTGTACAGAGCGACCATGAGACCGGAAAGGATCACGATTAGAACGGCGAGAAGGTGATAGTGTCGTGGCTGTTGTGTTTGCATATGAGTGTACCGCACCACCGCTCGCCGGCTCATATATCCTCTGCCTCCGGCTGATTGGGCTGCATGATGCGATTCTATCAGGATCTTAGCAGTAAACGGGTAAATCCTAAAGAGCCGTCGCCGCGACCGGAGGCAGTCATCGCGGCCGGGCCGAGTGGGACACCACCACCGCGGAAAGAGGGCGACCCACGGGTCGCCCCTACAAACGGCCCATGATACTATGAGGGTTGTCGTAATAGTCGGATTGGGGGGTGGCGGACGAGGAGCTAGACGGCCGGCCGGGGATTTTCCAGGCAGAGATCGACCAGGTCGTCGATCGTGGCCGTGCCGGCGCACATCACCGTGTCGGCGCCGCCCCAGTAGATCTTGACCGTGCCGTCCTCTTCGGGCACCGCGCCGCAGGTGAAGACGACGTTGTGGACGTATCCGGTCACCTCCCAAGGATCCTCCGGTTGCAGGATCCAATCGTCAGCCACACCCAGGATCCTGGCTGGATCGTCCAGATCGTGCAGGGCAACGCCCAGCCGGTAGACGGAGCCGTCCATGGTGGGAAATACGCCGTGGTAGATGTGCAACCAGCCGCGAGCGGTTTCGATGGGGGTTGCGCCGGGCCCGATCTTCATTTCGTCCCAGTGGTATTCAACAGGTCGCATCACCACCTGGGAATCGCCCCAATGGACCAGATCTGGCGAGTAGGAGATCCAGATGGACCAGGGGGAGATCTTGGAGTGGGGACGATCAAGCCTGGCGTAACGGCCGCCGAATTTCCGGGGGAAAAGGACCACGTTGCGGTAGTCGGCCTGGGTGATGAGGGCGATTCGCTCTACAGATTGGAAGTCTCGCGTCTCGGCCAACCCGATTCGAACTCCGTACCGTGAGTAGGCGCTGTAGGTGATCAGATAGCGGTCTTCCATGGGGCAGATCCGCGGGTCTTCGAGACCGTATTCCTCATAGATGGCAAATGTACCGGATGAGGCTGGGGTCATGAAGGGTTCCGGCCGGACACTGAATTGAAAGCCATCATCACTCTCGGCCAGACCTAGGATGGAGCGGCCGTTGTGCCGGTGTGAACGAAAGAGCATAATGGTCCGGTTATCGTGCTTGACGACACCCGCATTATGGACCGTGGTTACCGGGTAGGGAACATCGTCGCTCGTAAGGATTGGGTTGCCCGAAAAACGCTCTACGATTGCCATCGTTCTTTATCCATTCATTGCGAAGTGGAGCACGTCCTCAAGCTGGCACGTAGCCAGGCCAATGACGTGGTCGCCACCACCATAGTAGATGTAGACCGTGCCTTCGACAACTGGATTGGCGCAAGAAAAGACGACGCATTTCACGTCGCCTCTCAATTCCCACAGTTCAGCAGGCTCAAATATGGGCTCTTCCGGCCGGGCGATGACATGGGTGGGATCGTCGCGATCCAGCAGGCACACACCGAGGCGGTAGTGGTGATCCTCGTTATAACCGTGGTAGAAATGCAGCCAT
>JBARZW010000229.1:0-3970 GCA_049650305.1 Promineifilaceae bacterium (SeqCode)
ATGCATTGAGTGCAGCACCTGACAACGAGCTGCCTTTCGGGCAATACGCCGGCAAAAAGCATTGTCTCTGGCCTGGACAGGAGTGGCCTAGGAAGTCGCTTCTGGGTTAGCTGAAACTCTCTATGACTGATGCTGCCTTTGAACTGCGAAAGACGCGGCCAACCCAGCCGGGACGTCGATCCAGCTGCCTATTTTTCTTCTCCGAGCCGGGAAATATCATCCTTGACAGGTCGGATAATTATCTATACGGTCTATCGTTCGACGGTCAGTTGTTAGGTGAAATCACCATGACACCATTCGACATAGAAGCGGACAAGAGTGGTATCGTCGGCGTTCCCGGTGCGCCTACCAATCCTATCACGATCACGGCTGTGGTGAGCTACTGGCACCAGTCTGTCTTCTGACCTCACTTAGGAAGGAGATGACTATGGTAGAGTATGTAATTGAAACCAAGGGATTGTCGGTCTATTACGGCCGTCAACGCGGGATATTGGACGTGGATCTTCGCGTCGAAAGAGGGGAAGTATTCGGCTTTCTCGGTCCCAATGGAGCGGGCAAAACAACCACCCAGCGCGTCCTGATGGACATCATTCGGCCCACGGCCGGGGAAGCGCGCATGTTCGGTAAAGATTGCCAGAAAGAGGGTGAAACAGCCCGCGAGCGGGTGGGTTATCTACCCGGCGAACTGAGCCTGTACGATAACATGAAAGCCAGGCAATTTTTCGAGATGTACTTCTCCCTGCAGAAAAGCAACACCAGTCCGACATATTGGCAAGAGTTAGCCGACAAGCTTGACCTGGACACTAGCCGCAAGATCCGCGATCTTTCGAGGGGCAACAAACAGAAAGTGGGCGTGGTGGCCGGCTTCATGAACAAACCCGACCTGCTCATCCTAGACGAACCGACCAGCGGTCTGGACCCACTCATCCAACAGACGGTGATGGAACTGGTGCGCGAAGCAAAGAGCGGCGGAGCCACGGTATTCTTTTCCTCGCATATCTTGTCCGAAGTGCAAGCCGTCTGCGACCGGGTGGGCATTATTCGCGAGGGGCAATTGGTGGCCACCGAGCGCGTGGAAGAATTGACCCGGCAGCAGTTCAAACGGCTGCGGTTCAACTTCGCCACCCTGCCCCCGGCCGACGCCTTCGCTTTGGAAGGAGTGACGGAGACGGCTCGGAATGGGCAAACCGTTACCCTCGAGGTCCACAAGGATCTGGATAAGGTGATGGAAACGGCCGTGTCTTTTGGCATTACAGACATCGACACCATCCGGGTTACCCTGGAAGAAATCTTCCTGGCCTACTACGGCAGAGGAAATGGAGGTAACAATGCTTAGGCTATTGATTCAAGAGCTGCGTTTTCGGCGCAACGCCATTATAGGCTGGGCTATCGGCTTGAGCATTCTGCCGGCCATGTATGTCGGTATTTATCCCCAGTTCGCCGAAGATTTAGAAGGGATGCAGAACATAATGGACATGGATATCTACAAGGCCATGGGCATGAGTTTCGGCACCTTTGAAGATTGGGTTGCCTCCACAGTCATCAATATCGTCCCGATTATATTGGCGATTTACGCCGTTATTGATGGAACGGGCACACTGGCCGGGCAAGAAGACAGCGGTAAGCTGGAGCTCATCGTCGCTTTGCCCATCCCCCGCTGGCAAATCGTCACCGTCAAGGCCATCGCCCATGGCCTAGCCTTGTTTCTCATCCTGCTGCTGGTGTCCATCACTACCACAATCGTATTCCTATCTATCGAGAGCCAGGTTGAGACCACCCTGGTGGCGACGGATGTATTTTTGGGATTGTTATATACCTGGCCGATAGTTATGGCTTTTGGCATGATCAGTCTCCTCCTGGGAGCCTTCTGTCCCAGGCGCCGGATCGCCGCCTTGCTGGCTACGGTTGTGGTCGCGGCCAGTTACTTTGGCGACAATCTCTCCTCCCAAGTATCGGTCTTGGAATCCATCCAGCCTTTCTTCCTGTTCCACTACCTCGACGCTACGGCCAACATATTCGAGACTGGGCCGGAAAGTAGTAACGTGCTCGTCCTGCTAGCGGTAGCCCTGATAGCATTCTTGCTGGCCATCGTGTTCTTCCAACGGCGCGATCTGACAGTGGGCGCCTGGCCCTGGCAGCGGGGCAAATTGCCGGCCGGCGCGCCCGGCAGCGCATAGCAATTTTCGCAAAAAGTTAATCCTCGGCGCCTGGTACGTGCCGGGGAGACACGTCATAAACCTACGGGTCCTTTCCCTATCACGTCTGAAAAGAACGGGGTACATCACTGTCTTTCAGGCCCAACCCTCAGTTCGATTCTCACACACCCAAATGAATCGAGCTGAAATCGCAATGGTAGACGGGTTGCCAAATCCTTGAAATCCTCAGGAAAAACTATGGATTCTGTTAGTGAAATCAATGAGCTGGAGCCAGAGCAGCAAATCGGGAAGTGGACGTTTTCTCAGATGGGATAGTTTCAAACCGGTCCCCAATGCGGTAGAGATTGATGGCAGCTGCCGCTGAAAGATTGCAAATGTCAGCACATCCGCGTGACAAACGTCACTATCCAGGTCTGTAGTAGCGGGCTTAAAATAACCGTCAGAATATCTCAATATAAGTTGAAGCATTTGTCTGAGAACAGTTGTCATTTAAGCGGAGAGCGTATGGAGGGAAGCGAAAGTGCATGAATTCTTAGAATACACCCTCGATAAATTCACTTTTCGAGTCGCTGCCGACCGTTACTACAACTCCGATGGTGTATGGGCCAAGGAAGATAATGGCCGGGTCAGCATTGGCCTCTCTGACTTCCTTCAACAGCGCAGTGGCGATATCGCTTTTGCCGATGTTGTAGTGGCGGGTAAGAGGCTGAGTTTTGGCGAAGAAGTGGCCACTATCGAAACCATCAAGGTCGACATCGGCCTACCATCACCGGTTGGCGGCACGGTGGTCGAGACCAATCCCTTAATGGAGATAGAGCCAGAGGTCATCAACCGGGACCCTTATGGTGGAGGGTGGCTGGCCATCATTGAGGCCTCAGACTGGGCGGCCGATCAGGCTCAATTGCTGTCTCCCCAGGCCTACTTTGAACACATGAGGACCGAAGCGGAAGAAGAGGCCAGGGATCAATGAACCTGGAAAAAAAGGTGGTTATCGTACCCTGCAGTGGCATCGGTAAAACCTACGGCACCGTCAGCAGGGAGGCGGCCTACGAAGTCGTCGAGGACCTACGACCCGAACAAGCCCGGCTGGTCGCTTTGTCGTTGCTTGTATTGGGCGACGACGACTCCCGGATGACTGTAGCAAAAAACCCAGCCATCGCCATAGACGGATGCAAGTTGGCCTGTGCCAGCAAGATGGTGGAGGAGAGCGGTGGTCGGGTCGCTCAGGAGTATGCCGTTCTAGATGTATACCGCCGCTACCGCCAATTCAAGCCCCGGGGCATCGCCGAATTGAATGAAGGTGGGCTGCAGCTGGCACATGCCCTGGCTGAAGAAGTAGCCGCCGGCGTCGATGTTCTTCTCGGTGACGAAGGAGATCAAGATGCCTGAACTACCCAGGAAGAAAGTCGGTATTGTGGCTTGCTCAGGCGAAGAGATGGCTGAAGGCACGGTCACTCGATTAGCGGCCCTACGCGTGCTGGAAGATCTGCGGCCGGTTGATACGGTGACGATTTGTTTGCCCCTTTTTTTAGCCGGCGGAGAGGGCGATCGAGCCTTCGCCCGATTTTATCCAACCATCGCCGTCGACGGCTGTGATCTCCGCTGCGCAGCCAGGGCTACCGAGATGTACTCGGGAGCGCCGGCCGCCAGCATCGTGGTGACCGATGTGGTGAATGAAACCGGGCTAGACCAGCCTGAGGGACTGCGCCGCCTTAATGAAGCCGGCCTGCAAGCTGTAGAAGCCACGGCCGCGCATATGGCCTTCATGGTCGACGATCTGCTCGGTAAACGCTGGAGCCGGCGCCAGGGCCTCT
>JBARZW010000230.1:0-20993 GCA_049650305.1 Promineifilaceae bacterium (SeqCode)
CTAGACGAAGCGGATGGTCTTTACAGCCTGTCACTTGATGCTTTGGTCGTCCCAGAACAACTGAGAACCGGTCAATTAATCGGCCGGCGACTGAAAGCTGAAGATCTGGATTTGCTCACCGCTTGGAGTGTAGCTTACTCCGTGGAGTTGTTAGGCTCCGACGAGGACCAGGATCTGTGGGATGAATCTCGTGAAAGCATGGAGGAAAAGCTGCGGACCGGGGACAGTTGGGTCCTGGAGGAATACGGCGAAGTCGTTGCCAATACCTCGTTCAACGCGGCCGTCCGGGAAGCGGTGCAGATCGGTGGAGTTTATACGTCGCCTGAATTACGCGGCCGTGGATATGGTCGGGCTGTAGTGGCGGCATCCCTGCTCGATGCCTGCAGCGAAGGAGTAGAAACGGCTGTACTTTTCACGGGTGATGCCAATAAACCGGCTCGCAAGGCTTACGCCGCCCTTGGTTTCCGGCGAATAGGGGATTACCGGCTATCGATCCTACGCGATTCTGTAGGTCGATGGCAATCCATTTAAGACGGGGGACTGGGGACTGGGGATATGGGATCGGGGACTGGGGATCAGGGATCGGGGCCTAGGGCTAGGGGATTGGGGATTTGGGAAGGGGATGAGATTGTAGCAATGTAGATGGATGGTCCACCGGCGGACAGTTGAGCGAGGTTTTCAGCGGGCCGTGATCAATCGCTTCCTCAGATCCTAGCACTGAAGTGAACCCCAATCCCTAGTCCCCGCTCGCGAAGCGGTCGCTCTGCGACATCCCCAGTCCCCGACTAGAATTTCACCAAGAGCGCCGTGACATACATGATCAGCACCCCGGCCGTCAAGCCGGCGAAGTTTAACCAGGAGATGACGGGCTGCTGCTTTCGCTGGGCGTCCCGGTAAAGCATCCTGCCAACCTCCCATATCACCTGGAGGATAGCGCCGGCTCCAAGGCTAAGGAATAAAACGGCCAAGAATGGAGAAAATGCGAAGCCACCGATCCAGGTTCCAAGGACGGCCGGTAGACCGGCAAGGAGTGCTAGCAGAATGAAGGTGATCAACTTCGGATGTTCCTCTTTTACGAGAGGAGCGGCGATGCCGATGCCTTCGGTGATATTATGAAGAATGAAGCCCACGACGAGAAAGGAGCCGAGAGCGGCGGCTCCGGTGGCGAAGGCGGCGCCAATTGCCAGGCCTTCGCCCAGGTTGTGCAGTCCAATACCCAGGGCGATAAAAGTTGCGATCATCGTCGGCGTAGTGCGTCCTCGACGCTGGGAGACGGCCATTAAGATGCCCAGGCTAAACAGCGTGCCGAATACCACCAGGGGAATGCCCTGAAAAACACCTGGCAGCTCCCCGGCGATCTCTACCGCTTCAAGAACCGTGTCCACAAACAAGAAAACCAACAAGCCCACGGTTAGGGCCAGGATCGCGTTGACCCATTTCTGGTCGATTCGGCGCATGAACGGGTACCAAAGCATACCTAGAGCCACGGGTATGACGCCAACGTAGATACCGAGTAGGGCATAGGCCAAAAACGTGTCTGCTCCAGTCGTGGGAGATTGGATGGCTACAGCCACCTCGGCATTGAAAGTGACGCCTGTCGACGTTATCAATACTATCGGCAGCGGTTCACCCTCGACCCATGGGTAGGGTATATCGACGACGGCCTGTCCAAGGCGTTCTAGGGTGCTTGAAGGCTCGATGGTGTGGTTCCAATAGGCATCATCCACGATAACCTGAGCGATTGAGACGGGATCGGGGCCGCCATTAATCACATTCATTTTGATTCGGCCAGGTTCGGGAAAGGTCACGCTCTGGATCGTTAACTCCTCCAATGGAGGAAATGAACCTGTGAAATAAGCGAGGGGATTAATAAGGACAAAAAGGACGACCAGCCCCGCGAGTAATGCCAATGGAAAAAAAGCCAATATCCAGTTCGGAATAGATTGGATACTCAGAGCCGAGGATCTTGATCCAGAGCTTGGCTGCTTGCCGCCGTCGGCTCCTTGTTTGTCATCGATCATTTGTGGTCCGTCTTCCATCGTTAATTATCCTTCTGATGTCTTGCAGCGGTGCTCAGCCGATCGCTGTGAAAATTGCAGTTACTCCTGCACCTTGAAGAAACCCATCCAACCAAGTTCTGCGAACTCGCTCTGGTGCGCATGAAACATGTACATGCCGGGTTCAAAATCAGCAAAAGAAAACTCCAGAATTCCCCGCTGCGCCTGGCATTGCATAACCGTATCGATGTTTTTTAATGTCGGTTTCAGGGTTGTTCCGTGATCGTAATAATCAAAGAAGTTGGCATGAATGTGCATGGAGTTAATGGGATCGAATTCGGTCAGGTTAATCAGATAGAGTCTTTGTATTTGGTCGCGCCGGATGGTGATCGGCGATTGCATCCCGTAAGCGAAGGCAACGGAATTAGCGGCGTACACCTCGTTATTTCCATCGAAGTTGGTGTCGAAGCCGTTCATAACCATCACCATCTCATTGAAAGCCTCACTCTCTTGATAGTGGTGATTTCGAGTTTTGGCTATTTCCTTCTCCTCGCCATCGAAGCGGTCGGGATCTGGATCCACAATAAAACCTCCGTATAGTCCTTTGTGGATATGCCGCTTCAGGGGCAGGGCATGACAATGATACAGATGACATCCGAAGGGCTTGGCCTCGAATTCGTAAGTGAAAGTGCCACCGCTTCCAATAATCCCCGGACCGCTTCCCGGAACGCCATCCATGGTGGCCGCGTGAATGCTGTGAAAGTGAATGGTGTGCGGGTGTTCGCTAGCGTTTACGAAATGAACTCTGAGGAGGTCTCCCTCAACACAACGAAGCGTCGGGCCAGGGCACTGCCCGATTACCTTGCCGGCTCTGCGCGACGCGGCCGAGGTTGGGCTTCCGTAGACCCATCCGGGAAAATGAATGCCCGGGGCGATTTCGAATTCCTTATCCAGGGCAAAGATCTGCCATTCACGGACGGTGCGGCCGCCTTCTGTTTTAATCTCGCCATAATCGAAGTCGTACAGGATTTCCATGGGATCAAAACCGTTTTTGGCATGATCAACCGTACCGACCATACCGAAGGCGTTGTGGCTCTGCTCGTGGCTGTCGTCCCGAGCCGGACTTGCCGCTTCGCGATTCTGGAATTGGGAGGGTAGGGCCAATGTGCCCACTCCAGCTGCTCCAGCCAGGCCAACTATACCGGCTCCACCGGTCTTCAAGAAGTCACGTCTCGATACAGATCTTTTTTCAGTCATTTTGATGCCTCCAACGCTTTGGGTTCTTGGAAATCGTTATGTGATGCTGGCAATCTCCAGAACCCATTCGGGCCAGAGGTTATGCCAAGCGGTTATTTTTATTCTGTGCTGCCGCCTAGAAAGCCGGCGAGTATACAATCGCCGTGAATGGATAGTGCGCAAGGTTTGTTATGAACAAGGCGTCATCAATATCAAGGTCGCTACTTTATGGCCGACGATGCGAAGCTCTCCATCTACCGTCAGGGTTATCGGCCCTTCGAAAGGCTCAATTTGCTTGATCTCAACCTCGATGCCAGGTACAAGTCCAAGACCTTCAAGATAGCAGAGCAATTCAACATTACTGTCGTCAACAATGCGAGCCACCCGGGCCTCGCATCCCACCGGCAGTGAAGCCATAGGTCGGGCATTGATTTCTGCAATCGTGCCATCCCTTGCTGGTATCGGATCGCCGTGTGGATCAAACTCGGGATAGCCTAAAACAGCGTCCATTCTTTCTTCTAGCCTGTCGTTGATCGCGTGTTCCAAGACCTCTGCATGCTCGTGAACCTCATCCCAACTTAGGCCCAAGGCCTCTGCCAGGAACAGTTCGGATAAGCGATGGCGGCGCAGCGTGGAAAGGGCAACCTGGAGCCCGGCATCCGTTAACGAGACGCCACGATGCTTCCGGTAATGCACTAGACCTTGCCGGTCAAGCCGCTGGACCATTTTGGTTACGGACGCAGGACGTGTTCCACAGGCCTCGGCGATACGCGAGGTTGATACAGGATCCTGTTCTTCGGCCAGATGGTAAATGGTCTTCAAATAATCTTCGGTTGCTCGCCGATCTTTCCGGCTATTAGCCATGTCGCTTCTTAAACCTACTTCTAAAATCACAACAATTATTGAGAAAACATAAAATTAGCCAAGGCTAATATTCTATTTAGTAATGACGTTTTTGTCAAGTTTTTTGGGGATCGGGGATCTGGGATCAGGGGACTGGGGACTGGGGACTGGGGATGTCGCAGAGCGACCGCTTCGCGAGCGGGGACTGGGGGTCGGGTACTGGGGACTGGGAATTGGGGCAGGATTACAGGCTGTCAGGGCTAATAGATTATCCCAAGGCGTTATTGTGCCCGGCCTTCATAGGCCCGGCCTTCATAGGCCCGGCCTTCATAGGCCCATTATCCTGAAGCCATTGGGGATAGCTGCATGAATGGGAAATAGGTAGCAATGGCGGGGTGCCTGTACTAAAGATCCTCTCCGAGACACGGGCCAGATTATGCCCAAGAACGTATTCTTCACCAAAGGATTCGAAGGCAATGGTCCACCATATTTGGCCATAAGCCTCGATAGCGGTCAGCTCCACATGGCAGCCTGAATTTGCATCATCGCCGGCATCGAGAGGAACGACATCGATCTTGCGCTCGAGTGCATACCGTGAAAGCATTCGTTCCTTGTGGACATCTAGCCAGCCATTCGCCTGATTCATGATCTCGCTTAAGGCATGATCCTCCTGACCAAGGCCTAAGCTCCACTTTCGCCACCGCTCCAAGCGTCCAGAGACACGCTCATTCAGCTGAACTTCTCCATACTCAAAGGAACGTAACTTGATCTCCAAGCGTTGCTGGCGTAGTTTGACACCGAGCGTTGCTACGCCGGGTAACATCAAGTACTTATCGATTCGCCTCGCCGGGGGTTCGTTTACGCTGGCAGCGGTCGCGAACCAATCATGAACTTCAGAAGGGATCCTCCCGGGAAAAAACCATCGGACTTCAGCAGTGGTATACATAGTGCTGATTGACAATTATTCATCTACACTCGACAATTGGCAATCAATCCAAATTCTTGGAAAACGAAGTTAAACATCTGACCGTTGATGAGGTAAATGCATGACAACTGTCAAGAGAGTTGCTGTAGGAGATGATCTTCGTTCCTCGATAGCAGAAGCTGTTGGAGGAGTGGGAGGATTTGGCTCCTTCATTGAAGTTGGGGATACCGTTCTATTGAAGCCGAATTTCAATAGCGCCGATCCATTTCCAGCTTCTACTGACCTTGAGTTTCTGAGATGCGTGGTCCAATTGACCCTCGAACAAAAGCCCGAAAGGATAATAATCGGAGAGTCATCGGCGATCAACGAAAATACCTCAAAGAATCTGGCTGTATTGGGTGTGCGGGAGCTCGAATCACTTTCACCCAACGTTCAAGTCATCGATTTGGGTCAGACGCGATGGATTCAGAAAAGGATACCGGGGGCGAAGTATTTGCGAAAAGTCCGAGTGCCTCAACTTCTTGACCAGATGGACAAGATAGTACTTCTTCCCTGTCTAAAAACTCATCACCTCGCCCAATTCACTGGGAGTTTGAAGTTGTCCGTAGCTTTCATGCGGCCGCGAGAAAGGATCTCACTCCACATCAGGAATCTGCAGCAAAAGGTCGCAGAGCTAAACACCCTAATCCACCCCGATCTGATCATCATGGATGCCAGAAAGTGCTTTATCACCGGCGGACCATCAACGGGTGAGGTCCGGGAACCAAATCTCATCTTATCTGGAACAGATCGAGTAGCTCTTGACATTGAGGGAATAAAGATAATACAGGGCTATCCTGGAAACTCCCTCGCCCACGTAAACCCGTTGGATATTCCTCAGATTAAAGTGGCGATTGGGATGGGCATTGGCGAAGGAAGTCAGCTTGAAGAAATTGTCGCTGATAGATACGTCGTTACGTAGATCATGTGCGGTCAGCTTTGCAGGTGATCTACACCTTTCATCGACTCGCCGACTGTCGCCGTTCCCTCTTTAGGCGACCTGGCTGATAATCGCGCGGGTATGCCAGGCCAGATGAATAAGTTTGTAAGGATAGGCTCCCTCCACGATTATTCGAACTTCAGCAGCCACATAGCAGCCAGAAAGAAGATCACGGCGAAGCCAAGAAGAATCAAAGCTTGGGGCGCGACATCAACCGCACCAAGACCATCTTGGAAAAGCCGGCTATAGCCCTCGACAGCATGAGCATGGGGTGATAGTTTCCCGACAAAGCCAAGGAAACCCTCGGCTTCGTATACCCGGAATTGTATAAGCGCACCGCCCAGCCCGGCGAGGACAAAACCCAAGACCATCCCGATAGCTCCGGCTTGTTTGCCGTTTGTGGTTACCGAGGCGAGAAGTAGGCCCAGCGAAGTCGCCGCCAGGCTCAGAGCCAATGTTACGAGCAGGATCCCTACTACAGAATTGCCGACAGGCATGTCGAAGGCGACGGCCGCAATCCCAAACAAGAAAGCTACCTGAAAGAAGACGACTATCATAAAAGCCATCATGGTACCGCCAACGATGGCACCCCGGTCAAGGGGGGCAGCCAACAATCGGCGAAATGTGCCGAGGTCTTTTTCGGTGTGCATAGCCTGGGCGATGGTACCTATGAGGAAGAAGGCGAACATCACCGCAAATCCAGGAATAACGATGGCGAAGACATTGAACGATTCATCCTTCTCGTCAACTACCTCTTCGGGTGATTCGACAACAATCAGGGGATCGCTCTCCATTTCTTGTATCTGGGTCATGATCGCCCCAATAGTCTGGGCTTCGATAGCCTGGCGAAACGAGGGATCAGCGCCGTCAAGTAGCCCAGAATCATCTATCAGCGATCGGATGGCATATTGCACTTCACCATATATGGTGGGCGGGGCCACGGCGAAATTCACCAGGCCCGTTACTTGGCTGGCCCACTCCTGCTGAATGGGATCGATAATTACCTCGAGTGCCGTGGGATCGTAGGCGTCTATCCTGTCGCTGAAACCAGCGGGGATGATGATGGCGGCAAGCCGATCTCCCTCCCCGATGAGTTTGTCAGCCTCTTCTGTTGTTGTGAGCTCCCGAATATTGAACACGGTCATCTCGTCAAGGACGGAGACCACCATATCACCATAGAACCCTTGATCCTCGTTGACGAGATAAATATCCAGTTGGATAGCCGCCTCATCTTCCGCACTGCCCCCACCAGCACTCATACCCAAAAGAGAGGCGAATAACAGAGGCAATAGGAACAAGATTGCCAGCTCACCCCTATCTTTGGATAAAACCTGAAGGTTCTTCCAGGCGATGGCCCACGTTTTTCGCAAGATTTCTATCATGGTAGTCACCTCAAACCATAGACGAACGACAGTACAGAGAAAGCCCTGGTCACTTTACCGGGCTCCCATTCGTTATCGTCCGATTAGTCATAGTCAAAACGCCACACGGCGACAGCCACAAAAAGCACACTGAATCCCAGTAGGGCAAGGACCGAGTCGGTGATGTCGGCGAGACCTTGACCCCTGACCAGAAGATCATAAAAACCGGTAACTGCCCAGTATTGAGGTGTGAGCTTGCCAATAGCTGCCAGCGCATTATCGAGCAAGAAGAACGGCACGATCGTGCCCCCAATAAAGGCTAAGACCCAAAGGATCACAGTGCTGACACCGCCTATCTGTGCTTCTGTTTTCGCAATAGCCGATATCAATGCTCCCAGGGCAGTGGAACAAAGAGCGGTTACCAGGACCATTAGTATCAGTGCTAGCGGATCATTACCCAATGTCAGCTTATCCCAGCCCAATAAGGGAAAGATAACGATGGCCGCGAAGAAGATAACTACGACCTGCAAGAGTACAGTTAGGAAATTGGGTAGCATCTTGCCTGACATCAGTGAAGATTTGGTTATTGGGGCAGCCAGAAGGCGCCGGAAGCTGCCAATCTTCTTTTCATCGTATACGGATTGGGCAGTCGTCTGGGCAGTGAGGAAGACGAATAAAACGGTCATGCTAGGTACGGCCAACTCGGCGAAACTTAACTCCTCTTCATCCTCAAACGTGGAAGGGTTTCGCTGTTCGACTGCTATGAGTGGCTCTGTTTCGGCACGTTCGAATTGCATTCTGGCCTGTTCAATCGACTTTTCGGCCGATAGACCCTCTGCGGAATCCGGATTTGTGGCTTGCATCTGCCGCATTTTTTCCAGGCTTCCGAGGAGGTTCGCCTGCAAAGACGTATCATACGCGACACCGGTCACCACCAGCGAAACAGCCCGATTCTCCTGGTCGTCCGGTGCGCTGTTTTCAAACGATATAGCTACCGACTTTCCAGATAAGACATCCTCGGAAAATCCGGCAGGAATAGTTAGTAGTCTGCTAATCTCCTCTGCTTGAAGCAGTTCTTGGGCTTCTGTCTGATCGTACACATCGGCCTTGATCCCACCATCACCGTTCAGGTTATCGATGAAACTCTCGGATATTTCACCGGTTGGATCCAGATTCACAACCGCTACAGGAATGCGCTGGTCTCCTTCCTCGCCACTTTGCGCCGCCGTGCCAATGCCCACGTAAAGAACGATGAATACAAGGGGCAAGAGGAAAAGCTGCAATACTGTGCTACGATCCTTGAAGAGAATCAGTATATCCTTACGAGCAATGCTAATAATATCCATGGCGCTTACTCCGATAGGAAAAATCATCCACCGCGGAGGTGAATGATCATTCTCGCAGCTTTTTCCCCGTCAGGTGGAGGAATACGTTTTCCAGGTTTGATTCCAAGATCTCCAGCGACCTGACGGCGATATCGTGGTCGCTCAGGTAGGTGAAGATGTTAACTATCGCGTCGCGGCTATCTTGGGTCTCGATCTTGATTACGGTGAACGTGGGTGCATCTTCCACGTCCTTCGGCTCCTCGCCCTCCGCTGGAGGTGGAGCGACGGCGGCAGGAGCGATGGTTGCCTTTTGAACGGCGGTCAATGCGGTCAGCTCACTGAGGAGCCGGTTATCCGCGTTATCAACCCCAACCAGGACAACTCCCCCACCGAGGATAGCGACCAGGTTTTCCACGGTATCCATAGCTATGATCTTGCCCTGGTCGACGATGGCAACTCGCGTACACAACCTCTCTACTTCATCCATGTAGTGGCTTGTATAGACGATGCTCATTCCTCTTTCCCGATTAAGGCGAAGGACGCTTTCGAAGATATGATTGCGGCTTTGCGGATCGACGCCGACGGTTGGCTCATCAAGGAAGAGCAACATTGGTTGGTGAACCATTCCGGCCGCGATGTTGATCCGCCTCTTCATACCGCCAGAGTATTTCTCAATTGGTTCGTCGGCGCGGTCTGTAAGGGCTACGATTCTGAGCACGTCCTCGACCCGTTCGTTGAGATCCTTACCGTGCAGTCCGTAGATGCGGCCGAAAAAGCGTAGATTTGCCCGGGCACTAATCGTGGGATAGAGGGCAAGATCCTGGGGGACGAGACCGTTGATCTTCTTGGCTTTATCAAGCTGGGTCGTAATATCATACCCTCCGATCCGTGCTGTTCCTTCGGTAGGTTCGGTGATGCCGGTAAGCATCGAAATGGTGGTCGTCTTGCCAGCGCCATTTGGTCCCAGCAATCCGAAAATCTCCCCTTCCTCCATTTCAAAGCTAACCCCATCGACCGCCGCAAAATCGCCATACCTCTTCACTAAATTGTCGACTTCCAGAATATTGGTCATTGGACATTCCTCCGATTTCAATAAAAAAGGCCACCACCCCTCTTGGATTGGCAGCTCGTTTTAAGGCTTTTGGGACCTGTCGTCTGATAGATGAATTGATAGGATGATAGACGAGTAAACGCATATCCCCGGGGGTAAGAGGACGCAATCAACAACCAGATTCCTCCCCGATATAAAACGCGTCATTTGTAGCCCCAGAAAACGCTTTGCCGCAGTTGATCCCCAATTAGGTTGACTGGACAACGAAAAAGATCCTCACCGAATATCATACACTATATTCTTGTCGTTGTGTCAAATTTCGTAGGGTGATTCTTTATCGCTACAACGAAGTGACAATTACTCTTCCGCGAGAGCCTGGATCATGGACTGCATTACCTTGCTTACTAGATTCATAGTGTAGGGAGAATCTGACGAAGTCACCACGACCAGTTCCGCTTCCGGAACCACCAGGATCATCTGCCCGCCGGTCCCAAAAGCGGCGAAAGCCTCGTAATTGCCAAGGGGATGAACCCACCACAGATAGCCATAGTCAGCAAATCCGGACAGCTCCGGAGTTCCTGCTTCGGCCTGACTGTTTGTGGACGATTCGACCCAATCCACTGGAATGATCTGACGTCCATTCCATTGACCATCATTCTGATATAGGAGACCAAACTTAGCCATGTCGCGCGGAGTCAGATAGAGGCCGTAACCGCCCATAGACGTTCCGAAACCATCGGCACTCCAGATTGGCTTTGGTATACATAAGGGAGCAAAAATGCGATCATTTGCCATCTCTCGGGCAGGCATTCCGGTGACTTCCTGGAGGATGGCCGATAGAAGATGAGTCGAGGTGGAATTGTAACTGGCTTCGTCCCCTGGTCTGCTCACAAGGTCCTCTCTAAAAGCAGCTGGGACGTTGGAAGCGCCTAATGGGAAGTAGCCAAATCCAGCTGTCATGGTAAGTAAGTGCTCAATGGTAATCTCGTCGAAATATGGATTGATGTCTTCTGTATCGTATTCACCCAGGTAATCAAATAACCTATCTTCAATACCTCCGATATCTCCTTCTTCCAGGGCAATGCCTATTAGGGCTGAGATTATGCTCTTTGTGACAGACCAGATAGGTCCAACATACAGTTCATCGTCCATGAAGTAATCCTCGTAGACGATATACCCGTTTCGTACGACCAAGATGCTCCGAGCTGCAGGTACATTTGCTCGAATATTTTGACTCAGCTGCTCCAAAATAAAAGAGTCAAGCCCTTGGTCCTCAGGAGGTGAATATTGCCAATCCTCCGTCGGCCATATTGTGTCGTGCGTGGGGGTGACAGCGATTGTCGGGACCTGAGTCGGAGCTGCTAATGGAGTCGCTGTTGGGGTTGATGTTGAATCTAAAGAAGTGTTAGTACAAGCAACCAAGACTATTTGGACGACAAGTAACAACCGATCCATGTTCGTTAAAAAGGTCTCATTGTTCCACTCCCAATCTCGCTCCTGCGACAGGGATCCACCGCTATCCTCTTCGAATCATGTCAGCTGGCTGAACGATTGGGAACTAATGCCCCACTTGATCTGGAGCATTTTTAATCGTGGCTAGTTCTTGTCAAGACTGGCGAAGATAGCTCGATCTTCTGGTTCTAGCCGGTCCAAGAGGTCGTTATCAAGGCGGGCATATATGCGCTGGGTGAACAGCTCCATCCAGACAAACTGGCGAGCGATGAGCACTAGATCAGGATTTCGGGTCACTGTAGCCAAGGTCTCGCGGCGAGTCCCTGGGCTGGCAATGAGCACCTCGGCGCCATCAACTGCGACAAGTAATGTTCCGAGAAGTTCCTGGAGCTCGCTTTCTAGAGGCGGATGACGGGCCACACGCCCGCATCCTAATTCTCCCTCTCCGGTGAGCAGCGTATTGACTTCAATTCCCCTTTGGCAGGCTTCAAGAATATGAGGACTCAGGTCCGCTAGATCTTCATCAGGAAGAACGAGAAAGACACCAGAATCAGCTTCCTGAACCATCTTTCCAGCATAGGTAAGGATCGCCGATCGACCACTGATCGACCAAACGCGGTCATCGTCGACCGCAGTGTATATCTCCTGCAATCCTGATCTTAGGTTGCTGATCAGGCGCACATGCTCGGTCTCGTGGCTATCAATCAGCATCGCTGGGGGCAAAGGCCGGTAGAGGGTCGCCCGCTCTTCCACCGTCTCCATCACCACCCCCCGGTCATGAAGGCGGTGTAAAGTCTCGTATACCATCGATCTTGGCACCCCGGATGCTTTGCTCAAGTGGTAGCCCGTTACCGGATACTGGTTGAGCAGGGCTAGATATACCTTGGCCTCATATTCGGTAAAGCCGATATGCTTCAGTTCCGAAATAAGATCCATTAGATAACACCTCCGCGTTGAAAGAGACGGTGATCAGGTACCGCCATGATAATCCATGTTAAGTATACGATGCAAGCGAGTCGGACGTGACCGGATCAGATCGACAAACCGTTGAAGACCGATCAAGCCCGGCGACACGCCTCGAAAACGGTGTGGGCGCGGGTGAGAACTAGTGAAAATCTCCGAACCTGAGCGGACGGAACGGAATCAAGCATCCCAGATATCTTCACCGATGACGGCGACACCAACTTCCTAGAATTAGTTGTTTATAGAATGACTATTAGTTATAATATAAACTACTATCGAGGACTTTCCAATTTTTCAAGCCTAAATCGAACTTCTCGGTTCGTTGTAATGGTTGCCTGGAAAGTCAAACGGAGGAAACGATGTCGTCGACCGAAAGCGGCATGCTAAGCCACCAGGAAGGCGCAGGGATTGCCGAAGTCAACAATGGCTCAATCAAGTCCAACAAGCAGATTGTAGCATCTAGATTAGGGGAGATCATACTTGGTGGGCAGGATGGGCTTGTAAACGTTGCAGGTGTGATCCTTGGTCTAGCCGCTGCCACGGACGAGGTGCGAATCATCATCGCCGGTGGCTTGGCGGCGACTTTCGCCGAGTCCATATCCATGGCTGCCGTTGCTTATACGTCGAAACTAGCAAACAAGGATTTTTATGATGCGGAGACAGCTCGCGAAACGGATGAAGTTCGGCAAGCGCCGGAAAGCAAACAGGAACAGATAAAGGGCATTTTTGATCACTGGGGCTTTTCTGGAAAGCTATTAGAAGACGTGGTCGATCATATCACGACCGACGAAGAGCACTGGGTGGAGATCTTGATGGCCCACGACAACCAGCTTCAACCTGTTCCTAAGAAAGGTCTGATGTCGGGCGCCGTGCTTGTCGGTATTTCGGCTATCGTTGGCTCGCTCATTCCGTTATGGCCATTTTTCTTCTTCTCGATAAACACCGCGATTGTAGTGGGCCTGACTTTAACGGCACTGGTTCTCTACGTAGTAGGTGTCGTCAAGGCTCGTTTGACAGTGGGCAGCCCATCCAAGAGCGGAATGCAGATGCTCGTTATCGGTATGGCTGCAGCCCTGGTAGGCTACGCAATCGGGTTGCTTTTTAGGCCCTAATACCGGAGGTCTGGATCGTACGCATGCGACCGCGCTGATAAGAGGCGTACCATGAGTCATCAGCGCTTCATAGGGGTTAGGGAACAGTGAATGGCAATGCCGGAAGAACCCTTATTGGCTTCAGTCAGTTGTCCTGATCTGGATTGATCGAGTAATGCGCTCCTGGAATCTACTCCGAATCGCAGGCATTTTTCTTTTTGTCTGGTTTGTCGTTCTTAAGATTGTATCCAGGGTGGCAGGACGATTTGGAACGGCAACGCCATGCCCTGCCTCTCTAGAATGGCTGGTCGACAATCCTCTTCGTCTCTGGTACATGCGCCCGGTGTTGAGCTGGGTTGATATCCAAGCTGGGGAGACGGTCTTGGAACTGGGCCCAGGTCCAGGTGTCTTTACTCTTCGAGCGGCTCAGCTGACCGGGAGCGAGGGATTGGTTATCGCCCTGGATGTCCAGCCGGCCATGATCACCGCCCTTGGGCGGCGACTCGAACAATCAGGGACAAAAAATGTGCTACCCTGCGTGGCTGATGCCCACTCCTTACCACTGGAGAATGTGACCGCCGACAGGGCCTTTCTGATTTCTGTACTTCCCGAGATTCCCGATCCTATCCAGGCTGTTGCCCAATTGCATCGAGTGCTTAAACCTGATGGAATTCTTTCCGTTACTGCCGAGTTTACAGACCCGGATTATCAGTTCTTGTTTGAAACCAGACGTCTTATCGAACCAGTCGGGTTTACGATGACAAGCTACCATGGGAACCTCTGGCGCTACACGGTGAACTTTCGGAAAGTGGTTTTGTAGGCCCATTGAATCGGCTGTATGTAGCCTAACAACTGGTTCTGCACCGCTTGGCTTGTCGAATAGCCGACCAAAAAGACCGGAACCAGCGCCAAAAATACAACGCTTCATCCCTTGGAGTCATGTTCGACATTGCTAGATGCATCTCGCAGAAGTGTCAACGAAGCGATTGTGCAATACTTCACAAACGATCGATAAACCTGTATACTTGGAGGAGAAGGTAACAGAAAACAAAAAGGATCCGTGACAGTTGCGACGCAGATTCGGATTTATCGCAATATTGCTCCTGGTAATTGGCATAGTGGCGGGCTGCGGGGAGAGCGAGGAGCCGACGGCAATTCCTCAAATTCAAGGAAAGCTCATTCCTTGGGGGACCGATTCTCCAGCTGGTGGTCGGTATATTGTGTTGTGCAAACTATTAGGGCCAGCCCAAGATGGAGAATGCGTACTCACGGAAACGGCCGCGGAAACGGATAGTACAGGGGCTTTTAGCTTATCAGGCGCTACTGAAGGCTCCTATTTCGTGCTTTACGATTCCGGGCTGTCCGATTTCCAGGAAGCTCTGGAAAAATGGGGTGGGGAAACGTTAGACTTCAGCGACATGGATTGGCTATCAGAGTTTCTTGGAGTCGACTTGCGTACCGAACCCGTAGAATTCCGAGTACCGGAGGGCATATCGCACTCCCCTCACGAGGGATGGTTGACTCAATATTGCACCCTCACCCTTTCCTTTGGCAACTCTCCCTTTATAATCGCCCACGATATGGAGAAGGCTCAAGAGGATCGGGAGCTACAGTGCTTAGTCGTCGATGTTACGCCCGGAGAACTCGAAGCTATAAAAGTACAGGCGGCCTATTTCGGTGAGCAGTGAACAAAACATTTACACTTAAGCGGCAGCCTATTGAGATATTGTCTATAAAGAGCTAGTCGCTCTTGAGATAACCCCCGCGAGTGGTGGCCAATTTTGGACGAATACGGCCCATTTTTCAGACTGCATATCTGTCAGGTCAGTATGGTGCCTGAGAGAACAGGGTGGCCCAAGGAAATCAGTTAGAAATAGCTGGACTAGATGACAGCGGGCCGGCAGCTACCACCGTCACCCTTCCTGTTCGCCAACCGGTTCCTTCGAGGCGGTACCAATGATACCTACCGCTTCGCGTTGGTGACTGGGCTGGGTGATCTCCACATATAGAGGTTTCTCATAAAGCAAGATCTTCATGATATGGCCGAAGCGGCTGATCGGGAAGGTGATATGCACGTGTCCCTGACTTCCAATCATATTCCGCAGGGGCTGCCCTTCTTTGACGAAGTGGATTTGACCAATTATTTCTTCCCCCTGAAATAACTGGATAAGCGCTTCATCATCGTAATCGCTGTAATAGGTGATCTGGTAACTATCAAAAGCAGGCATCTGGACCTCCATCCATCTTTCTTGGCATGATCGCGGGGTGTCTTGGACGAACGCGGGTGCGGACGATCTTCAGCAAGGCACCCAGCTGCGATTTCTCCAATCGGCTATCTTACGAAAACAAGCCAGCCATTCAGTGCGCAGGATAGAACACAATCCAATGTGACCGACCTTGGAATGATAGCACAAGTGTAAACGAATGTGCTTATTAGATTGGATTTTCTCGATAGTGTTGTGGGCAGATCAGACTACTCCCTGTAGGTTACAACGCGGTCCAACGTTCGGTTACCGGTTATCTATCCAGCAACAAGCCCAACCGGTAAAACTGCGTCGTTATGCGGGCCAGATCTTGCGGCCGTCTCCCACTGGCGTTACCTCGTCGATCAGGGTCATCTCGCTCTCACCTAGGGGTGGCAGAAGCATCGTACCCAAATTATCCTGTAGCTGACTTGCTTTCTTAATCCCTGGAATCACGGTTGTAACTGCCGGGTGTACGAGGGTGAACTGCAGAGCGAGCTGGGCAAGAGTTCGGTTTTCAGAAAGGGGCTTAAGTTGGTTTACCTTCGCCAGATCTTGAAGGAATATCTTGTTCTCGACCGCTGAATCGAGCCACTGCCGTCGAAAATCTCCCTCAGCAAATTGAGAATCGACATTGAATTTGCCGGTCAGGATACCCATCGCCAGCGCTCCGCGAACGATGACGCCGATATTATTGGTGAGACAATAGGGCAGGATATCGGCTTCGGCCGTACGGTTGAGAATGCTGTAGTCGATCTGTAGCGTCGCGCAATTTCCATCGTGATTGAAGGCCTTGAGATATTCAAAATCGCTGGTGCTGACGCCGTAGGCCCGAACCTTGCCATCTCGTTGGAGTCGTTGAAATCCCTCCAGAAACACCTCCATGGTAGGATCGCGGAAGTTAATATGGCTTTGAATGAGGTCGATGTAATCGGTTCGAAGACGGCGGAGGTTGGTCTCCACGCCTGATACGAGCTTGTCCACACTGGTATAGGCTGTCATTTGTCGTTCTTCGTCAAATCCCTGCCATCCGATCTTCGTGGCCACGATAAAACGGTCTCGACGACGGCGCATCGACCTCCCAAGCAGCTCTTCGCTGTGACCGCTGCCATAGACGTCAGACGTGTCATAGAAGTTGACGCCCTCCTCCAAGGCCTGGTCGATAACGCTAAGGGATTCATTGTCATCAGTTGGACCCCAGCTTTCCCCGCCGGCTGCCCATAAACCAAAACCAATGGACGTCACTTCGAGCCCGCTCTTGCCCAAGGTACGGGTTTCCAGGTCATAATGAGAC
Source organism: Promineifilaceae bacterium (SeqCode) (assembly GCA_049650305.1). Taxonomy (GTDB): domain Bacteria; phylum Chloroflexota; class Anaerolineae; order Promineifilales; family Promineifilaceae; genus UBA11865. The sequence goes on from JBARZW010000230.1 coordinate 16,761, forward strand.
ATACTCACTCCTTTAGTGCTTGGTAAATCTGAATCTCGCCCGAACTGCAGAAGAACTCCAGAATGAGCTTAACCGAATTATCCCTGATCTAGCCCATGCTAGCACCTACGTTTCCAGAGGATTGCATTTTCAATCTGTGAGGTGAGGAATGAGAGCGAGGAAACCCATGAATCGCGAAAAGCTAAGACATGCCTCAGGCACAAAGGCAATCAAAGCGCGATAATCGGGTTGTCTATCCGGTAGCACCCCAGAGAGCTCTCGTCCCATCTAATTCCGTTATGGGTGTCATGAAGGAACTGAGATCGATGTCAACGATCCCATCGACAGAAACGATCTGAGCGCCAGTCTGGCAAGAAAGGAGCGCCAGCTGTCCAGACGGATCCCACTCTATCTCCCGGACATAACCGCCATTACATAATTTCTCTCCGGACCCAGCTGGGGCGTAGCTGAAAGTCTCGTCTAGATGGTTCACAATGAATAGCCCTGTCTCTTGGGATGGATCGGTCGCTAGAAAAGCGATGCCAGTGGGCAACTCCTGGGCTCCATAGATAAATAATCCGGCCGATTCACCATCTAGTAGGAGTTGAACCTGGCCTGTCTGGCGATCGATACGAAGAAGATCGCTATACTGGCTGTAAATCGAGCCCGACATCAATATCGACCGGCTGTCAGCGGCCCACGAACCAGATGTCCATATTCCCTCACTATCGTAGATATCGGCGAAGGCGTAATTGGGCCGTATCGGATCGAGCCAGAGAGTATCGAAGTGCTCCCAATAACTGGCTCTTAGTAACATCGCAGAGCCGTCCGGTGACCAATGGGGTGTGGAGAAAGTCCGGAACTTAGTTACATCGACTGTCTGATCTAAGTCAGGTCGACTATTACTTATTAGCTTCTGTGGTCTCGGATCGTCAACAGCAACCGACCAGAGTCCGTCCAAGTCGCCAGTTGCTGCCCAATCTTGGTATTGAAGGCTGAAGGCAATGGACGATCCATCCGGCGACCAGGCAACACTTCCAACTTCCATATTGTCACCGGCTTGACGGCTGGCGTCATAGAGTCTCTCGGGCTCTTCGCCCGGAAGCTGCATCACCATCAGACCGTTAGACGTTCCAAAAACCAGACGGCCATCAACAGGCCAGACGTCGAAAGAAGTCACCTCAAGATAGGCTTCGGTGACTGGTTCAAGCAATGACGCTCCTGGATCAAGTCGCCATACACGACGCTGATTCGCTGACGATATGGCGGGATTCGCAAGAAAGTAGATCGACCTGGTTAATTGAGCTCCAGTCGAGGATGATTCTTCTAGGTTCGGGGTTATCTCTAAGAGATCAGCCGTCGCTCCCGATGTTGCTAGCACGGTCGGACTTGCCTGGACATCTTCGGGCAATGCCGTAGACTGCGCGCGATCAAGGGGCGTTAGGATTTTCGGTGTCTGCGATTCAACACCTACCTCAATTCTTCCGCAGGCGATGAGGACGAAGGGGAACAAGAAAAGAAAAGGATATAGAGATGGCGGCCGTTTCCATTGCATCCTTGATGTTACTCCAGACTGCTAAGAAGATATTCAGGTTACCCCGAATATTGGATTATCTCAATTTACCGGCAACATGAATTATAGATAACCGCTGTTACACAGATATCACGAACATGTCACAGAATAGTGACACTCCTCTCTCCTTTTAAGTGCTGGTCGAAGTCTACTGGGAAACGCTTAAGTATCGAACCGCAATCTTCCAAGATCTTCGATGAGTTTTTTTCTGAAAGTTGACAGCGTTCTGACAGGCAAATCAGGCATTCGAGCCCAAATTTGGACGCGACGAATTTCGATCAATCGATTTGGAGAAGAAAGTTCGGGTCGACTTGCTCCACGAAAAAAATATCGACGGGATAAATTCGAGACCAGGATCAATTGCTTTGGCGCCCCAGCCAATCCTTCAACGGTCCGATGCTGGCTTGGTACCCTTCTTCGATGATAGGTTTATAGGCGCTGAAATCTAGTCCGCTGAAGCGCTTCACATCGGGATATATCACCAGATCTACCAGGGGTTGCCTTATCTTGTTTTGGTAAACACTATTGATCTCCATCGATCTGAGAACCGTACCAATAAGTGAAGGCGATCGAATAGGCTCGCTGAAAGGGTTCAACCGGCTTGCTAGTATGCGCCATCCAGAGACGCTGCCATCAAACTGGTAGTCACGGCGGTTACTTTCTTGAGGGCTGGTCAGGACGCCGATGATACGTCTTGTCTCTGCTTCATGAACCATGATATCTACAGGAAAATTGTTCAATGGGCTGCCGTCTACAATAAGATCGCCATCCTCCACCATCGGCGCGAATACACCCGGGATGGATATCGAGGAGCGGACAGCCCGCCACAAGGATCCGCGCCGGTAAATGATCGGCTCACCCCGTGATAAATTACTCGAGATGCAGAAGAACGGTATCCAGAGGTCCTCAATCTTGAGATCGCCAAATAGTCTCTTCAGCAGCCCGGTCACCTTTTTTGAAGAAGTGACGGATGTGAGCGGCAAGGTGTAGTCAAAGATATTTCTGTTATCTGCCAATTCCAGGGTGAGTTCTGCCAGTTCCGAAGATGGCTTGTCCAGAGCAAACATGGCTCCCATAAGGGAACCAATGCTGGTTCCGCCAATATGGTCCAGAGGGATTCCCAGCTCTTCAAGGGCTCTATATGCACCAATATGGGCGAAACCTCTCGCGCCACCACCGCTGAGCACCAAACCCAAAGAGCGGCAGGTCAGTTGCCGAGCCAGCCGCTGCATGTGGCATGGATCCTCTTTGCGAATGTGGAAATGACGCCGCACTTGCCGGCTAGCCAACCAATCGGCCGTACCCACGGGTCTATCACTCTCGGCCGGGTGCCAGAGGATGAGGTCAGTGCGCAAAGGCGCTTTCATCTCCATGTTCGCTTTCTCGACTGGCCCGGGCGTAAACGCCCTGGATGCGAAGTCCGCTACAATCAGGGCCCGATCACTCTGGTTGATACAATGGCAGCTCCAGGTAGTATGCTCAGCGTCGGCGACATAAATCAGGTAATCATGGGTCGCCTCTTGCTCATTCATCCAGGCCACAATGGCGGGATAACCCGGATCTTCTGAGGTAGTCGTTGACGCACCATCTTTCCCATAAAGTTCATCGAACTGGGCGCTATCGAGGATCAGAGTCGTCCCATACCCGCTCATCACATCTGCCAACTCATGGGCGAATGATTTCACATCCACACGTGGGTCGGCGGGAATGAAAGCCAACGAGAGATAACTTGTGCGAAGATCGGGTTCCCCTCGAACGTTTCGCAGCTCTCTTTCAACTATTAGGCGGCTGACGATGGTCATAAACTGCGGGTAGGCCTGAACCAGTCGCCGGAATTCTGCCGGCGCCATCTTGGCGACGGACGTCTCACGGACAGCGTAGACGGTCGCCGATCGGGCTTCATCAGCTAAGAGCGAGAATTCACCAACGATATCGCTGGAGGCGACCTCTCCAAGCGTTTGTCCCCGTCCATCCGAACCTGTGCTAACGACTCGCAAGCGCCCGCTAACCACGATATACATGCCGTCGCCCGGATCGCCTTGACGGAACAGCTCCTCGCCATTTGATAGAGTAACCCACTCCAGGCGATCTTGTACGGCATGTAGTTCCTCAATTTCTAGGGGGCCGAACAAGCTTCTTAGCACATTGACAAGTTGAAGACGCTGCCAACGTTCGGTTGTCGCCTTCGCTATACGCTGCACACCACTGTCTTCGTCTTCAATGAGTTGTTCGAAACCGCTTCTTCCAATTCGAATTAGCCCAGCATCGTTCAATGCGAAAATTGATGCCGAACGCGGCCGGCCGGACAGCATACCCATCTCCCCAACGGCAGCTCCTGGAGATAGTTTATCAACTACCGATTCGGTGCCATCCTCGTGTTTCACGCGGACTCCCAACATTCCGGCAATCAATATGTACATGCTACCGGCCGGCTCGCCTTGTTCGAAGAGGACCTCGTCTTGGGCAAGTTCGACAAGGTCCAGGTCAGCATCGGATGCGACATTGGTTATTTCGGTCAATGATGACAATAGTTGCTGTAGTTTGAGAGGCGCTAGATCTGATTCAGCCGGTGTCTGACGATCGATCTCGGTCATAACATCCTCCTGATCACAAGGGTATTGGCAGCAGATTTTGAGGGCAAATGCTGTCGCCCATCTATCTCCCATAAGCAGTGTAAGCAA
>JBARZW010000231.1:0-8855 GCA_049650305.1 Promineifilaceae bacterium (SeqCode)
ATCGAGCAGGATCGATGACGATAGCCTCATTAGTCTCCTGGCAGCCGACGAAGTAAGAAGCCTGAGCCAGTTTTTGATCGTAAAAGTAACGTAACAACATAGAGAACAAACCTTTGCCAATAATATACAAACGGAACTCTGTGCGGTCGAAGCAGAATTGAAATTATACAGTGATTTGGCTTTTTATTCGTAACCTTGATAAACGGAATCAATAATGCTATTATTATCGCAAACTGGTTTGTATTGCAAACCATATGAATATAGAGGATGTTGAGGAGTTAATTCAATGACTGACCAAGTTGACGATACTGTAAGACGAGTTCACAAATACCTCTACGAAGACGGGTTGATAGAGATCGGGGTAGGTATCTTGTTTATCGTCGTAGGTCTTGGATTGATTGCCTTTGTAGCCATCCAGGACAATACCATCATGGGAGTCACGCTGATCGCTGGTTTGTTAGCGCTTGCCTTTGGCGGCGCGCTCTTTACCAAGAGAGCCCTGGAGGTGGTGAAGGAAAGGATGACCTATCCAAGAACAGGATACGTGTCCTACCGTTCTGGCGAAACGAATAGGGGGCGATGGTTGGCTCCTGTGGCGGCTATTCTGCTGCTCATCCTAAGTCTGTTCCTTCCAGAAGAGCTGACCCGCATCTCTTCGATGATCGGGGCTTTAATGTTCGTTATCATCTGCTCCCTCGGCTACCGTTTGAGACTAAGGCGATTCTACGCTATAGGCTCCATAGCTTTGCTAGCCGGAGCATCCGCCTCCCTGTTATTTTTAGAAGAAGCGCTCGGTGCAGGGGTAACCTTCTCCATCACAGGTCTCGCCCTGCTTGTTTCAGGCGCTTTTACCCTCTCTACCTATCTGCGGCGGCACCCAATGGTAGATGAGGTCAAGCAATGAATGAAGCCCTTAGCGAACTAAAAAACATCGATCGCACGATCCATGAACCGGCACGTCTGATGATCGTAGCCATTCTTTCAGCCGTCGAAGAAGCGGACTTTCTGTATTTACTCAGAACCACGGATCTCACCAAAGGCAACCTCTCCTCCCATCTCTCTCGTCTCGAGAAGGTCGGATACGTGGACATCGCCAAAAGCTTCGTCGGCAAGACACCGCGGACAGTTTGCAGCTTGACCGCCGAGGGCAGGACTGCCCTGAAAGGCTACCGCCAGCAAATGAAGACCATCATCTAGATGATTCGCACGGTCTGTTTATTAGCGCAGCCGGACTCTGACCGTATTGCGTTGTCGGTTGGATTCTCAATCTCTCGGACAGGGGTGCGGAGCCGAAGAGTTTCTTTGCCTATCATCACAAATGAGCCAGTTACTCTCCATCGAAATCCACTTGTCGGGGTTCGCCTTGAGTGCGATAATGCCTTCACGATCGTATGATGAAACGTGAAACCTATGTGGTGTGGCGACTTCACACAGCGTTATTTCTCGAGCTGGAATTACGTTGCCTACCTCATGTCCCTTAGCCGACTAAATTTATGTGTCGACTATCTGCAATGGTTCCGATCCGCGCGCTTCAAGGAGACTTCCAATGATCCCTCAAACAGACTCCTCTGCACCCGGAGTCAGAGTCGGTCACGGAGACATCGAAGAGATAGCCGTCGAGGAGTTCTTCCAGCGCATTGACCAACCGAACGACATCCTTCTCCTGGATGTGTGAAATGAGAGCGAGTTTGAAAGCTGGACGATCGAATCACGATTTACTCCCGAAACGATGCACATCCCTTACGCGATCTTTGCCGAAGATGGTCCATACGCACTGCTAGAGCTACCTCAGCTTACAGCGGTTCCACAAGATCGCGATATTTTTGTCGTATGTGCAAGGGGTGATGCCAGTGACCTTATTGCAGCCATCCTCCGTGAGGAGGGTTGGACGGCTCTTAATCTTGCCGGGGGGATGATTGCCTGGGGTAATCATTACGTGAAACGGTCAGTGGTTGAGCAGGAAACCTACCAGATTTACCAGATTGACCGCATAGCCAGAGGTTGTCTAAGCTACATGATTGTTAGCGACGGCAAGGCCGCCATCATTGACCCTTTGCGACATACGGATCGGTACGACGATTTCATTTTAGAATTGGGCGTTGAGCTGGCTTTACTCCTAGACACCCACGCCCTCGCCGATCATATCAGCGGAGGTCCTGCCATTTCGAGGCAGACCGGATCGCCCTATTATCTACACCCATATGACGGCATCCATCCAATTGATATGCTGCCCGCGGTTATCGACTACGAAGTCTTGTCGGATGGGCAACGGCTCTTCCTCGGCGAGTTGACCATTGACGTTTTGCACACACCAGGCCATACACTCGGACAGGTAAACTTCATTGTGGCCGACACAGCCGGCGAGACATACGCCTTTACGGGAGATAACATCTTCATACAAAATTTTGGCAGGCCCGATCTTGGCGGACAGGGTGAGGCTTGGGCGCCTATTGTCTATGAAACCATATATCACAAATTCAAAAACGCCGTTGCTGACGACGCGTTAATTCTACCCGGTCACTATGCAACATTCGCAGAAGCTGATTCCAGAGGACTAATTGCCAGGTGGGCCGTTGACTTGTGGCGGGAAAATACAGGGTTGCAATTCGACAACCGATCTGCCATTATAGACTACGTCCTAAAACACTGCCCCAGATGCCAGAACAATACGTGGAGATTAAGCGCGTTAATATCGGCCTGACCCATGCTGACGAACAAACCGCAAGCGAACTCGAATTAGGCAAGAATATCTGTGCCCTGTCCGACGCCTACGGCATCTAGGGAATTGGTTCAGAACTACGAACTCGGAGTTCTGAAATCAGTGATTAGAGATCACCCTTTGTGGTTCGTTATCACGGGGTTCAAAAAGCAATAAATGGACGCAATAACCTCCTTTTTAGTCTACCGGTTCATATCATTAACCCTTCGTCTGAGGTATACCACCTGAAATTTCACGTTCGTGGCCTGTCGGCCGCCGACTGTGGCCAACCCTTAAACTAGGAGCGCTCCCAGTGAATTACGGTTTCATCATCGACAATCGCAAGTGTATCGGTTGTCACGCATGTTCCACTGCCTGCAAGAGTGAAAACGAGGTACCACTTGGTGTGTATCGTACCTGGGTAAAATATGTGGAGACGGGCATCTATCCCAGCACGCGCCGCCATTTCCAGGTTACGCGCTGTAACCACTGCGCCAATCCACCTTGCGTACGCATCTGCCCGGTTACAGCAATGTACCAACGGGCTGATGGCATCGTTGATTTCAATCCAAACATATGCATTGGTTGCAAAGCCTGTATGCAAGCCTGCCCATATGATGCGATTTATATCGACCCGGATACTAGAGCGGCCGCAAAATGCCACTATTGTGCCCACCGCACGGAGATCGGGCTTTTACCGGCCTGTGTCGTCATATGCCCTGAGCAAGCGATTATTGCTGGCGACACCGACGATCCCTCGACAAAGATAAGCGACCTTCTTGCCACCCTAGATGTAACAGTACGCAAGCCTGAACAGGGTACCGCGCCAAAGGTCTTCTACATCGACGGTAATGACGTATCCTTACACCCTACGGCCGTCGACCGTGCGCCCGAATCCTTTATGTGGGCCGAAGTAATTCCACTGCATCCGAACGGCAACGGTACAGCCAGCCAAGAAAAGACCTCGCCAAGTGACCAAAGGGTGCATGAGATTCACCAGCCGGCTTCTACTGGTTCTGGCATTTCCATGCGTTCACCACAACCCCAAGGAACGCCATGGGATGGGCCCATTCAGTTTGGCGCCACGATGGCGGAACACATGGTACAGGTAGCGTATAACGCACAACACAAGATTCCCTGGCACTGGCCTGTACCGGCATATTTGGTAACAAAGGGCATTGGTGCGGGGATATTCATGCTTCTCAGTCTTGGAATTGGACTAGATTGGTTTGGTCCTGATAGCCCCACACTGGTAGTGACCGGCTTACTCTCCTTAATCTTTATCGGGATAACCACAGGTCTGCTGGTTCATGATTTGGAGCAGCCCCTTCGCTTTTTCTCCATCATAATCCGGCCTCAATGGCGTAGTTGGTTAACCCGAGGCGCATTTATTTTAGTCGGTTTTACCACAGTCACTGGGATCTGGTGGCTGCTGGAAGCCGGCGCTTACTTCGGCATTTGGGCGGACGAAGTGGCTGAGACAATCCGCCCCATCGCTCTTTGGCTAGGTTTACCCCTTGCTATTGGCGTAGCTGTCTATACAGGTTATCTCTTCGCCCAGGCTGAGGGGAGAGACCTGTGGCAAAGCGCCCTACTTCCGGTTCATCTCTTGATCCAGGCGACTATGGCGGGCAGCGCCGTTTTCCTAGTTACATTGCTCTTCCTGCCCAATACAGCCGCTGAGGTGGTAGATGTCGCCAAGACCGTCCTGATCGTGTCTGTTATTCTCGATTTATTCGTGATCTTGGTAGGGGAATTCAGCGTACCCCATGCTAGCGAAGTCGCTGCCATAGCGGCGCACGATATCACCCATGGCCGCTATAAAAATTACTTTTGGTGGGGTAGCATTAGCCTGGGGCATATTGTCCCACTGGTATTAGCCATTGTCGCCGCAGTAACGACAGATCTACCGATTATAGTTGCTATTGCAGGGCTATGTGCGGTCGCAGGCCTCTACCTGTACGAGTACGCCTTCGTAATGGCCCCACAAGATATCCCTAACAGCTAGATTACTATGAACCCTATTAACGAGCAGAATATGACTCAGCAATCACCAAGCGATCCAGAGACGGATTCTTCGATCGAAACAGGACTACCGGTTTTCTCCGAAACGGACATGATACCGGTGCGCCAACCAGACGGCCGGCTCACAGACTATCCGCCAACGGAGAAGTGGGACGATTGGGTAGAGTGGGATGCCAAATCCTGGCCTGACAAAGTTGCCCGGCGTTACACGCTGGTGCCAACAGTTTGCTTCAACTGCGAAAGCGCCTGCGGCCTTCTCGCCTACGTGGACAAGGAAACCTTCGAGATCAGAAAATTTGAAGGCAATCCGGCTCACCCGGGAAGCCGCGGACGTAACTGTGCCAAAGGACCCGCGACCCACAACCAGACTTACGATCCCGAGCGGATCCTTTATCCGTTGAAGCGAGTGGGACCACGTGGAGAAGGCCGTTGGAAGCGCATCACTTGGCACCAGGCCCTGGATGAAATTGCTCTAAAGATGAGACAAAGTCGTAAACAGCGGCGAGACGGCATCGTCTATCACGTCGGACGCCCCGGTGAGGATGGATATACCAACCGCTGTGTTGCTGCCTGGGGTGTGGATGGGCACAACAGTCACACTAACATCTGCTCCGCTGGCGCGAGGGCTGGTTATTCCTTCTGGGGAGGGTTCGATAGGCCTAGCCCAGACCATACCCATGCCCGGGTCATCCTGCTTATCTCAAGCCACCTCGAGACCGGGCATTACTTCAACCCCCATGCCCAGCGCATCATCGAAGCGAAAATGAAAGGGGCTAAGATAATTACCTTCGATCCGCGCCTCAGCAATACGGCTAGTATGAGTGATGTCTGGCTACCGACCTGGCCCGGCAGTGAGTCGACCGTCTTGCTGGCTATAGCCAATTACCTCATCCAGAACGACCTCTACGACAAAGATTTCGTTCGTCGTTGGGTGAATTGGGAAGAGACGTTGCAGGCGATAGCCGATGGCCAATTGATGGTCGATACGGCAGAAAAGACTATTGAAGGCTCTCTTTCGATCGACTTCGACACTTTCGATAAAGCCCTCAAGGCGCTCTATTCGGAGTTCACTTTTGAACGCGCGGCTGAAGAAGCCCAGGTGCCGGAGGATCGGATTCGGGCAACCGCCGAATTCGTTGCCAATTGCGACGGTAAGCTAGCCACCCACACCTGGCGCAGCGCCAGCATTGGCAATCTAGGTGGTTGGCAGGTGGCGCGCTGTCTTTTCTTTCTCAACGTTCTAACAGGCAGCGTCGGTACACCTGGAGGTACCCTGGCCAACAGTTGGAACAAATTCGTACCTACACCCTTCAAAGTGCCTCCACCGCCGGAAACCTGGAATGAGTTACACATTCCCCATGAATGGCCACTAGCGCACTATGAGCTGAGCTTTCTACTCCCTCATTTTCTTGAGGAGGGGCGGGGTGAAATAGATGTTTACTTCACCCGTGTTTACAACCCGATGTGGATCAACCCTGACGGGTTCATGTGGTTAAAAGCCCTCCAAAACGAAGAGCAGATCAAATGCCACGTAGCCCTTACCCCGACTTGGAATGAATCGGCCTGGTTTGCCGATTACGTACTGCCCATGGGCCACGCCGGTGAACGGCACGACCTGATGAGTCAAGAGACTCACGCAGGCCAGTGGATCGCCTTCCGGCAACCGGTGCGCCGCGTTGCCATGGAGCGAGCCGGCAAGGAAATGCAATTTTCCCATGAAGCAAACCCTGGCGAGGTGTGGGAGGAGAATGAGTGGTGGATCCAATTATCAGCCCGCATGGATCCCGACGGTAGCCTGGGAATACGACAGTGGTTTGAAAGCCCGTACCGTCCAGGTGAGATCATCAGCGTCGACGAATATTATCAATGGATATTCGAAAACAGCGTGCCCGGCCTCCCGGAAGTGGCCGCGGCGGAGGACCTCTCCCCCCTGCAGTATATGCGCAAGTATGGCGCCTTTGAGGTCACAGAAGATAACTACATTCCCTACGAGCGCGACATTCCCGGTCTTTCAGATGATGAGAGAAAGAAACTTGACAGTTTGATGTTCCGGCTGGCGGAGGTGGCGCGCGGTTTAGCCCGCGATGTTCTCGACATTAAGCCCGAAGGGATGGCCATCGACGCGAAAAAGCGTGTCCTTAAGAACGGCAAGGCGATTGGCGTGATGGTCGATCACAAGCCTAAAGTGGGGGTCAATACCCCGAGCCGCAAGTTCGAGTTTTTCAGCTCAACCCTTCGCGATTGGGGCTGGCCTGAAAAGGAATACACTATCCCCTGGCCGCTAAAAAGCCACGTCCATCCTGACAATATCGATCGGGAAGCAGGGGAGATGCTTCTCTTACCAAACTTCCGGCTTCCAACCCTGATCCACACCCGCAGTGCCAATGCCAAATGGCTATACGAGATCAGTCACAAGAACCCAATCTGGATGCACCCTTCAGATGCAAAGCGGCTTGGCCTTCGAAGTGGCGAGTTAGCCAAAGTTGAGACCGAGATCGGCTACTTTGTTGACAAAATTTGGGTGACCGAGGGCATCAAACCGGGCATCATTGCTATGAGCCACCATCTGGGTCGCTGGCGCTTGCAAGAAGAGTCAAGCATCAACCCAGGCATGTCTAACCTGGCCCAACTTGATGAAAACGCAGATGGTAACTTCAAACTAAATATTATCCACGGCGCCCGTCCGTGGGAAAGCTTCGATCCCGATACGAGTCGTATCTGGTGGGAGGATGTGGGCGTGCACCAGAATCTGACCCATGCCGTACAACCCGATCCTGTCAGCGGGGCTCATTGTTGGTTGCAGAAGGCCATAAACGTCAGCAAAGCCGGTCCGGACGACAGGCATGGCGACGTATGGGTGGACACTAACCGCTCGATGGAGGTCTACCGCCAATGGCTGGGTACAACGCGTTCGGCGGTGGATACAAGCCCCGATGGGACACGCCGGCCTCTGTGGCTTAAACGCCCTCTTAAGCCTGTGCTTGAAGCATACAACCTACCCGAGATCCCTTTTGGACGCGGATAGATCAGCACAATCGCCCTCGACCCGACCGCGGGTCATACGAAATATATTGCCGATCAAGGACTATCCCACTTGGCCTTGAACCGGCATCAGACCTACCAGCTTCTGAGCCAACTCTTCACCCATGGTTTGACAGAAGAGGATTTCAAAGTCGTCCGCCAGATCGACGCTCTGGCTAAGCACCTGCCCGATTCCTTTGACCCGGATGAAGCCGCAGCCGATCATCAGCACCTATTTGGATTCAACGTTTTTCCCTACGAGTGTGTTTTCCTGGACCCGTCCGGGCAGCTTGGGGGTGATATAACTACATCGGCGATTCGCGACTACCGGCAAATCGGCTTTGATGTCGGCTCAGCGGTAGGGAGCCCAGACCACATCAGTCATGAGTTAGCCCTTCTCGCATTTCTTGATCAGACTGAGACGAAAGCCCATGAAGAAAATCATCCCGCGCAAGTTGCATTGATGCAGGACTACCAGCGCTCATTCTTTGACAAGCATATCCTGCGTTGGATGCCGCCTCTCGTCCTGGCTATACGCGACCAGTTCCATCCCTTCTACGGTGCTTTGGCTACGGTGACGCTGGAAACATTAGTGGCGCACCGGACGATCCTGGGAGGCACGCCAATAGCTAACTTCAGCCTGCCCGAGCCCCCGGAGCTCCTGGAGGATGAAAAGACAGGTCTTAAGGAGATCGTCGCCTTCCTATTAACCCCCGCTTTCAGCGGGATCTACCTTGGCCGTGACGATATCGGCCGCTTGGCGAGGGACCATTCGATACCTCGTGGGTTCGGGGAACGACGCCAAATGTTGGCAAGCCTCTTGCGCTCTGCCGCCAATTACGGGGATATGGGACAGGTATTATCCTCGCTCCAGGCACTAGTTACCACATGGGAAATCGCCTATCAGGAGATGGCCACTTCATTGGAACCTATCGTCACGGCTGCCACCTGGAAGAAACGCGTATCTACAACGGCCGGCATGATTACACATATGCGCTCCCGCCTACAAAATGTCGGGCAAGACGCTCCTAGTTTCCCAGACAATGAGGCCACCCTCTAACCTTCACTCAGCATCCATTGACTGTTTCCATTCAAGAACATTTCTCGTAAA
>JBARZW010000232.1:0-11226 GCA_049650305.1 Promineifilaceae bacterium (SeqCode)
ACAAGCGGATAGCAACAAAGTCAAGGCTATGATTGGAAGAATCAATGTTTTCAATGCGAGGGATCTCACTGCTTAACCTCCAAAAAAATCAATGATAAGAGCTATTAACAAGAAAGACTGAGGAGCGTAGAATCCTCTACGCTCCCCAGAATACTCACTTAATACGTTACGATTCTGATTGAAGATGTTTGTTTATAGGCTGATTCCGGTAGGAGCTGAGTTCCCGTTGGCAGGTCCGAATCCCCGGAAGCCGCCGCCGTGGAAGCCCTGCATGCCATCGCAGTCGTGTCCTTTAAAGCCACGCATACCGCCGAAGCTCTCCATGCCATCGAAATCATGCATGCCACCAAAGCCTCGCATACCGCCGAAGCTGTGCGTGCCACCAAAGCCAAGCATTCCACCAAAGCTGTTTTCTAAGATCAGCTCGGCCTGGTCGCCGTCGATGACGCCATCGACAACAGCTTGGCTGATCGCATTTTCATAGGCTGCCTGCACTGCATCCATCACATCTTGGATAGTGATGCCTTGCTCTTCAAGTTGTTCCATCAGAGCCCACGGGGCAAAGCCTTCTTCAAGAGCTGCCTTTGGATCTGGGAGTTCGATGCCCAAAGCCTCGGCCGCGTCTGTCATCAATGCCTCAGGATCGATGTACTCTTTAAGAGCCTGCTGAGCTTCCATCATGCTAAGTTGATCTTCAGTCAGGTATCCCTCTTCGACCAGCTCGCCGAGCCTAATAGCCTTAACCGCTTCCTGAGCCGCCTTGAGTTCGTCGATCGTTACGCCGATATCTGCAAGCGCATCTTCCAGGTAACTCTCATATTCGCCGTCCTTATCAAATCCACGGTGGCCAGGGAAGCCGAAAGCGCCATCTTCACTAGCAGCTTCGAATGCTGCCGCATAAGCACCTTGTAGATCTTCGACGGTGACGCCGAGCTCATCGGCGATCAATTCGTCGTTCGGAGTTAGGCCTTCGAGTTGTCCGCTAAAGCCACGTCCGAAACTATGTCCACCTTTACCCCACTTATGAAACGGCTGTGTCTCCTGAGTGTCCGGAGGTGTATCGGGGTCTTGATCGGTCTGGGCGAGGACGACAGTCACACCCAAGGCCAGGGCCAGGATGAGAATACCTCCGACCAGAATAAAAGATACGTTTCGTTTTTTCATATGCATCTCCTTTCAATTATTGGCTGTACTACCGTCTATTATATATCTATAGCTGGCCAAGCTAACTGTGACTATGATACAGGGAAATTGTTGCAAAGTTGTTAAGGAGTCTTTGCGAATCTATTGAGACTATTACGTCACAGGAGTGGGTGGCGTTGTTCGATAGTCTGAAATCTTAACCGACACTAATACTTAGGATCAGGCGAAAAAATACAGTATCCTTCCCTTCATTCCGCAAAGATTGTATCGGGGCAACATAATCCCTTTCGCTGATAGATACTCAGACGTGCCCCTAAAAAGCGTCTATACTAAAATTGCGCTATGAGTTTGCATACAACCAAAAAGCGTGGATGCCGCTATTGGCTAAACTTGGGCCTGTTCGCTCTTGGTGCGATCTTCATTGGACTGCTGTTTCTGCAGTTTGTCGGCCACCCCTATTTCCTATCAAAAGGTTGGGCGCATCCAAATAGCCCGGCCGTGTGCTGTACAACGCCCGCAGACTACGGTTGGGACTACGAGGAGGTGTCGTTTTCGACCGCTGACGGACTTACGCTCCGGGGTTGGTATATTCCATCCCGAAACGAGGCGGCTGTGATTCTGGCGCACTCAATCGGTTCTAATCGTGTCAGTATGCTTCCACTGGCCGATCTCCTGGCCAGGCATGATTACGGTGTTCTTCTCTTTGATATAAGAACTCACGGCGAGAGCGAAGTTACGGTGCTACCTTTCGGGGGAGACGAGGCAGAGGACGTGATCTGCGCTGCGACCTATCTTCAGACACGAGATGAGTTGGATCCTAATTAGATTGGAGCAATGGGCCATTCATTAGGCGCGCAGATAAGCATATTGGCAGCGGCAGGAAGCGATCAAATCAAGGCCGTAGTTGCGGACGGGCCGTGCTGTACGACACGCGCAGATGTTCCTCCTCCAGGGCGTCTGATAGATTGGTTTTACGTACCCTATGACGCCGTTTTTTTCCCATGCTGCGCTGGCGTACAAAAGTGCCCGATCCGGTATCGATTCAAGAAAGCATAACTATGATATCTCCGCGACCACTCCTGCTAATCGGTTCTGGTTCCGAGAAGGAGATGATTGAGCACCACTATGATGCCGCCAAAGAGCCCAAGGAGTTATGGATTATTCCAGAAGCGGGCCACATTGGAGGGCTAGCCGCCCGTCCAGGGGAGTATGAGACGAGGGTTGTAAATTTTTTCGACCATGCTCTATTGGCCGAGAGTTAGCGACGAGGTGTGTTATATTTTGCGCCGGTTGTAGTGGGTAGAGCAGAGGATCTAAGCGTCGAAGGCACGTGGTATCGGTGTACTTGTTCGGCAGAGAGTCGATTCGAGAATTGCAGGAGCCAGATCTGAACTAACTTGGAAGATCACCGCAGTTGACCGCGGTTCTGGTGAGTTAGCAGGGTTCTTCTTAACTCGGAGAAGCACATTTATTGGCATGCGTCGCAGTGCGGTGAGGGTTTCGAAAATAGATGCGCGGCCCAAGAATGAAAAAAAGACCTGCCTTCAGGCAGGTCTCGCTACATACTTAAGTATCCAGAGTATTTTATTGAGGATTATTGAATCGGCGTTTACCGAAATTGCAGTTCCTAAGCAGAGAGGGCCTTCGCCGCTCTTCTGGCTGCCGAAGCCTCGATCACGTTAGCCGCCATGATCGCATTTAGGGCTTCGCGGGTAGCTTCTCTTTCGATAATATCCGCCTGTACGAGCGCATTAACGGCGCGTAATACAGCCGCGGCTTCGATATCCTCAGATTCGCGTACAACTTCAGCCGCTTCAGCCATCGCCTCTTCTTCCTGGCGTCTGGCGACTTTTCGAACAGCCTCCGCCTCGATAAAGGCCTGATCCTCAATCAGTTCTGCATCAGCGGTGACCTCAGCAGCATGTTGTCGGGCAGCTTCTTCTTGAGCTAGCGATTCGGCTTCGATAAGGACGGCCATTGCGGCCATCGCTTCCGCTTCGGCCATCGTTACTTGCGCGTCTTTCTTGATCGCTTCAGCCTCCATGACGACCTCTGCGGTCTGGATCCGGGCTGTTTTTTCCGTCTCCTCCGCATCGGCAAGGATTCGGGCCATCTTTTCCATTGACGCGACCTCGGTCTTATCGATGGCTTCCAGGACGGTTGCCAGCTCGTCGGCGGCGACTTTCAATGTGTTCGGATCGATCATGCCTTGTGCCCGAACGTAACCCTTATTCTGAAGCATGGCCTCTTTCAGCCCACGGGCCCAGGTATGTTCAAAGGCGACAAAAATGGCCGAGCTATTATTTGGCAATTCGTCAGCAACGTTCTGGAGTTCCGCTTTCGACAGTCCAAATTCACTGTCCGCGACCGGAATGGCACTTGCCACTTCGTCGGCGTCGGCGTGTTCCAGATCCTTCGAAGTCAGGCCGATCAAGCTCTTAATGAGGGTGCCAAATTCGCGCTGTTCTTCAGCTTGCAGGTCACTGACCTCTTGAGAGTCAATCGTCCCATCCGGATGTTTGAAAACATATAACAAGTCAAACAACCGGATCGCCTTCTTTTGGCGGAGATTCTTGATCTCGAGAATGATATCCCGTGCATATTTGTCTTCGTCAAAACCGATTACGATAAGTTGTAAAGGTCCAATCATATGATTCGCTCCTAATATAATCGCCGGAAGTAAGGGATTCAAGGGATGGCTTTCAGACAACCCAAAATTACCCCCACCCTAGATATTTACAGGCGTGACTCGCGAATACGACAGCAGGCGGCTCCAAAATTGGAATGAACCTCCCGGAGGCGGTCAAACCTCCGGGAGGAATTATCTACATTTAGGGCGCGGAGTCAGGATAACCAGGAACACCCTTGCGAGAATTGCCGATAACGCCCCACTTCATGAGATCGAGGACAACCCCCATCCCTATCCAGAGCCAATCCCATCCGCCGACGCCTCCGGGACTCCAGACCAGGATGTACATGATGAGTGTGTAGGGTGCGAATATGAAACCAAGGATCCCCCAAATCCAAGAAACATCTTTAAATACAAGTTCCCATCTTGGACTCCATATCCAGGCTATAAGAAGTACCAGCCTTGGCGCCAAACCCGCCATCATCGCTAACAAACAACCGCATCCGAGAAACATTCTAGCCTCCTTCTAACAGTAAAAATCAAACGGCGACGAATCAACCCATCGTCGTGTTAATAGACGGGTGGAAGTCGCCTTGACGACAATAATTGGCGCCCAAGTGGGAACCAAACAGCCAAACTTATTATAGCACAGCTAGTGGCTAAATGGTGAATTCAACCTTGCGACCAGAGGTAGAAGCTGCCAGTATTGGGCAGTACTGAGCATGAAATTTACGAGTCTATCATCGCGATTCACTTATTCTCCATCACTGGTCCAATGATCGGCTGAAGGATCCCAGAATGACCCGGCTAGACCTAAACTGGCGAAGATCGACACAATCTCACCCGGAGCGGGGCGGCGTGAATCAACGGTCAAACGATTCTTGTACCAAATCACCGCCAGCTGCCAAAGTTGGTCCAGGGAGACAATAGGCGGGCACTGTCTTTGAGATAGTTTGTATGAGGCAAGTTCTCGAAGGACATCAATATATCCCTAATTTGACCATCAAATTGTCTAACGATTTGAAATGGTCCTATCAAGAATAATCTTTAACACCCAAGGAGTTAGTTGTCCAATATTGACTACCTACGATCTAGGTTTCTCCATCTCGCGCAGCGCAGTGTACGCCGGGCGGGGCGTTCTATCAGGCAGAGTAATGGCCCACCACCATTGCTCATTCTCGGGCGTCCAATCGGAATCGGCTATGTAGATGGCAACCATCAAGCCCATCCACGGCCGCCAGTTTTCGGCCGCATAACTGTAAGCCCGTACTAAATAGTCTGCCTGCTCTTCTTCGGTGACAGCATGCCAGGCGTACTCGGGATGAACCTCGTCAGTGGTCCAACCCAATTCCAAAATAGCTGCCTGCTTGGCTTCATCACCGTTGGCAACCATGATTTCTCGCATATCTTCAACGTGTCGAAATACAAACCAACGACCACCCCCGTACTCTGGATTGCTCTCGCCCTCCTCAGGAGATATCTCTGGTGGAGCCTTATATCCGGGCGCATTGAGTCCAAGAACATCAAAGTAGTCGGCGGCGCCGGCATCGTACATACCCTGTAAGAATTCCATATCGGGAATGGCCAGCGGTAGTCCTGTACCGGTGGGCGCCAAGCCAGCGGAGATGACCACGGCGTCTGGGTCAGCCTCTTTGATGGCCTGATAGCATACCTTGAGAAGCTCAGTATACTCGGCCGGATCTGGTGGTCTGTCTCCCCATTCCCGGCTGAGGTTCGGCTCGTTCCACACCTGATAAGCATCTATACGCCCTTGGTATCTCTCAGCAAGAACGCCGCAGAAATCGCTAAAGTCGTTGAAATCAGCGGGTGGAATGTTTTCCTTCAAATCCGCGCCCGGTTCCTGGGACCAGAAGGGCTGGCGATCGATCCGGATTAGGAGATTGATGCCAGCCTCCTCAGCCGCATCTACAATCTTGTCCGGTCGCCACCAGTCGTACTTCCCTTTCTCTATGGACTCAATATCGCGCCAGGCAAATGATTGTTTAACCCAGTTAAAATCCATCTCATCGACCAGGGCCAAATCCTGCTCAGCGGTATCCGGCTGCCACCACAAGAAGGCCTGAACTCCATAATCGGGTGATGCGAAATGGGTCTCACTATCCTCTCCTGTGCCGGTTTCCTCAGGAGATGGCGTCGGGGAAGATGCCGCCGGAGGGCTTACGGTCGGTTTACTATCACCAGGGGTTACGGTTGACACTATCTCGGCAGCCGGCGAATCCGTACCTACTTGGGTGCCGTTTGGCGAGCTGGTTTCATCAACCGGTAAATCATCTCCGCTTCCACAAGAGACGAGCGCGAGGGCGATCAGCCCCACAAACAAGAAGGACCTCGTTTTAACCAACACTGGATGATTGAACTTTGCCGGCGCTATGGAATGTGTGGCAGAGATCGAGTCCAGCAACTGAGATGATTGGATAGGATTTTATTCGTCTCACTTCCTGTCTATTATCCCTGCTTCGTTTCTATCTATTCGGATTTTGGCATTTCGGCCACAGCGCCAAAGGCCGGTCTTGGTATACCACTGGTGTCTATGATGCTGTAAACCACCGGATCGTCGGTCGGGCCACCGGCCTTGTTTCCGAAATCAAAGTTAAAGAGGAACGCCAGCCAAACGTCGCCTGAATCATGCATTTGCTGGAAGGCTTGAACGAGATATTGGGCCTGTTCATCCAAGGTGTTATCCTGGGCGAACTCAAAACCTGGGGGATAGGTATCGTAGCCTTCACTTGAAGCCCAGCCGAATTCGGTAACGCAAAGTTTTTTGTCGGGATCAGCGGCCTGCACTTTCTGAGCGTAGGTGTCAATAGTTGTCTTGAAGCTCCAGCTGTGATGCGGGTTATCAAACGGCCCACGGAAGATCGCTGTGGCTGCATTAGAATCGGCACTCGCCTGATCGAACGGAACGTCAGGACCTATATTGTACCCATTATGATGGACGCCAACGCAATCGGCATACTTAAGTAAGCCGGCCGCCAAGGCTTCATCCAAATAGATGAAATCATCGTATGAAGAAACGCCGTCGTGAATACCAGTCGGGGCCAGGGCGCCACTGATGACGATAATCTCCGGATCAATGGCCTTGATAGTCTCTTGGGCTTGCGATAGAAATTGAACGTAACTCGAGGGGCTAAGCCCTTCAGCGGTTGCCCATTCGCGATCTAGGTTTTGCTCATTCCACACTTCGATAGAATGGATCTTATCCGGGTATCGGTTAAGCAACTCGGATAAGAAGGCTGTGTAATGCGCATAATCATCCGGGGGGCCATTCTCATTTCCGGCCGCCCGCGTCCAGGATGGCGCGCCAACAACGCTAAACATCAGACGCAAGCCATGGGCATTGGCTTCGTCCACGACGCCATCGTAGAAGAACCATTGGTAAGTATCAGGATCCGGCTGCACTAGCGGCCATTCCAACTGTACCTTCACCCAGTCCATGCCCAGCTGGTTGCTAACCACATCCATTGCGACTTTGGGATCACCGACTACAGCGTGGGACTGGACACCATAGCCGAATGCACCGGCTGGCCATGGTTCGACCGGCTCATCCGTGGGTTCGGCCGGTTGGCTAACCTCTGGTGTCGGACCGGCGACTTGGTCCCCTGACACAACAACCGGCGGGGGTAATGTGGGCTCGATCGCAGCCGCATCATCTCCTGCGATGTTTGTAGGTTCGGGGCTTGCTGGTTCCGAGTCTCCACCACAGGCAACCAATGCCAACACAAGGACGGGTATTATTAT
The DNA here is from genome assembly GCA_049650305.1 of Promineifilaceae bacterium (SeqCode). GTDB lineage: Bacteria > Chloroflexota > Anaerolineae > Promineifilales > Promineifilaceae > UBA11865. The sequence goes on from JBARZW010000232.1 coordinate 7,532, forward strand.
AATCAATATTCGCTTCATATCGTTCTGCCTTCTATGCAGGAGATGCCATATCGGTCGGACAAGTTAACCGCCCATCACCTGTCTCAACAGGTCACATGACGGGCAACTACCATCCGGTCGAAGCATAGCGTATCCAGCCTGCGGGTCGTCGCCCCATTGCGTGAAATCCACATTGAAGATAATCATCATTCGGACCTTTCCGCTATTTGCCGACAAGCTGGCGGCTTCGGCCAACCACTGGGCATGCTGGGCGACTGTCGTGTTTCCAGCCCAGGAGAATCTTCCTGGCACGCCACCAAAATCCTGGCCCGACAAGTAACCTAGTTCGGTGAAACATACTGACCGCGAACCACCGAATGCATTGTAATACATGTTCAAAGTCGGCCAGAAGTACCAGCTATAGTGTGTGCCGCCCGCAGGGTGACCTGACGCGGCGTTGGGTGATGTTGCTCCGGCGTTGTAGTGTACGCCAACGCAGTCCATGTAGTTACCGCCACCGGCTGCTGCGACGCCGGCCATGTAGACATTATCATCACAACCATTGGCGCCACAACCTCCACCGAAAAATCCGGTGGGAGCCGGTGCGCCGCTGATGACCATGACATTGGAATTGGCCGACTTTATTGCGTTATAGGCGGGAGCCAGCATATTATTCACATAGGATGCGGAATCAATCTGTCCAACTGGCCATTCGAAATCGATGTTTTCCTCATTCCAAATCTCAATGGCATCAGGTCCTAAGGCTGCCACGCCTCTGAGGAATTCAACGTAAGAGTTAAAGTCGATGCTGCCAGGGTAGGCGTTAGCGCCCGGTATGCTGAGCAGCACTTTGAAACCATTGCCATGGGCTTGCTGGATTCTACCAGCGACTGCATCGGCCGAATCGCCTGGCCCCCATTTGTGCTGGAACTTAACCCAATTCATTCCTGCCATATTCATCAGGGTTGGGTTAGCCAGGGAATGGGTTTGTCCACCTAATTCGAAACTACCACCACCCGCAGATGGGATGACCGGTGGTGGGCTGGTGCCGCCACCGTCACCACCTGGTGCTACGACTGGCGGGTCAACCTCAACCACTGCCAGGAGGCTTACGTCAAGGTCAGCATTTGTAGTCAATAGTTGGGCGAAGACCCAGCCTTCACTGCCGTCGGCCATTTCGATTTGGAGCCAACTCGAATCATTGGTTCGACCGATCAATGATACCGTTTCACCCGTGTTAAGACCGCCCGTAATTCCATAGGCAAGGCCAGGACCACTGCGTACGTTAGCGTCGGTATTGGCCACAGCGTCTGCATCACCAGGATCCGCCGGACCCGGGCCACTCGCCGCGACGACTGCGGGTGTTTCCTCGGGTTCAGGTTCGGCCTCCGGTTCTGGCGTTGGCGTCGGTGTTTGCGGCGCTTCGACGACAACTACTAAGGAGCCGAGGCTGGCGATACTATCGCCTTGGGCAAAGTCAGCTCTTATAACAAAGCGCCCAGGCTCCGCGGCGCCTTCCCAGGTGTAGGTCATATCTTCGCCACTGCTGCTGGCTACGATGCCGCCGTCCTCATCTTCAACGGCCCATACAATCGCGGCACTCGAGGGTTGGGGCGCGGTAGCTTGGCCCAGGTAGCTAGCGATGGCATCGGCATAACCGTCTCCCTCCTCCAAGGTACCCAAACCCCTGGTAGTAAAACCACGAAGGTGGTACCGGTCAGCCAATCGATTCCGGTGACTGAGAAGAGCCTCATTAGCAAGCCAGACATTGTGTGGCTGGCCCGCTTGTTCGTAAGTATACTGATACGTCAGGCTTGCTGGATCCCATTCTAAGGCGCCAGCTGGTCCAGAGAGTGAAACTTCTACTGCTTCACCCGGCTTGATTTTGTCAACGTCGTTTACAAAAGTCAGTTCGCCATAATTCTCGAGAGCCCGGTCCTGATTGACTTCGCGATGGCTTTCCCCCACCGCGTCGATTGCATTAACCGAGTTCAGCATTGCCAATTTTCGACGGTCAATTTGACGCGTTGACCATACAATTAGCTGTTCGGCGAGGTCATTATCCCCATAGACCGTAGGATCCAGGGGCATCTGAGCGTAGATGGCGTCAGCTATCTGGCCGATGGCGGCCCAGTCCTGCCCTGCAGTGTCCCAGCCCATCTCGGTCAAGATCGGGGATTCAAGGGTCACGATGAGCTCCATTCCCTCATCATGTAATGCACTGCTCAAGTTTTCAACGTACTGGGTAAAAGAATCGCGCTGTCCTTCGCCAGCACCCTGGAAATCCAGGTTCACTCCAGCGAATCCTCCACCTTTTGCTTTGTCGACAAGGGCCTGGATATTTCTATCCTGGGCTGTCGGATCGCTCAGTAGGGATGTAAGAGATACGGTGTCGACTAAGGCGCCAGTATTGGTTGCTCGCATGTATTGCCTATATCCACTCTTTGGCACGTCGACCACGTCGCCAAGCAGAGAACTTTCTGGTCCTAGGGTGAGTGTCCCAGCGGTTATCTCTGTAAGATAGGGAAGGACGACCGGGGGTAAGCTCTGGGTAGGGAGAACCTCGGCGCCAATTTCAGGACTAACGGGCGCACCACTCTGCATAAGGGCGAATGCTATTGGAAGAGGGCTCTCGTATGACGTGAGAAGCGCATCCTCTTCGTTAACCTCGCTTGGCGCAAAAGACCAGGTCTCACCGTTCCAGAAGTATAAATCAAGAGTCTGATAAGGTTGGGCGGAATCGGGAATTATGACCTCGACGCTTCCGGTAGGCGCCTCATCGTCATATTCAATAATATAAAGATCGCTGGCGAGCGTACCAGTTGAAGGCAATGCATTCGCGGCATCGGCCCACTTCTCTTCGGAGCCAGCAAGAACATCATCTCGCGACAGAGTCTGGCCCTTAACCTTGGCATCTTGGTCATTAAGCAAGAGCGCAAAACCCGCATCGACGGTTACTTCCTCCTCCGGTTGGGTCTCGGCAACTGCTTCTGTATCGGATTCTTCTTCGCCAGTTATGCCCAAACGATCAGCCAGCGAGATCGGGGGGAGAAAAAGGCCGGCGATAATGAGTACGACTACAAGGATTATTCCGCCTACGACTAATTGTGTATGGCGGTTGGATACCGAATCGCCTGAACCATTGCCACTGGCACCGATGCCATTGACCGATTCGTCATCTTCCAGAGCAGCAGAAGAAATGCTCTCTTCTGGAGCGTCTGACTCAGACGTCTCCTCCGCGGCCGCTAGATCTGCCTTGACAGTTTCGACTTCAGATTCCGGCGGGGCGGTACTGCTTCCCGCCACAGTCTGTTCACTACTCGCCTCAAGGTCCGCCTGCGCATCTTCGATCGGATGTTCTTCGTCCACGTTCATAATACCTCCAACGAAACCGGTGAACCGGATTGGGCACGACCTACAATCACTTAGCTAGCCAAAATGCTAGAAAGCCTTGTTAGGTGCATTCTGACTGCTCCGGCAGGACGCCGCTTAATATCGGGTTTCTCGTTCTCAGGTTTTCCTCTTCCTACGTTACCTGTCAGATATTCTTTACATACCTTCTGACCGACATACACGCGATGTATCGAGACAAACAAATGGCGGCCGTCTTCCAACGCCGCCATCTACCAGTTCTGTCTATGCTCTTCCAGGAGCGGGATTCTAGCACAACGGGGATCTAGCTCCAAACTAGTAAGGAGCCGTTAATGTGGCAAATT
>JBARZW010000233.1:0-2347 GCA_049650305.1 Promineifilaceae bacterium (SeqCode)
CGGAGTAGTAGATCCCTATCTGAAGGCTTTCCTGGAGCGCACCTGGGGTATTTCCCACCGACCTACGTTGAAGGACAAATATGGCTTCGTCGTCGTTACCGGTGGCGGGTCGCTGGAACCTGACACCACCCGATACTTACAGGGAGTCCTGAGCGGCTATGGCACACGCTGCATTGCCGCCTTGACCCAGAGCGCTGCTGGGACCCAAGATTTCGTTGCCACCTTACGAAGGACAGTCGAAGATCTTGATCGGGCGCTAGACGAACAGTGGTTATTGGCCGAGCGATTCAGCGTCCGGGCCAAATCTCGCGTGTTTCGAGACTTGGTCGCGCAAAGCGGGATGGTGCTGCAGGCTGACTATAAATTCTACAAGGAGAACGATCTGTTCGACGTGCCCTCCCCCGGCGGCCTAAACATGCTTATGAGGTTGCTATTCAAAAATGAGCGCCTAAAGGAGCGGCTGATGTCCATGGGGATGACCCGAACGGCTGAGGCCCGAGAAAAGCGACTATCAGACTATCTCCAGAACGGTGGCCGGCTAGGAAACGGGAAAGAGATCCAGGGTGGAGGTGGAATATGATGGGCGCCACAGAACGCCTCGATTGTCATAGTATGCTTCGACCTGTAGAGTGAATTCTGGGTGGATTAAGCTTGAAGACCGCGCCTAGCCTTCGAACGATCCCGCTCACGAATTACGGGGATCCACCGCCACCTCTCATTTGCCCATGGCTTTCGTGTAGTCGACAAGTGCTGCTGTGAGGATGGCGAATCCAGACAACCAGGGTCACAGAAATCAAGAGACCAAGAAGAACGAACCTTCTGGCCGAAACAGTTCGAAAATCGAATGATGAAACCTGGTTAGACATTGCCGACTCCATTTGATCTCGTGCCCCGAATCAGGCGATCCCACTGAATACATCGTGCACTGTACCAGGAGAAGATTACGATGGACTTTAATTTGGTTAAGGGAATATTACGGCGATGACAAGAGAACATCGGCTCAGGAAGGGGAGATAATCAAGCGGTGACAGACGCCTGGAAACACTACCTATCCACATCCGTCTTCGGGTACGATAAGATACGCGAGCGAGGATTTTTGAAATAGACCGCGCGTAAGGAGCAGCCTATTCGAGAGTCCTGACAATTTCGTCCAGGAGTTCGAGCCCGCTGACCTCTGCTTCCCTAGCCTGAGCGAGCAAGCCGGCCGCTTGCTCGCTCTTGGCATCGACGCCAATGGGAGCCTCACTGCGGTTCTCACCGAAAGGATAGAGTTCGGCTACGTTCTTTAGCGTTTCGTAAACTTCCTGATAGTGAACGATCGCCTGATCAAAGAGGAGCTCTGAGCCAGCGCCGGTGAGAGACCGCGCTTCTTGCAAAAAGGTAACGCCGTGTCTCCGGCAAGTCGCCCAGACGGCCGCATTGTAAGCCATGCCCATCTGCATGGATTTTCCCGCTTTTACGCCCTTGATCTAGAGATCGTAACCTTCGGGTCCGGCTTTATAATCGGGGAATATATATTTGCTCGGCCCTTTAGAATGTTCCAGGGCAAAAGAAAGTGCTTCCCGGACGATGGTGCGATCGTCAGCCCTGGGGCCGGGTTTCACACGGTAAAGTTCCACGATTCCTATACCGGTGTCGCCGAGCGCGGACCAGGCTTTCGGCCCTCTGCCTTCATCGCATTCAGTCCCCGAGTAGTAGTACCCCTCGTCATCATAGCCGAATATGACATAGAACTCGGGTATCTCCAGCTCCCAACCGTAGCAGGGGAGGCCTTCGTCAATGGCACCCCTGACAAAGTCCCAGGCTTGTCTTTGTAGGGCGTTCAGATCCTGGTCGTATTTGATGCCAAAAACGCCACCGGTTTGGTAGCCCAGGTTCTGTCCGAGCTCGGCAAGCATATGGCTTTTCCAGGCGGTAGGTCCGCTTGGACAGGCATCTTCCCCAATATTGATGATGAATGCGTGGCCGGTACCGCCAAACAGCCAGGCGGTGGACATCTCGATGCCGAGGTAATCAAGGCAGCCCTTTAGGCAGCCCAGCTGCGAGACCCATGATGGAACCCATCTGAGGTTTTTCAATTCTTGCATCAGATTCTCCTTCTTTAGAGTTTCTGTCACTAACTTTTTAAGATATCGTGAATACTATTCTGGACTATGCTCAGCGCACCAAGCGTGAACGGTCGTTGGCGTGAAATCAATCTACGGTTGTGTAACTAGTTTCAGCGTCTAAAGTAGACCTCAAAACATACCCATATGGCGTCGCCGGAACAACCAGGATCCAAAGACGAAATAGGCAACAGAGAGGACCAAGAGCATCGCCAGTTCGTACGAGACCTCTTCGAGACCAG
>JBARZW010000234.1:0-5277 GCA_049650305.1 Promineifilaceae bacterium (SeqCode)
GCGCTGACGTTCGGGATTGGAACCTGGAATCGCTCCGTTCTCAGATCTCGACCATCGAGCAAGACGTTTTCCTGTTTTCACGCACGATTGCCGAGAATATCGCCTTCGGATGCCCGGATGCCAGCCAGGAGGAAATTGAGACGGCCGCCCGCCAGGCCCAAGCTCACGATTTCATCAGCAGTTTTAGTGACGGGTATGAAACCGAGGTAGGCGAGCGCGGCGTAACCTTATCGGGAGGACAGCGACAACGAATCGCCATTGCTAGAGCGTTTCTAACTAATCCGCACATCCTGATCTTGGATGACAGCACTAGCGCCATCGATAGCGCTACCGAGGACAGGATTCAGAAGGCGATGCGCCAGATAAGCCGGCAGCAAACTACCTTCCTAATTACCCATCGATTAAGTCAGATCCGCTGGGCAGATCGAATCCTAGTCTTGAAGAAAGGAGAATTAGTCGATCAGGGCACGCACGATGAGTTGTTAGCCCGCAGCCCAGATTACCAGAGGATATTTGCGAGGTATGAGTAGGAATAGGGATTAGGGATCAGGGATCGGGGATTGGTCGCTTCGCGAGAAGCCAATGCTAACAGGAATTACTGATCCCCGATCCCTGATCCCAGATCCCCAAAAACCATGGGCTTTATTTTAGACGGTCTGGACACAGAAGATTACGATCGCCAGTATGGCGATAAGGTGCTGCTGCAACGCATCATCGGCTATTTCCGGCCGTATACGCGCCAGATGATTTTAGTGGCGGTGATGATTGCCCTGAATTCCCTGGCTGGGACAGGTACACCCATTCTGATCGCCAGGGCCATCGACATGGTCGGGGACAATCCGTCGACCTATGTCATTGTGCTGCTGGCCTTTGGAGTCCTGGTGCTGGGCGCGTCGGCCTGGGTTTTTAATTTCATCCGCCAACACCATTCGGCTCGAGTCATCGGCGATGTCGTCCTGCAACTGCGTATCGATTCATTCAATGCCACCATCCAGCATGACCTCTCCTTCTTTGACGAACACCCGTCAGGTAAGATAGTCAGCCGGATCACCTCCGACACCCAGGATTTTTCCGAAACCATCGCCTTGGTCATGAACCTTCTGAGCCAGGTATTGCTGGTAATGATCCTTTCGGTTTACCTTCTCACCATCAGCGTCCGCCTCACCTTGCTGATGCTAGCTTTTACCCCAATCGCGGCCGTCATCGCTCTGAGCTTTCGCAGAGTAGCCCGTATGGTGACCCAACGGGCCCGGAGGGTGACGGCCAAGATCAATGCCCTGATCCAGGAGTCCATCAGCGGCATCGTCGTGGCCAAGAGTTTCCGGCAAGAGGCGGCCGTTTACGACACATTTGACGCCAACAATCGCCAGGCATACGAGGTTAATCTGCGCCGCGGGATTACTTTGATGTCGATTTACCCGATCATGCTGACAGCCTCCGGTCTGGGAGTGGCGGTCCTCGTCTTCTTCGGTGGATTGGCGACCCGGGGAACGGAGGGCATTTCTACCGGCGAGTGGTTCTTGTTCATGCAAGCCGTCGGTTTCTTCTGGTACCCGATGATGGGCATCGCCTCCTTCTGGAGCCAGTTCCAGGATGGGCTCTCGGCCTCTGAGCGTGTCTTCGCCTTGATCGACCGGGAATCCAAGGTGGAGCAGACAGCCGAGAATGGTGTGGATGAACTGAGCGGCCGGATAGAGTTCCAACACTTGATGCTCACTTACACTGGAAAAGAAATCGTTTTGCCCGATTTCTCTTTGGACATCGCGCCGGGCGAAACCATCGCCCTGGTCGGTCACACCGGAGCCGGTAAGACCAGCGTGGCCAGGCTGGTGGCTCGCTATTACGAGTTCCAAGGAGGGAATATCCTCATCGGCGGGGCTGACGTCCGTTCGCTGAACCTGAGCCAATACCGTCGCCACATCGGTCTTGTACCCCAGGAGCCATTCCTTTTCTCCGGTACAGTCGCCCACAACATCCGCTACAGCCGGCCGGATGCCACCGACGAAGAAGTGCTGAATGCGGCCATGCACATCGGCCGGGGCGATTGGCTGGATGGTCTATCGGACGGCATGGATACTGACGTGGGCGAGCGAGGGAGCAACCTGTCCATGGGACAGCGCCAGCTGATAGCCATGGCCCGGGCTTTGCTCAAAGATCCGGCCATCTTCATACTGGACGAGGCCACGGCCAGCGTGGATCCCTTCACCGAAGCTCAGATTCAGGAGGGGCTTGAGACCATCATGGAAGACCGGACGGCCATCGTGATCGCCCACCGGTTGTCGACAGTCAAGAACGCGGACCGTATCATCGTCATGAAGAACGGGGAGATCATTGAGGAAGGGACGCACGACGCGCTGTTGGCCCAAGAGGGGTACTACGCAGAGCTGTACAATACCTACTTCCGTCACCAGTCGCTGGAGTACATAGAGGCAAAAACGTGGCGGTTGGAGTTGGGTGAGGTATCGGCCGATTAGGTCTATAAGCGACAATTTGTCGTGTTTGGAACTCCCACAAGGCTTGTTTTTCGCGCTCTCTATCCATGGACATCCTGGAGCCGTATTTCTGGTTAACCGACAAGTCAGGAGGCTTCTGGCGGCGTCAAAGGGTCACTGTCTACAGGGGGGACGGGTACCGAACGCGATAGGCTATCGTTTTGCTGATCGAAGGAGCCCGAGTCCTGGTTACCAACGAGCGCCGATGCGACGGCGCTGGAACTATCTAGAAGGTCAAGGATTATGACCCACATATGTCCCCTGGTCTATGAAAGACGCCCAATCAATAACCTCCGAATGTCCATCCGGTATAAATTGCCCAGTGAATTGAAACCGCAATCACCGGGTTGTATAAGATTGGGGTATCAGGCTTGTTACTGTTTTACCAGGCCAGAAACGGACGCCTACAGCTCGGTGAGCAGCTGGAGGAAATCATCTCGCTCAATGGCGGGCATGGTGTGTGTTTTAGCGTTAATTAGATTGCCCACCCTGGCGGCAGCTTTCATGGCTGACCGATTATCCTTACCCTCTGTGATAGCCAAGATATCGTACTCGCCCAGAAGCCCAAAAATGTGCAGTATCTCTCCGCCATCCTCGGCAATTAGCTGCTGCGCCTTAGCAAAACGCTCAGGTCCACCTCCCTCAATTGCTCCACGATACTTGAACAAGGTTACGTACTTCGCCATCATATCCTCCCTTAAACAAATTAAAGACAACCGTCAGGCAATTCCAAATGCTTGCCCTGTGTCACCATCTGACTTCCGCTGATTATCTATGCAGGACATCGATGCCGCTTAGCAGACGTGGCACCCCATTAGCTATTACCATAGCAATCCAGACAGTGCGTGTCAAATTAATTCTCATTCGCATGAGCGCTGGATCTTCCAAGGTCCGTCATTTCTGGCGATCTGGTCTGCATAGTCGAAGTATTGAACGGGATAAAAGATGGGTTGCTCTGGCAACCTGGATGAAAATGCCTTCATCCCGCTATCGAAGATGAGGCCAAGTGGTTCAAGCCCAACCGGACGAGATAGCTTCACTTCTGAAAATCCCCCCATGAGAGATAGGTTCTAACTCCATGAAGTTAGCAGATGGAATACTAGCACAACTATTAAAGTCCGTAACGATTCAGGTATAAGTGAAACAGATTTTGATGGGAGCGTAAGAAGCCAACATAGTGTTGCCAACTTAGTAACCGATACCGTTCATATCACCGAAGCCTACGCCCCGATGCGACAGTCTGTCACGTTCGCCGATTACGGGGAGCGGGAGTCCAGGTTACCAGTGATCACCTTCGGCAGTCGCTGGAGTACATAAATGGAGCCAGGTGGGGGGGACGCTGGAGCCGAGTGAACTGGTGGCAGACTAGACACTAAGTAGTTAAGCGGACGAGTCCAAATACTGAACCGTTTTTCGGACTTTTACCACAATCGTTTGTGCGTGATATTCTCTAGGAGATGCTTCCAAATTCGGCCATGGAAATGAAGAGTGTGGCTCTATAAATAGGTCGAAAAGAAACCATTTTTCGGATTGGATGATAGATTTTGTATTATCGATTCCGTTCAGAAATAGAGAATTCGGCTACATTAGGTTCAGAGAGAGGCTGTCTTATGCCGGGGCAATCGAGTATCTAGCTCTGGCGGGTGAATTTCCCGAATCCTATTTCACATATCAACCCGAAATTTGTGATATGCGGCAAGATTGTGAACTCAAATCTTGTTTACTCGCCCAAGATATCTGATATGCCGATTTGCGTTCTGAATAATATGAACTTTGGCCGAATGTCACGAAACTGATCCGGGAAATAAATTGGTTTGTGGATGGAGTTAACGCCAGGTCCAATAAAAGGAGGAATCGATGTTAGTAAGAATTAGATTATCGCAGGTGTTCGACCGGCCCCTGGCCGAGGTCTTCCAATTCTATGCTTACGAACACGTCCGTAACCATCCCCGCTGGGATCCGGAAATGGAACTTGAGCAAGTGTCCGACGGCCCAATTGGCGTTGGGATTGTTATCCGCAGGCTCAATAGCCACAGCGGTACTCCGGTCGAGGGGACAATGGAGGTGGTGGAGTTCGAGCATAATCGTTCGATGGGTGTGGTTATTCATGATGGTCCCGTAGAAACCCGCGGGCTGGCCACATTTGAGGCGGAGAGTCAATGCAGAACCACACTAAAATTTGATGTTGAATTTCCCGGCATGGATGATTCAATGGACACAAGCATGATTACTAGCATGATTGAGCGAAGTCTCGGAAACATGAAGCGCCTTATCGAGTCTGAGGTTTAGAATCGGATTGCACTAGCAAGTTGTTTCCCGCAACAACGAGGCGGAGCAGAGTATTCGTGACCCGCCTTTGACGCAAGAAGGCAATGCGCCGACCTTAACTATACCTACTTCCACCACCAGTCGCTGGAGTACATAAATGAAGCCAAATGGCGCGCAACTGTGGAACCTAGCGGGTCGGTGATTGTTTGACATTAGGGTAGTATCGCGCCTGGATGACCGTGGTCAGAAAGAGACACCTCTGACAATTTGTTGGAGGCAGCAATAGTGCGGAGCGGATAAAATAGTAGCGGCTCTGGACAATTCGTTTGAATCACTAAATGATTACCTGTACTATCCGGAAAGGGTGGGACGCAGCCCTTGCCTATGGAGATAGATAGATCTTTGGGTGGTTATTCTATTTCGGTTTATAAGGAGGGTTTAGAATGGGAGTAAAAACTAGGGAAGATTATCTGTCTGCCCTGAAGGAGCTACGGCCAAACATCTACAAGTTTGGCGA
>JBARZW010000235.1:0-7724 GCA_049650305.1 Promineifilaceae bacterium (SeqCode)
ACGCCGAATTGTACAACAGCCAGTTTGAGCATATCAGCAAGGTGGATGAAGTCGAAACGCAGGCCGAAGGTTTGCTGGTATCGGCTGATTAGAGAATAGCTATACGGATCGAATCGATTGAAGAGACTTTGCGATTTCCGCGCGTCTAGACGGTATCTAGCATCTGCCTGAAGCCGGGAGCGCCGACTGGAGCGTGTTCGCCTCTGCAGCTGGTCAGCCCCAAGCAAGCAAAAAGCCCGCCAAACCAGGCGGGCTTCTCAGGTAGGTAACATTTGTATTCAGAGGGAACGACGGGCGTCGCATTCGCCTACTCCACCTGAATTGAGGAGTGTCCTATAGGAGGTGACCCCAGAACCAATCGGTTCTATTCTCTGTTCCAGTTCGGTAACAATTTTACCTCCCAAGAATGCAGACTTGCAATCGGGAGCCTAGCCTTGTAAGAGTCTGAGACAACTTGGGCAATGCCAAGTTGTCTCAGCGGGGTCCTGGGCTGGCCCTGGAGGCTTGATTCTTAGCCGGCCAGGAGCTATCTGACCGATACGAACTTATAAACCCTTAGCGGTCAGTTGGTTGAATACCCCAACAGTTTACTACTTTTACTACTATCGAGAGGATAGACGACAAAACACCTAATTCCGATACTTGATCACAATTCGTTTAAGCCATAAAGCGCAAGGAGCAAGATCTGCCAGCCCAATGATTTCTTAGCATAGAATACAGAAAACAAAAAGACCCGCCTATTTGACGGGTCCTCCATCACGAACTGCTGCTTTACATAACGGGAGCGACGGGGGGTCGACCGCTCACGTGTATCGGGTCAATTCTCTTTGTTCCAAGTCATACGCACTCCCGGTGTGGGACGGATCCGATCCTGGGCAAGTGATCCACCGAATAGTCTAAAAATGACGCGCACAAAGTTAACAGCTACTGTGATATAAAGTTTCCGCTAATGTGGCTAACTGGGTTGGCTATGGGTTTCCAGCAGCTTCTTCAGATTGATAAAGCTCTGCTCCGTCTGCCTCTTTCCCATGCTGAAGATGATAGGTGCGATCAGTTTGAAGATACCGCCTGCCTCCGTTCGGAGAGTAAAGGTTAGCTTGGTGCCGCCTTCGACGGGTTCAAAAACAGCGATAGACTCAAGAGGGATCGGCCCTGAAGTGGATTTTACCGCTTTCCTGCGGTTCACTTCGTAGTCAACTACCTCCCAAGTCGTCTCCATAGCTCGACCCAGAACACGACTCACGCTGCGCACTGTGGTACCCACGCCCATCGGACCCTCAGAAGTAATTTCCGATTCCTGCATAATCGCATTCCACTTCGGCTCATTCTCAGGCTTGGTCGCAAACTTGAAAACCTCCCCTACCGGTCGGTCAATCCACACGCTATGCTCATACTTCGCCATCAGTTCACCTCCTAAGCATCTGTTGTTGGGGCCACCTAGTACCAGGTATCAGCGCACTTTTCGGCGCATAAAGGGAGCAGGTTAAGTATGGACATGAGTATGCCTATTTGCCCGCTTGATCAAGGTGCCCCAGATTATAGCACACTCTTATGAAGGAATTTCAGGATCCGTTCGGATTAACTCTTATGGTCACTTTCTTGTGCACGATTTGTCACGGAAACTGAGCTAGTTGGGCTGGATAAAGTCGAACTCAACATTCCCGCCAGGTCAATGATCCAACGCTGAATGGATCGGTTCAGCATAGTGCGTGATGACGTGACCATTCATTGTAAAGATCCCGATGGCTGGGTTGAAACGGTCGTAGGTGACACCGAATCGGGCATCGCGGCCGCAGATTCGCCTTTCGTTATCGAGCGCTTCTACCGGGCTGGCCCAACCCGCCAGCGAGAGACGGGCGGTCGGGGACTCGGTGGGTCCATCGCCAAGCAGATTGCAGAGGCGCATCAGCGGCGCGTTTGGGCCGAGAGTGAACTGGGCAAAGGGATCTGTATCCGATTTCGCCTGCCGTCCTGGTACCAACGTTGGTGCGCTGCTCGCGACATGCCTACCAGTGCTCCGTCGAAGCGGTCGCTCCCGCGATAGGCAACCATCGTCAGCAGTCAGCCCCACATATCAAGCCAAAATGGCGTCCGCCATTGTCAGTTAAATGCTAGGTCGAATATCCCATATAGGTGTCTGAAACCGGTTATGGGACATCTGGTCAGGAGTACAACAATCCCCTGATGCGCAAAGAGCCCTCTGAAACAGAAAGCTCTTCATATCCTTATATCTTTTACTATAGGCGGGAGTGACGGGAGTCGGGCAGGATCGCGTATAGTATCACTAATCTTTGTTCCCAATCAGGCCAACTCACGGGTAGCTGTTCAAAAAGCCGTGATCAAGAAAATGGCCAGCCCTTGAAGGCAAAATGCAGCTCTCAGTGCGGCTATCTACTTGAGAGAGCGGCAGCCTGTTAGTCGCATCTACCGGTGTTGACAAAGGGTTTCACGGCTTTCTGTGGACCTACCAACTCACGGTTTGTCAGTACGGTGGGCATCAACCTGACTCTGCCTGGTCTAGCCAAGCAGCTGCGCCACCGCCGGTTGGTCCAGGAAGGCGCCTCGCAGATTACCGGCATGGGCGGCAATATCGCTTACCACCGTCCGGGCCTGGTCACGTAGCCGATCGGTCGCAGCCTCATCGCCACACGCCTTTTCCAGCTCGCTGCAGGTGACCAGTATTTTCCACAGTATGGCCCGCTCCTCTTGCGCTTCAGCCGTAGCCCTGGCCTCCAACAGCGTGGCTCGCGCCACGTCATACTGGCCCAAGGCCAGCTCGGCCCGGCCGCGAAGCCACAACTCGTCGGCTAGAAGGTAGAGGAAACCGGCGTCACGATACGGCCGCACCCGCCCTTCCAGCCCAGAAAAGAGCGCTTCCGGCCGTACTTGAGCCAGGTTGAGCTCACCGTAGGCGACAGCGATCCTGGTTATGATGTTATACCCGAGGGGATCCGCCGGCAGACCGGCCAGCACTTCGTCGAGAATAACCTGTCCCTCGTCCAGCTTCCCGCTGGCGATCTTCACCCGGGCAACGTCGGTGAGGTAGGCCTGGACGAAGGAGAGCATGATGGCCTCGCGCTGGGCGTAAAGCCTGTCGGCCCACCGCTCGGCCTCCTCCAGCGCCCCGACCGCCAGATACAGCCCGATCCGCCCCCAAAGATGAGCCTGCTCTTCGTTGGAATGACCGATGGCTGCAGTAAGGGCTCCCACCTGCTCGAGATACTCCAGCGCCTGCCCGAAGCGGCCTTGCCGGGTATGCGCGAGGGCCATAAAGAGCAAGCCTTGCGCCTGGTCCAGGCGGCTGCCAATGGAGGCGCCCAGCTCGGCCAATTCTGGGGCTTCAGCGAGCATCCGCCGGTGATCGCCGCTAATTTGATGGATAACCACCATGAATCTGGACGCTTCCCCCAGCCGTGGCAGGTCGCCAAGCTCTCGCCAGATGGCCTGCGCTTCGGTCAGGGCATCCCGCGCTTGCTTGAGCTGCTTTTGGGCAACGTATGTCCAGCATATGATGTTCAGTGTGCGGCCCACCAGCTCTTTCAGACCCAGTTCTCGGGCCAGCGCCAGCGTCTGCTGGCCATAGGCCATGATCTGGCTGCTGTCCCCGGCGCTGAAGAACTCGGCCACCGTCAACCCACACAGCGCCCCGGCTTCGGCGGCTTTATCTCCCAGCTGTCGGGCCAGCGCCAGCGCCTCTTGGGCAAGTTCTCTCGCTTTAGGCGGATTGAACACCCCTGTGTAGGAGCCATGGAGGTTGCTTTGGGCGATCAGCCCGGCCAACTCCATGGCCGGGTACTGGCGTTGTACTGCCTCTGCCCGCATCTCCTCGTAATTGGCCTGGGCCGCCTCGTCGTCCTGAATCAGCTCCAGCACTTGACCTCGCAACCGGTACAGTCGATCTAAGAAAGCCGCGTTCACGGCCTCACCCCTGGCCTGCATGCGCTGGGCCGCCTCCCGGGCCGTGTCAAAATGGGTCAACGCTTCCTGCAGGGCATAGGAGGCAAGGGCCTCGTTACCGGCGGCTACTGAAAAGCGAAAGCCCGGCTCGTCTAGCAACGCGGCCAGGGCATGAAAGGCGCATTCGGCCGCCGGGGCATCGGCAGTTTCCAAAGCCAACAATGCCCGGCGATGGAAGACCCGCCGCCGCGCTTCGCGGCTCTCCGTGCAGACCACCTCGCGAATGTAGTCGTGGGCCAACGTATAGGGCCGCCGGTCCGACGGCCGTTCGGTCAACAAGCCCCCATCTAGCAGGACCTCCAGGGCTTCGAGGGCCTCCGTCTCGCCAAGGTCGGCAATCTGGCACAAACGCTCGAAGGTGCAGGTCCGGCCCAACATGGCCGCAGCCAGCAGCAGTGCGCCTGCCTCCTTCGAATGCTGCGCCAGCCGGGCCCGAATGACCTCGCGCACCCCGGGCGGCAGCGGCACCCGGGCTACCGAGCGGACATGTTCCAGGGCCGCGGCGAAGTTGTAGGTCGGCCGCGCCTCTTCAGTGGCAGTCAGAATACCCTGCTCAACCAGCATTTGCAGCAATTCCGCGATGAAGAAAGGCAATCCCTGTGTCTCAGCCCATAGCCAGGCCGCGAAGGCCGAGGTAGCCTTTTCACCCGCATCCTCGCTGGCCAAACTGCTGACAAGTTGTCCCACGGCCGCACCGCTCAGATTGTCCAGCAACAAGCGTGTCAAAAATGTGTCCCGCTCAAGAATGGTCAGCCACTCCCTCAAAGCAGCGTCGGCGGCGTAAGCTTCCTGGCGAACCGTCAGGAGTAACATAATTGGTGTGCCCGTCTCGGTCCAGCGCCGGGCCAGATAATGGACCAGGTCCAGCGTATCAGCGTCAGCCCACTGCACATCATCCAGCACAAAAATGGCCGGCCCGCGCGCAGCCAGGGCACTGCTCAGTAGGGCTAGTGCCTCAAACAGGCGGGTGCGCACAAAGTGAGGGTCGCCCATCATCGGCGGCGGCAGGTCGGGATAGCGGGCCCGCAGTTCGGGCATCAGCTGGCTCAATTCGGCCAGCCAGACATCATCCAGCAGATCCTCGGGCGCGTTCACCTGCTCCAGCCGCGGTCGCAAGGCCTCGACGACAGGTTGGTAAGACAGCCGGCCGCCGGTCTCGAAGGCACGGCCCAGCCATACCTCACCTTGCGGATCTTCCAGCATGACTCACTCCTGAAAGGCGTCGATCAGGCGTGACTTGCCCACCCCGGCCGCGCCAATGATGGCCACCATCTGGGCTCCATCCTGGCTGGTCTGGCGAAAGGCCACCACCAGCTGGCCGTGTTCTTCAGCCCGTCCAACCAGGGGCAAGATCAAGCGCCGGCCGGAAGCCCCTGTTGGGGTAGCGCTCACTGTGGCCAATGGTCCACGGCGATCTTCATCCACACGGCCCCGGCCTATATGGTCGGCCAGCACAGTACTCTCTCGGCTGGGATCCAGACCAAGTTCCTGCTGTAGCGTGGCCTGCAATTGCTGGTAAGTCTGCAAGGCAGCGGGACGCTGACCATTCAGAACCTGGGCGGCCATGAGTCGCCGGTAAGCCTGCTCGCTAAGCGGAGCCCGGGCCACCCAGCGGGCGGCCGTTTCTAATGCAGCGGCATTGTTGCGCGTGGCCAGCAGATGCTGTGACAGGCGGTCATAGACCGTTTCCAACTGGCGCTGGCAGGCCTCGCGCTGGATGGCGACCCAGGTGTCAAACCCAGGCGTATCGGGCAGGGTAAAGCCCTCCAGGAACTCGCCTCGGTCAAACGCCAGGATGGGGCTCATTTCGTCTGGGGGCAATTCCGTACGAGCGGCCGCCTCCAGCCAGGCCAGGTCCAGGTCATGGGCTTCGTCGAAATCAAAAGCAACGGTGGCCCCTTCGGTGAGAATGTATTCGCCCGCTGGTTGCAGCGCCTTGCGCAGCCGGGATAAGGCGCCGCGCAGAGTGATGGCTGCCTTCTCAGGCGCACTCTCCGGCCAAAGCAGGGCCATCAGTGTCTCACGGCTTGGCCGGCCTCTCTCGGTCACCAGGTACACCAGCACGGCCAGCACCTTGCGAGTTGGAAACGACAACGACTGCCGACCGGCCGTAACTTGGGGACTCCCCAACAGGCGAATAGTTAGTGGTTCCATTTCCCGCTCCACGACCTTGACCACCGGCTTAAGGATGTCTTTGGATCGCTTGAGCTGTAGAGTCGACCGGTTCTTTCACGTTTCTGGATCGCCTGGATTGTAAAGTGGATAGCAAGATAAACCCATTTTATGCCTTTAAGGGCAAAAGGAGAAATCAAATGTCAACCGATACCAATAAGGCCATTGTCCGTCGTTATGTAGAACAGGTTGTTGGCAAAGGCCACGCCGATCTTGTTGGGGAATTCCTGGTCGAGAGCATCGAGCTTCACGGTACGGGCCTCGCGCCTGGGCTGGCAGCGGTAGAGCAGTGGGTTGCCATGACGGCCGCTGCTTTCCCTGATCGGCATTTGACCATCGACGATGTGGTTGCCGAAGGGGACAGAGTCGTGGTCCGAACCACCTTAAACGGTACGCACCAGGGCGAGATACAGGGCATTCCCGCTACCGGAAAACCGGTCACCCAGCCTTCAATCTCCATCTTCCGTCTGGCCAATGGAAAAATCGTCGAAGGCTGGTTCGCGGCCGATAACCTGAGTATGATGCAGCAGTTGGGTGTCATCCCCGCACAGCAGGCTGCTTGAGGGTTTTGATCCCAGGCGTGGGAATCCAGGGCTGCCCCGCGCCAATAAATCAATCCAAGGAGATATAAAATGAACTTACGTAATCTGTTTCGAGTTAGTGCTGTCCTCTTTATGATCATCGGCCTTGTTTGGCTATTGGCGCCGACGGCCATGCCAGCTTCTTACGGCCTCGATTTAGAACCGTACGGGGCGTATATTCTACAACAAGCCGGCGCGATTAATATCGCCATCGCGGTCCTATGCTTCCTGGTAAGCGGGATGGCACACTCGCCGGCGCGCCAGGCGGTGGTGACTTTCATGCTTGTGAACCAGGTGTTGTCAGGGATTGTTACCCTGCTTGCCGTGCTTGGCGACGTTATTCCTGGCGGTGTGGGTTGGCTTGGTGTCGCCCTTAACCTCGTGTTCGCGCTGGCTTTTGGTTACTTCCGCTTCAGACGGCCGGAAATAAGCCGGACGGCAGAAGTACATCCCTGAAGTTGCAGAGCCCACGGCCAGGCAGCTACCATTGTTGAAAAGTATTGCCACCACCAGTTGACACTGGTGGTGGCTTTCTTCTTGAGCAGGTTACCAGCTGAAGCGAGATAAGTCGCTGACGTCGTAAATAGCCTTCACTTTCGATCTTAGATCCAGTCTAGATACCCTTCTCTGGATGTGCATGATTCTATTTCAACGAAGAGGTCGCTTCCGCGATATGCTTGCCTGTCAGAGTAAAAGTCTGGCACTTCAGGAAAAACTGTCGATACGGAGCAATTTATGTCCTCAATTCAGTTGACTCCCAACACATCCCATAATGCTGAACGCGACGCGTTCCAGGATGCTTGTCCCGGGTAAGAAGGATCCAGTAAAACGAAAAGACCCCTCGAGTACTTCGAGAGGTCTTGTATCCTAGAATCTATTACTATAGGCGGGAGCGACGGGGATCGAACCCGCGATCTCTGGCTTGACAGGCCAGCGTGTTATCCACTACACCACGCCCCCTTTACCGCCAATAAGTTTAGCAGAGGTGATGGCGGGGAGCAAGGGGAAAGGGGA
>JBARZW010000236.1:0-5089 GCA_049650305.1 Promineifilaceae bacterium (SeqCode)
TCATGACACCGGAAGCAACCCGGTGAAATCTTATGCCCCAAGTTGTCCGGATGAGTCTCCCAATCTAATTCTTGTTCCGGGAAGGCGATTTGGCTGTAGATATCTTCCAACGTCGCGATCGCCAAAATGATCTCTCCCTGGTTTTCGGCATAGATATCGGGAAAATCTTCGGAATAGATATGTCTCAGATCCTGAAAACTCTGGAAGGCACTCTCTGAGTCAGGATATTCGCGACTCAATAGGCCGACAGCAGTTTCCTTTATGAAAGGCAGCTCCTTACTAATGAGCCCTTTTCTGATGGCTTGATCCACGGCATCTTCTGGCGTCGGAATCGAGTGGGTAATCCGGTTATGACAGGTAATACAATCCATAGTCTCCAGTGTTTGTCCGGCGACGTCATCCGGAGTCAAGCCCGAGGCAATATCATAGTATTCGATGATATTGCCTTCCGCGTCGATAGTTCGCACGTAGGGAATGTCCTGTTCAAGCTTGTCCGTTGCCAAGTAGCGAACTTCGTTTTCGATGTGCCAGTGAATGCCCTGGCCCAGTCCTTCGCGCTCCGTTCCCCCGCCGGTTTTCAAAATCAGGTGCGTGTTCTCAACCGAATTATCCTCATCGGAGCCATAGTGCCTTATCTGGCGAAGACTATCATCGGAGAATTTCTCAGGGAAATGGCATGTTTCACATGACTCACGCGCTGGTCGCATCGCCCTGGTAAAGATCGGGAACTCGAAATTCTGAGTAACGGTGGCTATTACATGACGGAGGTCGCCCGCCTTGCGAGAGAATTGGGTCGTGACAACATCGCGGCCGATATGGCACTCGACACAGCGAACGCGAGCGTGAGGAGATCTCAGGTAGGCGTTGTATTCCGGAGGCATGGTATGGCAGGTACTACCGCAGAATTCCGATGAATTAGAATAGTTCCAGCCGTATACCGTGCCGACTAGTACGACCGCGGTCAGTATACCGAGAACGGCGAAGGGTAGTACTCGCAGCCACAACGGGCTGCCCTCCGCTGGAAAGAAGAACCGCTTGATGGCGGCCCAGATTCTACGCATATGTAAACCCTCTACTGATTAAGTATTAAGCGTTAATTCTATCTTCTTTGCTGTAAATGGCCTCGCTAGGACGCGGGCGTTGGACTTGGTTCCGGTGTCGGTTCCGGAGTCGGTTCAATAGTAGGCGACGGTTCCGGAGTGGGTTCTGGTGGAGTATGGTAACCATCCGCCATATCCGCCAGCGAATCCAAATCGAGATCCCTCGCCCGTTCGCCATTGTGGCATTGTCTGCAGGCATATTCTAAGGTTATGTATGGGCTAGAAAAAGCACCGTCGTCGGTGAATTGGGGCGCAGCCGGATCCGGGTTGATCGAGAACAAATGCGAACTGACATCACCGGTGAATGTCTCTAAATTACCAACGGCTGACTTCACCAGCGGTGGCAAGTGGCAGTCAGTGCAATTAACACCAAGATGTCTACGGTTATTTTGGAAAACTTGCTGCCAGTGGCAGGTATCACAATCCTGCCGGATGCCCTGATTTGGATTGATCTCTTCATCTTCGAATACGGCGCTTGCATGAGGATCGTGACAGGTGATGCAGGAAGTTGCAAAATGCTTCGAGTTAAATAGCTCCTCATACTGCTCATGATGCCTTACGAATCCACCACTCGCATCGACAAGGGCCGGATTGTCACGTACATGGCACTGGCCACAAAGCTGTGAAGAGCGTTCGATGGTCATGCGGATACCTTGGGGATCGGCCGCATGCAGGCTCCCTGGTCCATGACATTCCTCGCACTGGACACCTGGAAAAGCCCACGTTCCTTCAATGCCCTCCAAGCCGTCTTGATGTCCGGTGGGACTAAAACCCGTCGTATGGCAGGATCCACAATCGTATGGCTTTACTTCTCCCGCATGATAGGCGACCCAGCCTTCTTCAGTACCAACCTCGTCATTGGCGTAGTTGTATTGGGTGGTGCTATTTTCATCGCCGGTGATGATAAAACCGTTGCTATCAATAAAACGAGCCTTCCATCCATAGCCACCAATGACGTAGGTGATGTCATCCCAGGAATAGCCTTCAGGTGGTTCTGTGACGCCGCCTGTTTGGTCGTCATAGGGGAAAGAGGGAGGTTCGCCATTTTCGATTTTGGTCAATTTATACGGATGGCCGGAGAGTATGAATTTATCGTACTGGTCCTCGTGACAAGATCCACACTGCTCAGAGCCGACGAAAGACTGGCTGGACGATGATTCTTCTCCAGCAGGACCCTGGGGACCTGGCACTCCAGCAGGCCCGGCCGGTCCTACAGGTCCTTCTGGTCCACTCGAGGCTGAACAGCCGATCAATAGAACAGACGAAATCGCGACTATCAACGTCAAGTAGAATCCACGATATCTCATCAAGTAAACCCTCCGCACTAGTTACCGATCTAGCAAGTCATTTATTGAGTAACAAGCCTGTTAGCAGGCCTGTAGAATTATATAAGTCCAAATTATATTTGCCATAAAGATTACCTATCATTGATGACTTGTAACCCTACAACTAAATGGAACTGAAGGAACTGACGAAAGTCCCGGATGTGACATGACATATGTCACCGGATGCATGAGCAATGGGCGTTGTCCAACTTTCAAGATTGAATGAGGGGTGATCAACGCCAATTAACCAGAGTAACTGGCATGCCAAAGAATCTGTTTTGTGGTTGTTCTGGGGCTGTTATTAGTGGGAATGCGCGGAGATGGGGAGTGCAGACCTAAAAAGGTAGTTCCGGTCAGGTTATTAAAATGGCCTGACCGGAACCTTTCGCATCATCATGTCGTCGGTTCGACCCGCTCGCTCCCGCGAGAAAGCAGATAGTTCATTCCGTATCCGAACAAGAGAGACAGAACCGCAGGAATCGCGAATCGAAATGCAAACAACGCAACAATTCCTAGAGTCGCTTCGAATGTAGACATTGGTGCCTCCTTGCCATCGGGTTGATGGCCCTGGACGCCAGTTGTAAATATTGGCCGATTCGCTATTACTCTAGCATCGAAGGACTATCAGCGTCTATCGGGGAAATGGGGCATCTTCATATGGGGCGATCACCCCACAAACATACAATAAGACAGGTAATCTCCCTCCAACAAATCCCGATCCCTGGGTCAAATAGCCCAGTGAAAGATCCGGTATCTACCGAATTTACCGTCCTCTGATTCGCAACTAAACTGTCTACGATGAAACATTGTGTTTTCGGTAATAGCCTTCGATGGAAGCTATCAATGGAAACAAGGTCCAATCACTCAATATGCAAAGAAACTTATACGCCAGCTGCGCCGGTTCTTGAGGATTTGGATCTGAACTATGGAGGCTTTTAACATGCCAAGAGATCTGTTAAAGAGGTTGGTATTCGGCGTTTGTTGCGCCGCATTATTTGGCTCGGTCGCGGTTGCCGTCAGCGAAGCAGGATCACCCGGCCGTTCAGGTCCGGTCCGAACAGACTGTGACGAATGTCACGGTAGTGTTGTCGAAAATTGGAAGGCGAGCGCCCATGGGAAAGCCCTGGACGACCCAGTCTTCCAAGACATATGGCTTGAAAGAGGACAACCGTCAGAGTGTCTGAGCTGCCATACAACTGGTTATGATCCTGAGAGTGAGACTTGGGAGGCTGATGGGGTTTCCTGCCTGTCCTGCCATGAAGGTCAGACTGGGCCACACCCTGAAACGGCGATGCCCGCCGATTCTTCTTCTCGTAAGTGTGGCACCTGCCATATTGATACACTTGGCGAATGGGAGTCTAGCGCTCACGGCAAAGGGGAATTGGCCTGTGTACGTTGCCACAACCCCCATACAAACGAGCTAAGAGCAGGAAACATGCAAGATCTATGTTCGACCTGTCACAGCGAGGAGAGTTATTTCTATGGTAACACAGCCCATGCTCAACGAGATCTGATCTGTACGGACTGTCACTTGAAGGTGTCTGAATCTCCGGTAGGAGAGGGTCATGGTCAGCGTGAACACACCTTTGCAGTGGATCTGGACACGTGCAATCAGTGCCATAGCGAAGAGATGCACCTGCTTCAAATGGATAAAGAGGCAGATACAGCTGGTGTCACCATTATCAATAATCCTATTGCCGGTGGGGAAAGCTGCGAGGCTGCTGGTCCATCAACGACCTCCGAGCCCGAACCCGCTCCGGCAAGCCCGCTTAACTATTTACTCGTTGCCGCGGTCGGCCTCACCTTTGGCATGGCCGTTTCCCCGGTAGCTGAGAATTGGTATGGGCGGTTCTTGAATCGAGATTGATTGAGGATAGACCATGAGTAAGAAGACACTTGAACGTCGCGATTTCCTTAAATTGGGTGCTGCCGGACTGGCGGTCCTGGCCACCGGCCCTAGCCTGGCAGCGAATGCAATGCGCAAGGCCAGCGCAAGCTCCGCTGACCCTGAAGAAGAAAGCGCGCATAGCTGGGCCATGGTGATCGATCAGGCGAAGTGCGTTGGATGCGGCCATTGCATTCAGGCTTGTAAAGCCTACAACGACATTTCTCCTGATATCGAATGGACCCGGTTAGTCGAGGGTGAGAAGATTGCCGGCCAACAGACTTTCATTCCGATTCCTTGCATGCACTGTGAAGACGCTCCTTGTGCACACGTGTGTCTGGTCGGAGCCACAACGAGCCGTCCAGATGGTATCGTGATGATGGATTATGACCGCTGTATAGGTTGTCGTTACTGCGAGGTCGCCTGTCCGTACGGCGTCCGGTCATTCAACTGGGAAGCGTTCAAGGGAGACAACCCGGCTGTCCCAACATGGGGGCAACCGGAGGTGAAAAGACGTCCCCGGGGCGTGGTCGAGAAATGCTCTTTTTGCTACCAACGGATCGATCGAGGTCTCGAGCTGGGATTAACGCCCGGCGTTGATCAAGCCGCAACGCCCGCTTGTGTAGTTGCCTGTCCAATGAAGGCCCGCACGTTTGGCGATCTGAACGATCCCGAATCCGCGGTTAGCAAGTTACTGGCGGATAATCCCTCTTACCGCCTAAAGGAAAGTTTAGGGACAGGACCCCGCGTTTACTACCTGCCTGTCCATGGTGAATCAG
>JBARZW010000237.1:0-4309 GCA_049650305.1 Promineifilaceae bacterium (SeqCode)
GAAGACCTCGCGGAGTTCCTGAAGACTAAGGATATTCTCTCGGCGGTGATCGTTGGGCATTCGAAGGGAGACTCTTGGAGAACCTGACACCGTCTGATGTTTACTTTGGCAGAGCCAAGGGAGTGAAAAGTAGACGAGCAGAAATCAAGCAGGCAACACTGGAAGAGCGGCGTCGATGGCATCGACAAACCGTTCAAGATAGACTAAATTGGGAGAGTGAATCCTCTCTTAATTTGAAACCCGAAATGTCTCATTGAATCTGACGACGTACATTTACGTTAGGAAGGAGAGAGACTTTGTCATCTAACAATAATTCTCCCTATCGCCAAGGGCTTGGTGGGTTTGGCGATTACTTAGATAGGATCTACCGCTGGTATTCTGAGAATCGGAGATCCTTTTACTTTGTTCTCATCGTCGCCGTCGTTTTGCTCTGGCTGGTTTCAGGCGTCTATATCGTCGATCCCGGAGAGGAAGGCGTCGTGCAGACCTTTGGTCGATTTTCGAACGTTACCACCTCCGGTATAAACTACCACTTACCTGGGCCTATCCAGCAAGTGACGATTGTCGACGTGGAGCGTATCCGCCGTGCGGAGATTGGTTTCCGAACCGTAAGTGCCGATACTAAGGACGAAGTGCTCAGTGAGGCGCTCATGCTTACGACGGATGAAAATATTGTCCAGGTAGAACTGCTGGTGCAATACCGCATCGCCGATTCGCGTGCCTTCGTCTTCAACGTTCAGAATCCTGAAGACGTCTTGGTCACCAGCGCGGAGGTTGGCTTGCGCAGTACGGTGGGACAGATGACGATTGACGCCATCATCACCGAGGAGCGCGCTCGCGTTCAGGAAGATACACGCGCCTTCTTGTCACGCTTGTTGGATGATTACGGGACCGGCATCCAGGTAACTGACGTTCGTCTCCAGGTAGCCGATCCGCCCGAAGAGGTCCGAGATGCCTTCCAGGAGGTAGTTCGGGCTTTAGCTGATAGAGAGCGTTTCATCAACGAGGCCGAGGCCTATCAGAACGACATTGTACCCCGGGCCCGGGGTGATAAACAGGCGCTAGTCGAGGAAGCCAGTGCTTTTAAAGAACAAGAAGTCCTCCGGGCCACCGGCGACGCCGAGCGTTTTCTTTCCGTACTCGGGGCCTATCGTCTGGCCCGAGAGGTCACCCGGGAGCGGCTTCATATTGAAGCTCTGGAACACATTTTGGATCAGGTCGAGTTGATTCTCCTGGATGAAGATGCCATCGGTAACCAGATCTTGCCGTTTCTTCCCTTGACCGATCCGAGCAATTCCAACCCGGTGCCCAACAGGTCAAATCCGAGCGGAGAAGGTGATTGAGATGAGAATTCGCATTGCTACTGGTATCATCGTTGTCTTGTTGATTATCGGGGCGATCATCGCCAGTCAGACCCTGTTCTTTGTGGATGAAACCAAGCAAGCCATCGTTCTTCAGTTTGGTGAGCCTATCAAAACCATTCGGACACCAGGCCTGAACGCGAAGACGCCTTTCCTCCAAAATATAGTTTACTTCGAGAAGCGCGTCCTATCCAGCGACGCACCCCCTCAGGAATACTTGACCAGCGACAAGAAACGCCTGGTAGTCGATCACGTGACCCGTTGGCAAATTACGGATCCTCTCCTCTTTTTTAAAGCCGTCAGAACAGAAGCGGGAGCTCGAGCCCGCTTAAACGACATTGTCTTCTCCGAACTACGCCGGGAACTGGCAACAGTTGAATTTAAGGATATCATCGCTCAGGAGCGTGAAAATATCATGGAACGGGTCGCCAAGTCCGCCGCCGAGAAGGCATCGGAATTTGGAATTGTCGTCGTGGATGTTCGCACCAAGCGAGCTGACTTGCCAGAAGAGGTAGAGCAAAGTGTGTTCGACCGGATGCGGGCAGAGCGCCAACGGGAGTCCTCCCTCTTCCGGGCTCAGGGCGAGGAACAAGCCAATATCATCCGGGCTCAGGCCGATCGAGAAGCTTCGGTCACCAGGGCTGAAGGCGAGCGAGAGGCTCAGCGGCTGCGCGGTGAGGGCGAAGCCGAAGCCATCGGCATCTACGCTGAGGCCCTGTCACAAGACCCGGAGTTCTACGCCTTTACCCGTCGCCTGGAAGCGTATGCAGTTATCCTCAATCAGGGGGATACCGTGATCATCCCGGCTGACTCGGAATTCTTTCGGTTCTTGATTGACAATGGGCTACAGTCGCCGACAGAGTAGACGCTAGGCTTTCCAAAATAAGATGACTGAAAATTTAACTCTGACGGTGATGTGGCGAGGAGACAATGACCTGCCCCCGGTGTATGTACCAGTTCCTATGTTAGTCCAACCCACTCATATTGAGTAGTGTTTGGAACAGTCGTGACCGGTGCAGGCGGCCTGACATCCAGGCGCTCCAGCCATTCCCGCACGCGTTTTGCCGTGAATAACCCGGCGGCAGCGAAAGTAGGCCTGCCCAATGAATGCCCCTAAGAAGGGGGTGGCATAGATAAAGAGCGCGGCCATGACTGCAGCCCTGACCACAGATGCCTCGGCCCCAACCAACACGGTATAGATAGTGACGCCACCTAATGCAACCCGGCCGAGTTGCGCCGGCCGACTACTGGCTGGCTCCCCTTAAGCAAGATGGCCGCGAGAAAGGCGATGCTTGGCGATTGGCGTTGGAAGCGGATTCTTAAGATAAACAACCTTTTGCCATTCGTCCAAGCTGATGCTATACATCAGCCAGAATCCGCAAATCAAAAAGCAGACCAAACGTTCAGTTTCAGTTGATAGAAGCTCTTCCTAATGCTAGATTTAAGGAGTCTATCAGTCTAAGGTAGTGAAATCGGCGCTGTCTGCCTCTGGATCTGCATACTGATAAGTTTGAGTTAAAATCCCGGTTATCCTTCGGGATATTCAGTCGTTAGGCGTCGCTAGAGGATTAATCCACATTTCCAAAGGGAGAAGGACCATGATAAACCATCGCTATGTAGCAACAGAAAAAGGAGGCCCTGAGGTGTTGGAATGGCGGGAATTTGAGCCTGGTCCTCCCCAGCATGGAGAAGTAGCTGTCAGGGTAGAGGCTTCCGGAGTTCTGTTGGCGGATGTGCTGTGGCAGCTAGGTATTACCCCGGTAGGCCCAAAGCATCCCTTTACCCCTGGCTATGACGTGGTTGGAGTGATTGAGGAGGTTGGTCCCAATGTAAGCGGACTGGAAAAAGGCCAGCGGGTTGCAGCGATGATTCAGTACGGCGGCTATACCGAATACGCTATTCTACAGGCAGAAAATGTAGTCCAGGTGCCAGATGGAGTTGACCCTAAATCAGCAGCCGCTGCGACCACCAGCTATCTGACGGCGTACATGCTGATTCATAATGAAGGGCAGTTAAAAGCTGGAGACGTGCTGCTCGCTCACGGTGCTGGGGGTGGGACGGGCTCTGCAGTAGCGGAAGTGGCGAACCTGGCCGGAGCGAGGGTCTACGGCACCGCCTCTAAAGCGAAGCATGGTTTAGTAGAAGCCAAGGGCGGCTTCCCTATTGATTACAAAACGCAAGATTTTGTTGAAGTACTGCAAGCTAGAGAGCCAGGTGGGGTCGACTTCGTGGTTGATCCAATTGGGGGAGATGTGACTGCTCGTTCACTAGGGCTGCTCAAGCCCGGTGGAAAGTTGGTCTCCACGGCAATGATACAGTCCTTCCAAGAAGGGTCTAGTCGGCTAGCGACGTTTATTGGCATACTTCGTTTGCCGTTGTGGAGCTTAACTCACCCCGGAAAAAAGGCGTACTTTTGGGACGTGACAAGTGCGGCAGGGAAGGATCTAGCACAGTATCGTAAGGACCTGACAGCAGTGTTTGATCTACTGAATGCTGGCAGATTAAAGCCGGAGATTGGTGAGGTGATGCAGCTGAAGGAAGCTCCCAAAGCCCAGCAGATGCTGCTAGATTATAAAGTGCAAGGGAAGGTCGTATTGGTGAGCGGATAGCTATCGGCTATCTGAGAGGAAGAAAGAACCACCGAGCGTTGAAAGAGATGGTGACGCCTCACAATTCGGTGCAGCCGATCCCGCGGGCGGTGCGTTTTGCAAACGCTGGACTTGGATAGGGAATCTTGATAACCAAGCGATGACTCGAGCGGAGCCGCTCAGCTCAAGACTGTTAAACTACCGAATCAGTATCTCTCGGCTCCCACCAGATCCGCCGGCCATTAGTCACTACGTCAATGGCTCCCCGCTTGCCCGTCCGTAGCACGGCCGAACCAATGCCCACCATCCTCTGAAGCACTTGCTGATGGGGGCGGCTGTTGCGACTCTCACCGACAATCA
>JBARZW010000238.1:0-1958 GCA_049650305.1 Promineifilaceae bacterium (SeqCode)
ACAAGCCCCTGTGCATAGTTCAGTATGAAGTATGTACGCAAAGTATTTCGCCTTGTCCGAAATCCCATTCAAGATCATCCCCGATCCCAGATTTCTCTGGTATTCCGACCAGCACAAAGAGGCCAAGGCCAAAATTGAATACCACATTTCCCAGAAGGACGGCCCCGTTTATCTGAGCGCCGAGGTTGGCCTGGGTAAGACGTCCATTGCTCAGCGCCTGCGAGACGAGTTCGCCACCCACAAGGCTAAGAAGGTGGTGTTAGCCTTCGCCCCTAACCTCAAGACGGCTAACCAGTTCATGCGCTTTATCGCCTAGGAATTCGAGGTCAAGACGGCCAGATCCTATGCCGATACGCTCCGGAAGTTCGAAGCCTACCTGCTTGAGCAATACAAGGCCGGCACCTCCCCTATCCTCCTTGTGGACGAGGCTCAGAATCTACCATATGATACTCTGAAAACGATCCACCACCTCTTCAACTTCACCACGCGGAACGAGTTCCTCATCCAGATCGCCCTGTTCGGCCAGCCCGAGCTTCATAAGCGTATCCGGCGCTTCCGCTCGCTGGCCAGCAGGATGTATACGGCCAGGCTGCAGCCCTTTGATCTCAAACGGACGAAACAAATGATGAAGTTCCGCTGGACGGTTGCCGGCGGCAAGGAATTGCCCTTCAATCGCAACGCCATAGGAGAGATTCACCGCCTGACCGGCGGCATCGCCCGCGATAAATCTCCGTAGCATCCAGCTTCCTTGTCTTCGGAACCGTCCTCGTCGATCTTGCCACTTTTGACTTTGATAATGTCTACAGAATCACCTACACCGTCCCAATTCTTAGGAACTGCTTGTGACTGCGGAATCTTCCGCATGCCACGTTCATCGAGCCTGAATTGTTCGGCTGGGGAGTGGTTCGGGGATCAAATGACCGCCGAGAACTGCAAATGCCTAGTCGAGCCAAGCCAGAATCCGCCCCCTGCCCATGGCCAGCATGGTTTCAAACAAGGGGGACGATACCCGCTGAACGGTAACCGCAAGTCGCATTTTTCCCAGGAACGGACCGGCCTTGCCGTTGGCAGTGCTTCGCTGGCCGATCTCGATCAAGCTGGCCCCGATGTGCTCCAGATCATCGGCCTCATTTTGCGTCAATTGAGATTGTTACCGAGCTGGGTATACGTTGCTTCACAATTGATGTTACCGTGTCAGGGCCCTTCCAAATGATATCGAATTGGGTTAGACTACGGTGACTGTTCCTCGCCGTAATTAACCATCGCCGCAGCCACTCATACACTTAGATTTTCTTAACCGCCGCTGGAAGCGCCTGGCTTCCGGCCGTTATTGAACCGTGTTATCGGATTGGGAAAGCCCTTTAATAACCGGTTCCATAGGAGAAGGGTAAATGTTTTCCTGGGTAAGGACCGTGGATATTCGTGATGGGAAGGCGCTGCCAGCCATCGAATTTGGGCTCAAAATTGCCGGCTATGTGAACGATAAATTCGGGCTTAATGTCGCTGTACAGCGAAATGTGACAGGTATGGTCAACCAACTGCATTGGGTGGTCATATACGATTCGCTGACAAGTTTTGAGGAAGCTACGGCAGCCACAACTGCCGATGAAGGCTATCAGCAATTACTGGCTGAATCTGCCGAGAAGGAGCTATTTTTCGCAAATTCGGCGGTCGACAGCCTCTACCAGTCTATTCCATAGTTCCCTGGCTTTTCGCAGGCCAGTAATCCTGAGGGCGTGCGAAAATATGGTGCCTTGCATTACAAATATACCTGAGCTTTCAGAACTGGTTCAGTCATTAATGTTGCGATGAAGCACCATGCATGGTGTCACCATGATTGTTGGCTATACGAGGGCGCATAATTGACAAATGTCCGTGCCCTCCTCTTTGTTGACAGCCTTCCTCCCACGTAATGGTGTTCGAGAAACCAGACAGGCCTTCTCCACCGAGATCTAGGC
>JBARZW010000239.1:0-10281 GCA_049650305.1 Promineifilaceae bacterium (SeqCode)
TATCCTCGCGGTGCGATACCAGCGAAGCGAGTATTGGTGGTTGGGCTCGGCAAGGCAGATAACTTCGATCAAGAAGGTGTGCGAAAAGCCGCGGCGACTGCCATAAAAAGGGCAGGCGAGCTTGGAGCCGAACATGTTGCCACGATCGTACACGGGGCCGGAATCGCTGGCTTACCAGCGGGCCCGTCCGCCCAAGCCACGGTGATAGGAAGTCTGCTCGCAGCTTATGAATTCGATGCTGACAAGAAGAAGGACGCGGATAAGAAATCGATCACAAGCCTCACATTGGTCGAGATTGATGAAACGAAAATAACCGCCTGCGAAGAAGGAGCCGCCGCGGCCGAGGCGATTGCCAAGGGTGTTTATCTAGCTCGTGATCTGGTCAACATGCCACCAAACATAGCCACGCCAACAAAAATGGCCGCTGAAGCCAGGGAGATCGCCCAAGAATTCGGGATGAAGGTAACCATTGGAGGCCGGAAATGGGCCGCTAAACGAGACATGGGTGCGTTTCTCGCCGTGGCAAAAGGGGCAGGAGAAAAACCAAAGTTCATCATTCTGGAACATAACGCGGAACGCGAAGATCTCGATACGATAGTGTTGGTAGGCAAAGGAATTACCTTCGACACAGGTGGCATATCCATCAAACCCAGCCAAGGGATGGAGAATATGAAATCGGATATGGGTGGAGCCGCTGCCGTCCTGGGAGCGATGAGGGCTGTCGGGGGATTGAACATTCCCCTCCACATTATCGGCATAACGCCTTGCACCGAGAATATGCCCGATGCCCACGCCTATCATCCGGCCGATGTTATTAAAGCCAGCAATGGAAAAACCATTGAGATTATTAGCACGGATGCCGAAGGGCGTATGGTCCTGGCTGATGGTTTAGTATATGCCGGGAGTTACAAGCCAGCAGCCGTGATCGACCTGGCGACCCTCACAGGCGCATGCGTAGTTGCTCTTGGTAAAGGAGTTTCTGCCGGTCTGTTCAGCACGGAAGATTCGCTTCGCGATGCGCTCGTCGACGCGAGCAAGGCCACGCATGAACGGGTTTGGCCTTTACCTTTATGGGATGATTACAAGCAGGCGATTAAGTCTGATGTCGCTGACATGAAGAACAGTGGCGGCCGATTTGGTGGCGTCGCTACGTCAGCCATCTTCCTTAAAGAATTCACGGACTATCCTTGGGTCCATCTGGATATCGCCAGCATGGCGCTCAGCGATAAGCCTTCAGGCTATATCAGTCGCGGCGGAACTGGATTCGGCGTCCGGCTGTTGGTTGAATTCCTGCGGAGTTGGCAGGCAGAGTAAAGACCAGCTATCGGACTCTACCTTAAACGGAATATTGGATGGAACGGATCCCGGTATTGATAATTTCGGGATTATGGCCCGGCATGATGGAGGTGCTAAATGATGTCAATACCGGCTCCACCCCTGACTCTTGGCGTCGAAGAAGAGTACCAAATCATCGAACCAGAAACGAGAAACCTATACTCCTATATATCCGAATTCCTCTCCCAGGACGAACAAAGGCCCTCTCGTCTGCATCTCAGGCCGGAACTGATGCAGTCTCAGGTCGAAGTTGGCAGTTATGTTTGTCGAAATATCAAGGAGGTCCGCCAGGAAGTGATCCGTCTACGGCGCGAGGTTTCCACCATGGCTGAGAGCAACGGACTCTTTATCGCCGCCGCCTCGACCCATCCTTTCGCCAAGTGGGAAGAGCAGTCTATCACTGAAGGTGAGAGATATCGTGAACTCCTGGATGACATGCAGCGCGTTGCCCGCGGGTTATTGATATTCGGCATGCACGTGCATGTTGGATTCGGGAGCACATCAGAATCGAAGAATCTGATGATCGAAATAATGAACCAGGCGCGTTACTTCATCCCCCATTTACTGGCGCTGTCTACCAGCTCTCCTTTCTGGCATGGCTACAACTCAGGCCTTAAATCTTATCGAAGCGTGGTCTTCGAGATGCTGCCCCGCACTGGAATACCGCATTCCTTCCGTTCTTGGTCTGAGTACAAGGCCTTTGAAAACACCCTGGCGAATGTAGGCTCTTTTGGTAAGAGTGATCCCGTGGCTAAGATCTGGTGGGATATCCGTCCCCACCCGACCTTTGATACATTAGAATTTCGGATCGCCGATATCTGCACCAAGGTCGATGAATGCGTCTGCATCGCCGCACTGTTCCAGGCTATCTGTGCCAAGTTGATTAAGCTGCGGCGTAGCAATCTCTCGTGGCGTCACTATCGCCACATGCATATCACGGAGAATAAGTGGCGCGCAATGCGCTACGGAATCGATGGCGAGTTAATCGATTTTGGCATTGAACAGTCTGTTCCCTTCCACTTCCTCATGGAGGAACTCCTGGAGTTCCTCGACGACGTTTTGGACGAATTAGGAAGTCGCCAGGAGGTGGAATACTTGCGAACCATTTTGAGCGATGGAACGAGCGCCGATCGACAGATCAAGGTCTACAACAGCCATGGTGGTGACGACAATCGTCGTGAAGCGCTTTACGCTGTTGTCGACTCCCTGGTGTCGGAAACAAAAGTAGGCTTGTAATACCTGGTATTGACGAGGCGTGAGCCTGAAGTATGCAGCCTGGCCTTGATGGAACCATGCTACTGGCTGGTTGAATGCATCGGTCGAGAGCACTTAGACTAGCCTAACAACCGGAGTCCCCTATGAGCAAGCCTGTGAGTAAACTGATCGACGTAAGCCATACTGTCGAACACGGTCTGGTAACTTACCAAGGTCTGCCCGCACCCTCCATCTGTGATTTTCTGAGCCGGAAGGACTCTAGGAAGCTCTATTCCGGGGGCACAGAGTTCCAGATTGGAAAAATCGAAATGATAGCGAATACCGGCACGTACGTCGATTCGCCCTTTCATCGATTCGCCGAGGGCGCAGATTTGGCCGATCTACCCCTAGAAAAGTTAGCTAACCTCGATGGCATAGTCGTTCGAATCAAAGCTGATAGCGACCGAGCGATCGACCTAGACGACCAAGATTTACAGGGGCTGGAAGGGAAAGCTGTCTTGTTCCACACTGGTTGGTCGCGTCACTGGAACACGAACCGCTACTTTGAAGGATACCCGTATCTGACAAAAAAGTCGGCGACATTACTAAGGGATGCTGGCGTCATTCTTGTCGGCATCGACTCCCTCAATATCGACGACGATCGCGATGGTACCCGCCCCGCCCACACAATACTTCTACAAGCTGGAGTACCAATCGTCGAGCACTTAACCAACCTTCACCAACTGCCAGATCAAGGGTTCCGGTTCTTCGCCAGCCCGGTGAAGATTCGGGCTTTTGGCTCATTCCCTGTCAGAGCCTTCGCCCTTGTACCCCCAGGAGGGGAACCTTAACCGGCATTGAATTTTCACCAATTCCGGTACTTAACTTGCCCGTCTACAATCGTTCCAGCGACACCCACACTGGGAATTTCATTTGGATGGATCCCGAAGATGTCGCGCTCGAGAATGGTCAGGTCAGCGAGATTTCCTTTAGATATTGTCCCCATGTAATCCATGCGGTTACTGGCAATCGCTGCGCCTATCGTGTAACCGGCGACGGCTTCTTGTATCGTTATTCTCTGCTCGGGAATCCACCCTTCAGCACCTGGAGCACCATCGACACGTTGTCTCGTCACAGCTGCATGTATACCGGTTAGCGGTTCAATCGCTTCAACGGGAGCGTCGGATCCAAAGGCGAAGGTGGCGCCCGAATCGATGATGGATCGCCAGGCATAGGCGTAGCGGCTTCGATCACCCCAGTGCAGTTCTACCATCTCCATGTCCGCGGTCGCGTGGATTGGCTGCATCGAAGCGATGACTCCAATACTGGCGAAGCGGGATATATCTTCTGGATGGAGGAGCTGGGCATGTTCGATTCGATGTCGTAACGGTGGTGATGGGAATCGTTGGTCAAAGTTTTTTGCCAGGTTCTCTCGGGCTACCTCTTCAAACACATCGAGAACATCGTGATTTGCTTTGTCGCCAATGGCATGAACGGCGACGCTTAGCCCATGCTGACTTGCGTCTCGCACAAGAGCAATCATCTCTTCTTTGTCGGTGACAATCAGGCCCAAATTGTCCTTTTCTCCCTCATAGGAGGCGATCATTGAGGCTGTTCTCGGACCGAGCGCGCCATCGGCGTACAGCTTGACGCTCCCAATTCTAATCCAATCGTCACCGAAGCCGCTGTTAATACCAACACCTAATGCATGGTGTAATCTTTCTACTGGGATGTTCTTGACAACCCGTAGCTGGAGTGCGCTGTTGTTGCGAAGCTCTTGAAGAGCCAGGAAACATCTCCTTCCGTCAAAATCATGGAAACCTGTCAAGCCCGCCCTCAGACATCGCTTTTGGGCTTCTCCCATCGCATCACTAACCTCGGTCACACTCGGTTTGGGCACGCAGTCAGAGATCAGTTTCATGGCCTTCTCGAATAGTATCCCTGTGGGTCTTCCGAGATCATCTCGCTGAATGGCACCACCCTGCGGATCGACATTAACCTCGTTCAATTTCGCGATTTGCATGGCCTTCGTATTTGCCCAGGCCGCATGCCCGCTTCTGTGGTTGAGCAGAATGGGCCGGTTTGGAACTATCTGGTCGAGATCGTTCGCCGCCGGAAAATGACCCCCGGGCCACAGCGCCTGATTCCATCCCCTTCCTTGGATCCAACCATCGTTATCATTTTTATCGGCTTCTTCTTTTATCGTGGCTAGTGCCGTGTCAAGATCTGGCACGTCGGTCAAATCGACCCGTTGCAGGCTCAATGCATAGCTCTCGAAATGGAGATGCGTATCTACAAGCCCGGGGATGACGCAACGACCATTGAGATCGATCTTCCTGCCCTGGTCATTCGATAAAGCCATAGCCAAGCTGTCGGTACCCGTGCCGACAATCTCATTGCCGGATATAGCGATTGCTGAACACTTTGGCTCGGCCGGATCCAGTGTATGAACCTGCCCATTGTATAAAACCAAGTCAATTTCCATATGGTTTGTTCCATTTCTAATCGTTATCCCGGCCTTCAGTCTGGTGCTTTAGGTCACCGTATTAATGGGCACGACCTAAATGTCGTTGCGATTCTCTCAGGCACATGCAGAATTTCCTGGTGTTCGCAACAACTATCATGTGGGCCTCAATTACCGGTCGTCAGGATTCAAACGATAACCAATAAAAGTATCTTCCGTAGGCTGCGAACCTCTCGCACACGCGCCGCGTTGACCGCATCCAGTTGGCCCCGCTGGCGCAGTTTTCACTTTAGCTGCTTTATCCAAGGTTGATTGTCCTATTATTCGCTAACTCATACGGACACCTAGAGTATTCTAATCAGGTCAGCGGTTGAGTCTACAATAACATGGGCACCCGCGCGTTCCAATTCAGATCGACGGCCGAATCCGCAGAGGACGCCAACAGTCCAAGCCCCCGCCCTTCTGCCAGCTTTTATATCGACAGTCGTATCACCGACCATCAGGCATTTCGCCACCGGAACATTCAGCCGTTCGGCCGCAAGAAATATTGGCTGTGGGTTGGG
The DNA here is from genome assembly GCA_049650305.1 of Promineifilaceae bacterium (SeqCode). Classification (GTDB taxonomy): domain Bacteria; phylum Chloroflexota; class Anaerolineae; order Promineifilales; family Promineifilaceae; genus UBA11865. Next base: position 5,557 of record JBARZW010000239.1, read on the forward strand.
TTTGAGCCACTCAGAATCCTGCAGGCCGTAGGTAACCTCAAAAGCACTCGCGACGGCGGGAAATTTCAAAAGGAATTGTTCAATATGATAGCGGCTTCGTGAGGTAACAATGCCTAACCGGTATCTATCTTTGAGGGTTAAAATCAGCTCCTCCACCCCATCGACGAGCCGGAACTCTTTTGCGGGATACACGCCTCTTCTTTTCCTGAGCCTGTCCGTGAACGTCATCATGGGAACGTCCAGACCCAGCTTGTCCAAAACGGTCACAAGATAATTACCGGGTGTCTCACTTTGCATCAGGAGCCAGCGGGCAATCGCTGTTGCACGATGACCAAAAATGGGTTTAAGGCGTCCGGATAATCGTTCGACCGCCATGTCATCCGTGTCGATTAGGGTGCCATCAAGGTCAAATAGAATAGCCTCAATGGAATCCAAGGCGGGCAGCAGCGCATTAATATCAGACGCCCCCTGGCGTTTCATATCCGAGTTCATCTTCAACCGCTAAAATGGCCAAAGACTCAAGATAAGTACGGACACCACGGTCACCGATAGGTTATCGAGCCCCCATATCGAGACCGCCTCGGTTAGGGTGGTCGCGGCAATAACTACCAAGGCCGGAAGCAATGCCTCCGCCGGAGTCAGCTCTGGCGAGCCAGAGTGAAGCCACAGAGCCAACCAGGTAAAAAGTCCTCCGGCTAAGAAGAACGCCGCCGATCCTTCGAGACTTCGGGTATGACCCATGATCGAATACTTATGGACCCCATAAGTTCTTCCAATTACGGGGGCCAGTCCATCCCCCCAGGTCAAGGGCATCAAGGCGGCGACCATGAGTGGTTGTCTCTCCCAGAAAACGAGGGCAACAGCCGCGGCCGCCAGAGGAAAATACACGGTGCCGAGATTCGAACGGTCGCTGCTCGACATGGCTGATATGATCCCGTAACGCCAGTCAATTAAGTTTATTACGACGAAGGTCATGCTGGCGAAGACAAACGGCCAAGGCGAATCGAAAAGTATACCGATAATCCAGCTCAACATACCGACGCCGATATGGATTACTTTGCGCGTGAAATCACTTCCATATCCTCGCCAACGGCGTAATACCTCCGCCAAGCCGATCAAACCGAAAATGTAGGTGTAGGCTATGAGTAATCCCAGGGCGTTTGTCATGGTGAAAGGGGTTCTATTCTTGGGGCTTAGGTAAAGCTGTAGCTTGAAATGAGACCGATTAAGCTAAATATTATGTGGCTGATCTTTTCCCTTGGAGACCTAGGAATCATTTAGGCCGATTCCATGGTTATGCAATGCCTTTCAGTTGTTTCCCATCGGTCACGAATGGCATCGAATTAGACGATCAAATGATCGTATAGCATGTCCAGGCTTAGGTCTGGAACGACCGTTTCATTCGTTTGAAGGGTCAGACTGGCTGCCGCGGCCCCCAATCGAATCGCTTCGATGGTGGGGAGATTATTGATCATGCCGAAAATTATCGCCGCACTCACAGCATCGCCGGTTCCCGTGCTATCCGCCATTTCGTTGTATCTTGCCGGGATATGCCCGGTCTCATCAGAGGTAGCATAGACCAATCCAAAATCTGATAGACTTATCACGGCCGTTCCAACTCCGGATCGAACGAGGCTAAGAGCTGCATCCATGCTCGCGTCCGGATCGTATCCTCTAAATTCAACCCCGGTCATGACCGCCGCTTCGACTTCGTTTGGCACCACCAGATCGAGCGAATCTAGATAAGGACACAACCGGACAGCCAGACGGGCGGAGGAGGGATCGGCGCACAGCGGAACGTTATACTTTTTGGCCAGACGCGAGGCCGTCTCCGTAGTGGCGGGGTCAAGACTGCCGTCGATCATCACCAAACAGGCATCGCGGAAGAGCTTGCGGTTTCGATATAGGTAATCCGGGGTCACATTCTGCATGACCGAGACATCGTCAAGGGCGACCGATAGGGACCCGTCTTCATCAAGCAGAGCTATGTACGAACCTGAATTGTATCCCTTAACTCGAAGCACGTGATCGATATCTACCCCAGCATCGGCCGTGTAATCGAGCAGATGTCTTCCAGTCCTATCGTCGCCAACCGCAGAGATAAGCAAAGCCTGAGCACCGAGCCTCGCGAGATTCTCGGCGACATTTCTCGCCGTTCCCCCACGGGTATGCCGGATGCTTGCCGGATTTGAGGTACCAGGTTCGAGACCGGCCGTTGGCTTTCCCTTCGTATCCAGCAGCGTCGCGCCGATCACCAGGATGTGATTATCCATAGACAATTCTTTTAGGACCCATCAACCATCAGACACCAACGATTCTGGAGATAGAATCAAGAAATTTTAGGCGAAACGTTATCGATCTATCAACCGATAGTAGTCACTATGGCCATAGCTCGCCGCTCGGAGTCTATATTATAGGGATAGGGCGTTACGTTGACAACGCCATTACCGGTCGCTATAATGCCGTCGATTCGGGCGGTTAGCTCAGTTGGTTAGAGCGCTACGTTGACATCGTAGAGGCCACAAGTTCAAGTCTTGTACCGCCCACACTTCTGACCCCCCTAGTCGCACAAGCGGCGATTCCTAGGCCAGCTCTGCGCAATTCAACGATCAATAACTTCACGTTTGCATTGGATTGTCGCAATGTATTGGCCTGTCGACCAGCGTACAAAAGAATCAGCGTGGGGTATTCGCTCCTGCTTGACGTTAAACAAGAGGACGTTGAGGCCAGGTAATCCCTCCCCCCACACTAATAATATATCGCCATCAGACGTCGTTCAATCCGAGCCTCGGTTTTGCTAAGAATATGGGCGCCACTGTTTTGCCTTGCGGCCGCGAGCGAGTATCGGCAGCCAGATCGGTCGCCTGCGTTCTGCCACAGGAGAATCGAATTGGTTCCATCTCGATAGAACCTTACGAGTCTGAGGGAATATGGACAAACCTTAGGTCTTGGAATTATAACTCTTAGTCGGTTTCCATCGTCTGGGTAATTTCAAGCTGTAAGATACAGAGCTAGGGCTCATAGATTGGCTAGCTGGATTAAAAATGACGTGATCGCCTATGCAGCCAACTCTGATGGTAATATTATTAATGAATAGGAGCCTACCAGCGCTGCCAACAGCAACACGGTATATCATGTAGCCGGTTCTCCAACATTGTTCTGGGACATTCATCATTCCTGATTCTTGACAGTCAACTCCAGCCAAACTCATGTTAAGGTGAAGGTAGAGATATGGATAGACAGAAGTAGCAGTTTACTTCGCCAAATCTTATGATTAGGCTGATTTACAGTAACGTCGCAGATCAGCCCTCACGGTTCCTACGAAAAACGATTTGCCTTAATGATTCCAACCTCTTGTTGAAGCGCATTCGAAATGCAATTTCCGCGCTTTTTGGTTTGCGGTGTTCACATCCGTGATATCACCAAATTAGTTCACTGTTGAGCGAAAGATATGGAAAATGACAACGTACGATCGGATCAGCAAGATTGGCCTTGGCCAGACGAACTAGATGCACTCATCGCAGCGCCGGAAAATCACACCTTGCTCTTTGAAAACGAATCGGTAAGAGTCCTTGATACCCGAATTCGACCGGGAAGAACGACCCCAGTTCACACCCACTGCTGGCCAGGTGCTTTATATGTCCGAAGTTGGAGTGACTTTGTGCGGCGCGACGAAAAAGGCAATATCGTGCTTGATTCGAGGAAAATTGAATCGTTAGCGACGCCGCCGGCCGTGCTATGGAGTGATCCGCTTCCTCCCCATACCCTGGAAAATGTGGGCGAAAATGAAATACGGGTTATTAGCGTTGAGTTGAAAAAGAGAAAGGCATGATGCCCTCTTCACTTGGCGTGAGAGCCTTCACCTCACCTCCCGCAACATGATTTGTAGTGATTGTATCCTGAGTTACTGAATGTAGGATTGCAAAATCAAAGAAGTGGTCAGTCCTGTGGGGCTCGTTTGGAGTAACGCTGCATTTCAGGCCTCACGGTTCCTTCCTAGTTAGTTAATTGTTAATGGAACCTACCTCTGGTATAAGGGCATTAGGACCGCGAATCCCGTTTTTAGGTTCACATCCGTGAGGATTGTGATCCAATTCCACTTGATATCTATATCGGTCTGAAATACGCTGATTGCACTCATCATTACCCAACAATCTCGGCGATAAGGTTCTCCAAGGTCGCTTTGCTCTGATAGTTCTTGACCGGCCAAGTACCAAGCCGCTGGATCCGGTCCCAGCCATGGACACCGCTGAAACAACTTGCCATTGCCTAAGTTGTCTCACTTATTCTGGCACACGGGGTTGCTACCTTCCGATTAGTCCTAATACAGGACACAAAGAATTACTCTCTCCTCGCCCGATTTAGCTAAGACGCTCTATCTGACTAATTAACGCAAGTCAACGTTGGTTTTAGTTATTGGCAAGCAATAAATAACTCCGCCTGTAGCGAAGTATGGAGTGCCGAGGCGGCTACTTATCAGCATTATCTCGGGAGAATCCCTTTATATCGAAGTCGATCTCTCATCAATCCCTTCGATACGAATAAGGTCTTTCACAGCCACGAATTCCGGATCACTAGTAACGAGCACGCCATCGTTCACTTGAGTGGCCGTGAAGGCGAATACATCCGCAGATACTACCGGGCAGTTTGCCTTTAGATGCGGAGCCCCCAGCACCGCCTGGTGTAAACTGGAAGGATCTCAATGGGCAAAGGTACGGATTTTTC
>JBARZW010000240.1:0-12032 GCA_049650305.1 Promineifilaceae bacterium (SeqCode)
TTCCTTCTTTTCCCGCCCCAAAGGTCGAAGGTGAAAATAAGTGGGTCGTACCCGAACTATTCTTTGACCAACTCCCAGGGATAATGGATGCCGTGTCTCCCCTGCCCGGTGAAGAGGCCCTCTACGCAACTATCCGCCAGGTACTTGAAGCAGCTGAAAAAGATCCTGAAGTCAAAAAGGCATTGGTCGAGGTCGCAGTGGAGACCGAGGAGCAAGTGATTGGGCCGCTTTTCCTATGGAAGCACAATGGTATTCCTGCCGGCAACGGCTGGAACCGCTCCGCCAACAACGCTCAGTGGGGATTTGATTACTTGATGCGTACCAGCACAGCCCGTTCGAATATGTTCGATAACCGGCCCACCGAAACGCAATACTTCTACACCGATGCCGACTCCCAGGGTGGGCAACTTGAGGGCCAACATCTCTACGCCGTGACCTTCACGGATGGGCAGCTTCCTCCGGTAAAAGGATTCTGGTCGATGACCATATATAACCAGCACCACCTCTTTGAACTTAACGATCTCAACCGTTACTCGCTGGGCACGAAAACCAAGGATCTCAAATACAACCCTGATGGTTCGCTGACCCTGTATGCGAGCACTCAATCCCCCGGTGAGGATAAGGAAACGAACTGGCTCCCCGCGCCGGTAGGAACCTTCTCGCTCTATATCCGTGCTTATTGGGGAGAAGAAGCGATTCTCGACGGCAGTTGGAAACCTCCCAAAATCGAACGGGTGAAGTAGAATTAGTGGTTTTTGATGAAGGCGGGCTATGTGGTTATCCTAGGCTACGTGTCCCGCCTCTTCTTTTCCGCGAGGTCATGATTGTCCTGCGGCTTCACATGAAGCGTTAGGTACGGCGAATAGGCGCAGCCAGCGTCTGAACGAGTGAATAACCGGGTGAGGATTCGACCGGACACTTTAGGCAAGTATGCGAAAACAGTTAATTACTATTCTTCTATTACTTCTGGTTTTGAGCAGTTGCCAGGTGTTCCGGCAGAGCGACGATGAGCTGAGCGGCCGCGTCGTCTTGTGGCATGGTTGGACGCCGGAAGAGACGGCGATCCTGGAAGAGGCTCTTGACGAGTTCCGAGAAATCCATCCTCAGGTGACGGTCGCCAGTCTGGCTCTACCTAGAAGCGAACTCCTGGAGCAATACAAACAGTCGGCCGATGATGGACTGGCGCCCGATCTGCTGCTGGGCTCGAGCGATTGGGTACGGAAGCTGGCCGATGATGGCCTGATCCGGGGGTTCGAAAATGATGAATTTTCGGATCTCCGCCTGGAAACCGGAAAGCTAGAAGCAACGAAATACCAAGACAAGGTCTATGGCGTCCCCCTTTCTCTGTATCCCAGAGCGCTCTACTATAACAAGGGCTTGGTAGACACGCCGCCCACGACGCTGGACGGACTGTTAGACCAGGCGACCGAGGGTGAAGAAGTAGCCTTTGTGCCTCGTTTTGAGGAAGCCTATTGGGGCATCCAGGCCTTCGGCGAAGGCTTGTTTGACGAGGAGGGAAACCCCACCCTGGTTGATAGTGGCTTCGCCAAGTGGCTGGAGTGGCTGAATAACGCCCAGAATGAGCCGGGGGTCATACTGAGCGCGGACGATACAGTATTATTAGATCTTTTTTCTCAAGGGCGAGTGGCCTACTATGTCGCCGACCCAGGGAAACAGGCCATCCTGAAAGAAGTCATGGGCGAAGAAGCCTTTGGCGTGGCGCCCTTACCGTCCGGTCCTGAGGGCTCTGCCGGCCCGCTCTTACCGGTAGAGTCGATCATCTTCTATCTGTTCTCCTCACAAGAACAGGCCCGCACCGCTATTGCCCTGGCCGAATTCCTGGCCAACCAACAACAGGCCAATCGTTTCATGCGGGAACTGGACCGGGTGCCCGCAAATCCTGGCGTAAGAGTCGATAGCCGCATCTATCCAAATGTGTCCGGATTTTCCAGGCAGGCCAGAACGGCCGTCATTCCGCCCAACGAGCTAGCCTGGGAAGAGCTGGTTGCCGTTGGAAACAGAGCCTATATAAGCGCTTTGTCGGGTATCCTGACTCCTGCGGAGGCGGTCTGTCGCTTTGGCCAGGAGTTAGCCGTCCTGCAAGATCTATCCGAAGACGAGATGCGCCTGCCGGCCGGATGCGCGCCAATTGAAGCGGAGTAATGGTCGCGAATGGCCGCGAGAAGGTCGCGAATGGTCGCGAATGGTCGCGAGAGGGCCGCGAGAAAGCCGCGAGAGGGCCGCGAGAAGGCCGCGAGAGGGCCCGGTTAATCAACGCCCCATAAGGAAGCGAAAATGGATGAAGAAACCCTCGTTCAAGGCGAGTCATTGGCCAAGATTCTACAGGATCAGCTTAGGACAGCACTCGCCCAAATCTCCAGGCCTGTTATCCAATGGCAGTTGCTTACCATCATCCTGATTTTGCTTGTAGCCTGGCTTTTACCCGAAGCTGTGCGCAAGTGGTTGGATCGGCGTAATCCAAACCGGGCGCCCAAAGAGAGCCAGACACGTTGGCGAAGATGGGTAGCCCAGATCTATCAACTCTATACGCCGATCACTAGCCTTGTTCTGACCTATGTCGCCATCTGGTTATTCGAAAGAGGAGGGTATCCAAACGGAATACTCCAGGATATCGGTGCTGTATTCTGGTTATGGCTGGCTTATCGGGCCTTGCTGATGATACTTTATGCCCGGTTTGGCCAAGCGGTTCATCCTTACCATAGTAGGATTCTGACACCCCTTTTTTTATTGTTGGTCTTCAGATTGTTAACTGGCAACCTAGCCACAACCAGCTTGGTGGCAGATGCTACTCTGATTGACTTCACAAATTTATCCGTCACAGTGGGCGGTCTCTTCAGCGCCGTGGTCTTGTTTTACCTTTTTTTCGTCGCCGGCTGGGCTTTAGAAGAAATACTGAACCGAAGGCTGCCTGACCGCCTTGAGACCAAACCGGGTCTGGTCCAGACCGTATCCACCATGACCCGCTATGTTATCACTGGCCTGGGGATCATTCTCGCCTTCGGCGCCCTGGGCTTAGATGCGACCTCGCTAGCCATCATCGCCGGTGGCTTGTCGGTGGGTATTGGCATTGGCTTGCGGGACATCATAGCCAACTTCTTCAGCGGCTTGCTCCTGCTCTTCGAACAAACTTTGCGACCTGGCGACGTGATTGAACTCGACGGGCGAGTAAGCGAGGTTGAGAAGATAAGTTTACGGGCCACGACGGTTCGCACCAGGGATAACGTGAACATCATCATTCCCAACGCGACCTTCACAACTGAAAAAGTAACCACCCTGACAAAAGAGGAGCGCCTGGTACGGAACGTGTTATCTTTCAGCGTTCGTCAAGACAGTGACCCGCATCAGGTCAGACAGGTTGTGGAGGAAACGGTCCTGAATCATGCCTGGGTATTGGACGATCCGGCGCCATCGTTACGCTTCGACGGGTATGACGACGCTAACCTCTTCTTCATACTGAAGGTGTGGGTCGATCATCCAGAAAGAAGGGGTCGTATCAAGAGCGATCTCTTTTACATGATCTGGGACGCCCTTGCTGAACATGGCATAGAAGTAGCAGACGATCAGCTCGACCTCAACTTGCGCCGCGGTTGGGAGAAGCTGCAGAAAGATCAGGAGCAGAGCGGAAAGGTCTAAGGGTCTCGTCGGAGGAATGACGGCAGGTTCCAGATGCTAAGGAGGCACCTATGAGCAAGGAGACCAACGCCGAAAACACAAACCTGGATCAAGGTGGCGCCCGCCGTAACGGGGCCAGTTATGACCTTTTCATCCTGGTACTAACCATCTTCTCCCTGATCGTCGTTGCCCTAATCTTAATATGGCCTCTGAGTCGCACAACGGAAGCTGTGCTCGTGCGCGTCGATTTTCTAATCTGCGGGATATTCCTGGCCGATTTCCTACTCAATTTTTGGCGAGCGCCCAGCAAGACCGGTTACTTCTTCATGGGTGGTGGCTGGCTGGATCTGCTGGGGAGTGTTCCGATCATACACGATCTGCCATGGACAGCTATCTTGCGCTTTGCGCGATTAAGCCGGTCGATCCGTATTGTGAAACAGCTGCGGGCCAGGGATCGCCGTGACGTTCTTAATGAAACCCGCAGATCTCGGGCCCAAAGCGCCTTGCTTGCCACCCTCTTGGTGGCCATTGTGCTGATCACCATTGTCAGTCTCGTCGTCCTCCAGGTTGAAAGAGGTGCGCCGGGAGCAAACATAAAAACCGGCACCGACGCCTATTGGTGGGCTTTCGTCACCATGACCACCGTGGGTTATGGTGACTACGTTCCTGTCACCTTAACCGGTCGGGTCATGGCCATGATCCTGATGACCTTTGGCGTTGGCATTTTCGCCGTCCTGACCGGCTTCCTGGCCACGAAACTGCTGGCTCCACAGGAGGACGAACGTGAAGGCGAGCAGGATATGAGCGCTATCGTCAGGGAAGAGATGGCCGCCATTTTACGTGAGGAAATGGACCCGCTGCGGCAAGAGAATTCAGCCATGCGCGCTGAGTTAGCCGAGCTAACTGCTTTGCTGAAGCAGCAAGGATCGAAGGATAGCGATTCAATCTGATCGAGAGGGGAACCTCGATACCAACTAACTACCTTCGCAAAGAACTACTGTCGGTTGGGCCGGACGGGGACGCTAGTCCAGAGTAGGCCGAACATACTGTTCGGTAAGGCTAACCTTAGGTTGGCCCATGCTCGTTCTACGAATTAACCGGCCTGGTTGACAGACCATGTAGAATTTAAGAATGGAAAGGGAGCCGGTTGATAACGGACCAGGTGGCATCAGATCAAAGAAAGGGAGTATACGATGACTATAGATCTCACGGTCATTTTAGACAATCGCCCTGGGAGTATGGCTGACATGGGCGAGGCCCTGGGCAGGGCCGGCATTAACAAAGGTTCCAGAGACTGTTTTACCGGCTGTTTCGTCAGATAGTAGATGAGTTAAAATGTAGATAATCTGACAAGGAGGTCACTATGGCCAAGAAAAAAGGCAAAAAAAAAGATAAGAAAAAGAAGAAGAAATAGTATGTCCTGTTCTTTGTTGTAAATGGTTGGATCCAACAGCCTGACTGCTCATAAACAACATATGAATGCGCAAACACGATTTAGATTGCCTAATGGTTGGGCCAGGCCGAAGTTGAGGCCATCCTGGCCGAAACTCCGCTGGCCCAATCTTTGCCCATTAACGACATAATTGATGAAAGCCTGTTCGCACAATCGCTGACGCTAGGGTGGTCGGCCGATGAACTCCTATGTGCTTTGCACTGCAGGATGATACAATTCACTATCTGCCGGTGCCGTCGTCTCAACGAATGGCGGCGAATTTACCTCAAAGCGCACTCAGGACGCGACTAGCTGACATCATCGAAATGCGAGCGCCTCTTGAGTTAATGAATATCCATACCTGGTCGTGTCCTTGCCCCCCGATCCATGCTGCCCTTTGGCATAAAGCCCTTTGGAAAGAGATTCGAGAGAAGGGGTACGATGGCCAATAATGTGTACGGGTAAGGATTTCTGTCGAAGATGGTAGCTGCTTGAATTCAATCAAGGAGAGAAAAATGTCAAAAAACATGAATATGAAAAAAAAGGAGTTCGAGAAGGAGTTGGAAAAACTCCAGGGAGAGCTGGTCAAAATGCAGGAATGGGTGATAGCCAATGAGGCCAAGATCTGTATCTTGTTTGAAGGTCGCGATACGGCCGGCAAAGGAGGGGTGATCAAGCGTATCACCGAGCGAACCAGCCCGCGTGTCTTTCGCCATGTAGCCTTAGCCACGCCAACAGAACGGGAAAAATCACAGATGTATTTCCAACGTTATATGCCCTATCTGCCCGCAGCGGGAGAGGTCACTATCTTTGACCGCAGTTGGTACAACCGCGCTGGCGTCGAGCGGGTGATGGGCTTCGCCACAGAGAAACAAGTTGACTACTTCTTGAAGCATGCCCCTGGTGTCGAGGAGGCGATCATTGCCTCGGGAGTCATTCTGATTAAGTATTGGTTGGAAGTGAGCATGGAGAACCAGGAGGAACGGCTAAGAGCACGGGACGAAGACGCGCGTAAAATCTGGAAACTCACTCCAATGGACCTGAAAAGCTACACCCATTGGTACGATTACTCTCTTGCTCGTGATGCGATGTTTGCGGCGACAGATACGACCACATCCCCCTGGTACGTGGTAGATGGCAACGACAAGCGCCGGGCGCGGTTGAACTGTATCACGCACTTATTGAACCAGATCCCCTACAAAGAGGTGCCGCGTAAACCGGTCAAGTTCCCCAAGCGACAACCAAAGGGAGATTATCGAGAACCAGACTATCAATATCGTTATGTACCGGAAAAATATTGAAATAATGGAGAGAGATCATGGCAGAAACAGCAGCTAGTCAACGTATATGGTACACCATGACCCCGGATGAGGTCGGCCAAGAGCTTAAGGTCGATCCGGCCAAGGGCTTAAGTACGGCAGACGTACAGCAGCGGCTCGATCAATATGGCCCGAATCAGCTGGCCGAAAAGAAGAAGGAGCCGGGCTGGCAAGCCTTCCTGCGCCAGTACCAGGACCTCATGCAAATGGTCTTATTGGGCGCGGCAGTCATAAATCAAATCTTCACTGGTGAATGGGGAACCACGGTTGTGCTGGTCGTCCTGACCATCTTCAATGCAGTCTTGGCTCTCCGTGGGGAAGCCAAAGCCGAGGCCAGCCTGTCCGCGCTGGCCGGGACGATGAAGGATATTACTCGTGTACGCCGTGATGGCGAAGCGAAGGAGGTAGAGGCGCCACAATTGGTGCCGGGAGATGTCGTTTTGATGGAAGCCGGTGATGTCGTCCCGGCCGATGGCCGCCTTTTTGTGGCGGCGACTCTGGAGATTGAGGAAGCCGCCCTGACCGGCGAGAGCGTCGCCTCACCCAAGGACATCGATACCATCGCTGATCCCGAAGCCCCTCTTGGCGATCGCCATTGCATAGCCTATATGAATACCTCGGTTACACGCGGTCGCGCGGAAATGATCATCACCACAACCGGCATGGGAACTGAGATGGGTCATATCGCCGACCTGCTTAACAAAACCGAGGCGGACAAGACGCCGCTGCAAAAACAGTTAGACCGGTTGACAATTTTCATCGCCGGCTTGGCCGGACTGGCTTTTGTTCTGATGGTCATCCTCGGTTTGGCCAACGGTGAAGATTTAGAGGCCATATTCATCGCCGGCGTAGCCTTGGCAGTCGCTGCCATCCCAACTGGCCTCCCAGCCGTCGTCACCACCATGTATTCCATGGGTACGCGCGCGCTGGCAGACCAGAATGCCATCGTTAAGCGGCTTCCCTCGGTAGAGACGCTAGGCTCCGTGTCCGCTATCTGTTCCGACAAAACCGGCACGCTGACCCTCAATAAGATGACGGCTGTTGAGTTCGTCGTTCCCGGACAGAATCGATTCAAGGTTACCGGCGAGGGATATGGAACATCAGGGACAATGGAGCTGGCCAGCGGCGACGCAGATGGTCAACCCTGGCAGAAAGGCACCCTGGCTTACAGCACGGATGGCAAGCTCCTAAGCGCGGGCGGCGCCAAGGTCGATCTCGATCAGATTCTGCTGCCCATGGCCTTGTGCGCCGATGCACGCCTCGACAACGGCAACCTGATTGGCGACCCTACAGAAGGGGCACTGATCGTATTGGCCGAGAAGGGTGGTATCAGCGTAGATGGCGCCCGCGAAATGTACCCCCGCGTTGCTGAGCTGCCATTTGATTCGGACTACAAGTTCATGGCCACCTTCCATAATATGACGAACGAACAGGGTGATCCAGTAGTGCGCTGCTTTGTCAAAGGCGCGCCGGATGTCCTGATCAGCCGCGGCGGCTCGTATTGGGTGCCTGGTGGAGAGACCGTTGCGGTCACGGACGAAAATCGCCAGATAGCATTGGATGAAAACGAGCGCATCGCCAGCGCCGGAGAACGCGTAATGGTCGTAGCCCGACGCGACTTCGACCCGAAGACCTTCGATTCGAAAGCCAATTTGATCGAGGATGTGAACGACCTCACCCTTCTGGCCATGGTCGGTATCGTGGATCCGCCGCGTGCCGAAGCCAAGGACGCCATCGCCAAGTGTCACAGCGCTGGCATCCAGGTGCGCATGATCACCGGCGACCATGCTGTGACAGCGGCGGCCATTGGACATGAGTTAGGTATTGAGGGAATGGCCCTTACAGGAGCCCAGTTCGCTGCCATGAGCGACCAGGAACTGAAGGAAAAACTACCTGATATCGGCGTCGTGGCCCGGGTTACACCTGAAGACAAGATCCGGCTGGTGACGATGCTCCAGGAGGAGGATAACATCGTGGCCATGACTGGTGACGGCGTCAATGACGCGCCGGCCTTGAAAAAGGCGGACATCGGCGTGGCCATGGGTATCACGGGCACTGAAGTCTCCAAAGGGGCGGCGACGATGATCCTGACCGACGATAACTTCGCCACCATTGTCAAGGCGGTGGAGTTCGGGCGAGGCATCTACAACAACCTGTTCAATTATGTGCGCTTCCAGATGACGCAGCTGGTGGCATACATCGGGGCCTATTTACTGGCCGCGATATTCCTCGTACTCGGTGGCACGCCTTTTTCGGCCTTCGTGGTCCTTTGGGTTAACTTTCTCGTGACGGTCCCAGTCGCGATAGCCCTCGGCTTTGACGAGCCGCCACCTGGTTTGATGGAGAACAAGCCGCGGCCGATAACCCAGCCCATCCTTTCGCGTGCCCAATGGGTCCGTATCGCATTCATCGGATTGCTTACGGCGATCGCTACAGTCTCAGTGGAAGCAGCTTACGAGTCTGACGGCGTCGCGATTGCGGCCACCATGGGATTTGTTGTCTTCGCTTTGCTCAGCATGGTCATGGGACTCGGCGCTCGCAGTGAGACCAACTCCGCTTTCAACCGCGACATTTTGCGGGATCGTCACCAAGTTTTGCTCTATGGGATGGCTTTTCTGTTCACCTTTCTGCCGACCCGGTTGGGCTTTCTGCAGGAATTCCTTGGCTTAACTAAATTGACCGGTGAGCAGTGGCTCATCGCTTTTGGGCTAGCCTTTGCTTTGCTGCTTGTTGACGAGGTGGTCAAGATCTTTTTGCGTAGAAGTCATAATAAGGCTGTCTGAGCAATGTAAAAATAAACCGAAGAGGAGTTCGTTGCTCAAAAAGCGAAGATACTCGGCGGATAGGAAGGCAACCCGTATCCCTTTCTGGACCAGCTTCCAGATTGCCGGAATTCAACTTTTTTCGGGAGAAGATAGGCTGGCGTCTTCACCACATAACAACTAGTTCAAGGAGATTTAACCATGTGTTGTTTGTTTTTAACGATATTGCCGGGAGAGTTCGTAGACGTACAGTAGCGCATCGCGATCATTTTTAAACCGTTTCGGGAATCTCTTCCTTGTATGCGCGGCTATTTCTTTATTTGTTGTCGTGCCGTCCATACTTCCCAATATGAATCGATCGATCTGACCCTCTTCCACCAGCGACGGCCGGTCATTCGAAACATTTTCCGCGATCCGATTGAGACTTAGGACGTTATCGGAATCGGTTGCCTGTTTGAAGTCAGCCTTTAGGAGCCCGGGATCTTCCTGGGAGTGGATGCGAGTGTGCCAGCGCCATTCATATTCTTTGTCGATCAGTTCAGCCTCGATGGTTAAAGCAATCGTATCCCCTTCGACAATGGAAACTGGCTCGAGCAGGGGAAAAAATCCGCGCCCATAGACTTCGGCGAACTTATCCTCTTCCGGGCCACATGAGAATCCAATACCCTCCGCCAGCTCAGCGTCGAACCAGATCAACCATCCATGGGCCGTACCGTCCCTCGTGACTTCGAGGCGTATATCTGAGCACCCAACATCGGGATCCTCGATCGTGGAATAGTTTAAGGTTGCCCATTGTTGAGGCGTTGTCAGCAGATTGGCAGCTCGAATTGAGTCCGTGTTGGCATCGCTCCAACTATTCAAGGCAATCTGCTTCGCCGGTTCCATGGGTAAACCATAGGGATGATCCCAGGGCTTGACTATATCCGCATAAACGTTGCGGGCTTTCACCAGGGCGACCCACAGAGTGTCACTCTTGGGGATCAAAATACCCTCTGGGGCCAGTTGCCGTTTCCGGGCATCGATAATCGACGGGATGTGCGAGCCGAACAGAGGTAAAACACCGCGCAAATCGGAAACGATCACATCTGCCCGTTCAGGCAATGTAACCCGGCTTGAGAGATCCTGGATGAAGTCGATCCGGTCGGCGAATCCATTAACTTCAGCCAATTCGCGCCCCAGATGAGCGACGTCGTTCGGTTCAATCGCATATACCTGGCGCGCCCCGAACTTACAGGCCAACAGGGCATGAATGCCCGTCCCAGCTCCAATGTCCAACACAACTGAATCCGGCTTGATGGCGGCCTTTAGGGCGAAGACATAGGGATCCATCCGCTCTTGATCGGCTATCATGCTGCCGTATTCGCTCAAGCTGTAGGTCATTGGCCGTATTAAATTGTAGATGGTCCCGAATTCTCTAAATTTCTACCGGGAATCCAAGGGGTGTTCTACTGCTGACAATAGCAGTTCGAACTTCCGCACTATTCAAGGAGCTGCTTCTTTTTTGTCTCGAATTCTTCATCCGTTAAGACGCCCTGCTCATGTAGCGCGGCTAACCGTTCAAGTTCATCAATATAGTCGTCCTCGGCCTCGTCCTGCTTATCGACATAGTCGAACTCTTCATCTGTCATCTCTTCCCCTTCGATGCCCAGATCGTCCATCGCTTGCTCGAGTTCTTCGTCGGTCAGTTCTTCGGCTGGCTTGCCCGTCTTTTCTTCAACCTGCTCAACCTCTTTTTTGGTTAGCTTATGAACCCCTAAAGCGATCAGCCCACCGGCTAGGATGATCCTTCTTCTTCTACGCCGTCGTCTTCGGCGCCGCATCCGTCTCACCATCCGGCCTGCCATTCGTCGAGCCGCCATGCGGCCGGGTCCTGCTCCTCTACGTCTCATTGTTTACCTCCAGGTATCTAGGGTTGGTTTGGATCGTGAAAGATGCTTATCAAACCAAGTACTCAATTATCGTCGTTCTCCGCCAATTGTAAACACCGGACCATATCTTCCGGTAGGGGCCGTTACAAGACCTCTTCTGAATCCAATTTTGTACACGCATTTGTAGGGGCGACCCTTGTGGTCGCCCCGCCCAAGCCGAGCCTTGCTTGGCTTGCCTGCCCTCGTATTTCCATCCCACCCTGTATAGGGGTAGACCCCGTGCCCGCCCATGCGATCCCCTCCCAACCCGAGTAGAGGAAGGCCTCTGTGCCCTCCCACTTCCCCCATCCCAACCTGTGTAGGGAAAGCTCCTGGTGCCCAATAAGAAACGCCCCGGCTAGCTCCCATTAAGAATCGCAGTTACGAACCCATAACATTGACATCCCGGGAACAGATTATTTAAACTGTTATCAACCATTCGATTCTGGTCCCCTCCAGACCTTGAATTCAGGGAAGTCCATTTCCGCGTTGCAGTAGGTAGGGATATCAAATGATGTTCACAAAAAGAAGGCTGCTGGCAGGGTTTCTAATCTGGTTAACGGCCGCCCCATTGGCCTGTAATCAATCCTCAGCACCGTCGGTGGATACACCCGAACCCTCCGATATCACCCCGTTGCCCCTGGTGAAAGACGGGATAAAGGTTGCAGACTCTGCCAGGCGTATAGAATGCCAGGACCTCCCCGCCGACTTCGTGACCGATCTCGACCTTCGCCAGACACCTTCCCTGCCAGAACCCGATCCTCGCCTCCCATTCCGCGATCCGGAGTTTGGCACTTGCCTGATCCGAGTGACCGACCGTCGATCGGATATCTCCTCGGACGATGCCTCCCTCGGCCTTAAAAACGAATACGCGCGCGTTCAATCCTTCAACGCCGATGGCAGCAGATTCATCATCCGGGGCACTGATGGCACCTGGTACCTGTATGACGCCTTCACGCTGCGGCCGCTGGAGCAACTA
>JBARZW010000241.1:0-4152 GCA_049650305.1 Promineifilaceae bacterium (SeqCode)
ACCATGGCCACAAACAGGATCAGCAGCCGGTCGATATTGTCCGTAAGGAGGTCATAGTCGGTTCGCAGGACAAGCCAGACCAGCCCCGCTACGGCAAATAGCAGGAGATAGGTCAATTGGACGATCATCTCGACCGCCCGAAGCCGCCGTTGCTCGTTCATATTGGCCACCCCTGGCCATAGCCGGGTAGTCGTGAGATAGAACTTGCTCGTATCCTGGACCGTCATATTCGTACCTCCTGAAGCTTATCGGGACCTTGTACACCATCCCGATCCCCCCGAACTGACCTGAACATCGACCGAAAAAAGAACGAAATTCCCTTCTCGACTACTCTAACCGCTGCTGAGGTTCCAAGCAAGCACTGTCACAGACATTTGTATCCGCTACCGGCTCACCATTACACCTGTGCCTTCCTATCGTCGGTGGGGTGATTTCCTCCGATGCCTCAGAAACCACTCGTACAGCTCTGGATTGTCATAGGTCTCGGTCCAAGAGTCGTGCCCGACGCCTGGATAAACCGTGAATTTCGCCTGTCCCCCGGCCGACCGCAGGGCATCCACCATGCGCTGGCTCTCCTCCACCGGGACTGTTGGATCATCGGCGCCGTGGAAGGCCCAGACAGGAATATCTTTCAGAATCTCAACCCACTGAACCATCCCACCGCCGCAAATGGGCGCGATGGCGGCGAAGCTCTGGGGGTAGGCCATGGCCAGGCCCCACGTGCCGTAACCGCCCATACTGAATCCGGTCAAGTAAACCCGGTCAAGATCTACAGAATAAGAGGACAATTCCTCGTCCAGCAGCGAATTTAAGATCTTCAACTGGCCGATCCACGTATCCCCCTCAGGGCATTGAGGTGTCAGGCAGATAAAAGGGAGGTCAGGCTGCTTTTCGGCAACCTTGGCCGGTCCGTAGAGTCTTAATAGATCTAGGTCATCTCCGCGCTCGCCCATGCCATGGAGGAACAGGATCAGGGGCCACTTCTTGTCGGGATCTTGCCCATAACTCCGCGGCAGGTAGAACAAGTAGCCTAGGCGCGTCATCACATCGATCGATTGCCCGATCTGCAAGCCAGGCACCACATCCTTTGGCATGATCATCGTCCTTTTACAAAGTTCCTAATGGCCGGCCGCGGGCCGGCTTTCCTTCACTCCCATTGCCGATTGGTGTAGGTATTGTAACAAAAAAGTGGTTGGCAGCGGCAAATTCGCCAATAGCGAATCCGCCGCCGCCAGCCGGGTGATGGGCATACAGAAATGAGAGCAACTCGAATAAGAAGGAGCCTATCTGGATCGTCTGGGTCCTTCATGCAAATCAATTCCACATTGTCGACATGTCAGGAGTAAGCAGCTTGCGAGTTAGGGTTGTAAGGATTCTTCCAGTTTGGAATGAACTCAAAATCGACGCCCGGAGTTACCTCGTGGCTTAATTGGGGAGCCGGACCGCCATCAAAGGTGAAGCCTGTTTCTGTAATATGCTTGAACCAGGCGATCTTGGTCGGGCGATGCGACCCCATCCGCACCAGATACAGATTCGTGGTAATGAGTGTAACCACGGGCTGCGTAGCGCTCCGCCTTCTCTGGAGTCCACTCACTAAAAACTACCTGCGCGCCATAAAGAAGCGCTCCATCTGGAGCGTAGGAATCGATCACTCCCAGCGCAACCATTGGTGACCCGAAGTGTGTCCTTTGCACGAGTCCAAAAGGCGAGGTCTACAATAAGCGCCCTTCCAACCAAGAGCGTTTTCGTCTAGATCGCGGACTGTAATTAGGCCAGCATATTATCTGCCACTCTAGTTGGGTTTCATCATTGGCATCGTAGGCTGCTTCAACACAACCTTACCCGCCAAACGGCGCATACTCGTGCGAGTTGTTCTGCGCTCGTTATTTTGAGCGTATTCATATTAAACTAGGAACAACCCTTGAGGAGATTGCTAGTGGCTCAATTGTTTGCACTCGAAAATCCATACGACGAAGCTCTGCGTTGGATCACAGAAACGCTAAAGCGGGTAAATCTGCAAGTAGCCACCTCGTTTGATCTTCGCGAAACACGTACAGCCTATACAAACTGTCCTTGTCCTCATCATGGCACGGCCGCCTGCGATTGCCAAATAGTCGTGTTGCTCGTCTATGGCGCAGATGGTTCCCCGGCTACGTTGTTGGTTCATAGCAGCGATGGTCGCACATGGCTATCCCTGACCGATTATCCAGGGCAACGACCGTCCCCCTCGTTGCGGGCTGCTATTCTAACGGCCCTTTCTCCAGATACATCACCCTTCCATCCTCACGAGTAAATCATCCTGTTAGGTAAGTGACCGCCGCGCGGAGGAAAGTAGGAAATGACATTTTCTCAATTGGCAATCACCCGTTTGAAGGGGCCTTCGCTTCGACATTGACGATTAACTCCACTTGTATCTCTGGTTGTTGTGGATCATTGGAGGTAATGAAGACCTGGCGAATCAAAGGCCCGGTGAGGTCCGGGCCATGGAAACCAGAGTCAAACTCTATGTGTAGGATGCCGCTTTGGTCCGCAGCGATAGTCATCGGGTTGATGGAAGCCTGGGTGCAGGTGCAGGAAGTGATGATGCTCTCGATAACCAGATCAGCCTCACCGTCATTACGCAGGGCTAGCTCTCGGCTAACTATTTCGCCGTTGATCACATTTCCCAGGTCGAGATTGGTAGCATCTACAGCGATGCTGGGCTGCCCAGAACTACATGCCGCCAGTAAAAAACCAACTACCAAAACTACGAAAAAAACAATTCTACGCATATGCACTCCTAAGAGTATTAAGTCCTCGAATTGCCGGCTTCAATCGTTATTCTCTTGCTGCCACCGGGAACTGGAACGTCCATATAAAGTCGACAAGGGCTTCGATCTCTTCATCGGTGAAGATGGTGCCCCAATAAGGCATACCACTACCCATCCCACCGCGTATTATCTTCCCTTGCAATAGGGCCGAATTAGCCCCCAGCATTTGCTGGACGTCGGTGAAATCGCTGGGCGGCAGAAGTTCGCGGCCGAATGAGCCAGCACCACTGTCGGATATTTGGGCCTCAACCATAACCCCATCTCCGGCACCATTCTCGCCATGACAAGCGGCGCAGTTTTCGGCGTACAGGCGCTGACCCAGCTGCAAAGATTCAGGTGTCGACTGAGACCGCCAAACGAAAGCGGCTAGATCCCAAATGTCACCATCGCTGAGTTCGCCTGTCCCTGGACCTGTTCGCAATGCCTGCCAAAGTTCAAACGGTGTTTGTTCCAAATAGACTTCCTGGGTACGGAACTGGAGCGGAACGGTAATGTCCAGGGCCTCTCCTCGGGTGGCCGAGGGCGACCTCTCCAACTGTACTTCTATCCCGTGTGGGGCATCGATATCTAAGTTCAAGCTGATGTAAAGTGGCTGTTGGGCAGACTCCGCGATCATTGGCCTGTTTGTCCCATCTGTTACCTCAATCGTGCCCCGCATCCGCCAGTGATTAGGGCCGCACCAGCGGGTACAGTAGTAAGTATAAGTGCCCGGTTCATCGAAGGTAAGCGATAGTTCGGTTACCTGGCCTGGAATCACATCGACGGCCGACCAGGGTTGTTGTCCAACGGCAAAGCCATGCATTACGTCATCAGAGGTCAAACGCAGATTCAAAGCTACGCCGACTTCAGCTGACAGCTCGTCTGGCAGCCAGCCACCCTTTTCGGGCATGAGGGCGTGAATCTCTACCGCTTGTGCGGGGCGACGCCCGACCATGATTGCGGCAAATAAGCCGGCAATCATGAGAATAAGCAGCAGGCGAGCAGCCCACTCGCCAATTAGGCGACGAATAACCATAAGAATCCAACCGTGACCAGCAGGCAGAAAAGGTTGATGGGTAGGGCCTGGCGCCAGGCAGCCGGTTGATTACCTTCACGAGCAATGCGCCCGGCAGTAACAGCGGCCCAAGCCAGGCCACCTACCAAAACAAGGGTTTGCAGCACAGGAATATACTGAGTTAGGAAAGGCGTCCACCGATAGCCGGTTGTTCCAAATAGATCCCAGCCCCAGCCCAGAGGATCTGACAAGACCGGCATAATGTATGAGGCATTAGCAAAAACGAATGAAAGGCTGAAAGCGATCCAGGCAGCTAATCCCAGGGGAACCAGGGCGTAGGCGTAGGCG
>JBARZW010000242.1:0-1786 GCA_049650305.1 Promineifilaceae bacterium (SeqCode)
CCTGCTCCGCGAGCTCCTCTCGGTTAAAAGAGGTTGGTTTGCATGATACTTCGGGCAGAACACCGACCGGCGTTCCGACAGCCGGTAGGCCGCTGGCAAGCGACTCCAGCACGGACATCCCCTGGGATTCGTGATGGGAAGTCTGCAAATACAAATGGGCCTTTCGATACACACCTGTCATTTCTGGATATAGGACCGATCCATACCACTTTACATAATCAGCAAGTTCTAGATCAGTGGCTTTCTGCTTCAACTCTCTTTCGAGTAGACCACTACCTGCGACAACCAACCTAAGTTCTGGCAGTCTATCACGGGCGAGCTTAAACACCTTCAGCAGCATCGTCTGATTCTTCACAGGTGTGAGCGAGGCCGCCTGAATAATCGTGGGCTTCTTCCACTCAGGGGTATTACCGGATTGAAAGCGTTTCGTATCAACGCCCGACGGCAGATTGTGCAATCGCTCTGCTGGCACGCCAAACCTTTGGACAAGACGGCTCTGATATTCCGAACCCGTAGAAACGAGATCGGCATTATTGAGCCCTATCTTGATGATCCATCGACGCATCAATGAACCTTGCGTTCCGTAACCTATCTCCTTGAAAAATACCAGCTCCCCTCCACCAAGACTGATTAGCAGGGGCAAACCCAATCTCTTAGCAGCTAAGGCCCCAACGAATCCCGGCTCGTCGGCCCAGAAAGCATGTATGGCATCAAATGGACTTTCTCTGTGCTGTTTACATAGCGCCTGATATGTTTTCCACCAAACTTTTAACGAGCCTAATCCTCTCGCTCTACCACCACCCATAGCATGGTGCCTGAAGCCAAAATCATCATACAAGCCGGCGGTCGGGTACCTCAAACTAAAAACGTGGATCTCGTGCGTACGAGCGAGACCGGCGGCAAGCGACTGGAGTGCCGGAATAGCCCAATCGTCGCCGTCGATACTAAACCCAGGAGTTATTAGCGCAATTCGCATGAATTGTTGATCAAACACAGTGCTGGTCGAATAGCCTCGCGACCTAGCATGAAGTTAACAATCTTGGTTAAAATGTGCCATGTTTAGATTCCCTTCTAATTGCACACTCGATCGCGGCGTCCGAGGGGAGTATGTACGCAGAACCTTCAGAACCCCAATTGCCAACTGTTTTTCCTCGGATAGCACACAAGAAACATGTCCATCGGTGGCCTGTTCCATCTAGCTTTTGAAGCCATGAATCTGCTATCATGATAAACAAAGGTCTACATGATTGTCTGTCCGTATTGGCCTGCGAACAGATTGACTGCCGCCGGTAAACTGTTTCTTTTGGTTGGCTAAGGCAAGTATCAGTGGCTGGAGGTGCTCGATGAAATGGCTTGAGTTATTGAATGGCGATCCATTGCCTTGGCTTCTAGAACCAGATCCTCTGAACCCTTCCGTTCGCTACTTAACCCTAAGGGACATAATAAAAAAACCTCAAGACGATCCCGGGGTTATCCAGTCAAAAAAAGATGTGATGAGTACGGGAGCCGTGCCCGCTATTCTGGAGGCGCAACACTCAGATGGATACTGGGTTGAAGCCGGACCCGGTTACTATCCCAAGTATCGAGGGACAGTCTGGCAAATTTTATTTCTCGCCCAGTTCGGTGCCGACGGTTCACATCCTAAGATCCACCGCGCGTGTGACTATGTCCTCGCAAATAACCGCTCTAAGCACGGCGGATTCAGTATCAACGCGTTGCCTTCCGGTATGATTCATTGTCTGGCAGGTAATCTGGGCGCTGCTTTGATCGATCTGGGCAAGTATGG
>JBARZW010000243.1:0-2708 GCA_049650305.1 Promineifilaceae bacterium (SeqCode)
CAGATGCCTTCGGCTTCAGTTCCCGCCGCCAGCGTCTTGGCGAGACATGGTGACGAGCTCCACCCGTTCTGCCCATCCCAGATGAGTCCAGAAGGCTCTGGCATCCTGGTTATCCTCGAGTACGAAGAGATTCCATCGGCGAATACCCATGCGCATGAGGTGAAAGAGGCATCGCGAAACCAGGGACCGGGCGATCCCTTGCCGCCGGTGTGAGGCACGGACGGCTAGATGGTCGATATACCCCCGCCGGCCGTCGTGCCCGCATAGGACACCGCCGACCAGCTGCTCGTTCTCGCGAGCGACGAAGCTGAGTCCCGCATTGCGATTAAGAAAGCGTTCAATGCTCTCTCTCGAATCGATGTCGGTTACTTGAATACCCTCAGACGCTTCCCAGAGTGCTCGCACTTCGTCGTAATCCTGAATGCTCATTTCCTGGATAACCACGTTCATAATACGCTCCTCATTATTCTCTCGCTTCCTGGTGAAATCCCTGTCAAGGCAACTCGCCGTATAAAATCGTGCGATTGTGGGCTATGTTTTGATATGCGACCACGTCAGTTAAGGCTTCGCTTTACTGCTCCTTCTAATGCGTAGGCGATGGCCCTTTCCTGTCCCAAGGTCCGACCTTCAGCCCAACAATCCACGAACTTATCTTCGTCTAATCCAGCACGCGTCATGGAAACAAATAGTTCATAGTCGCTACGATCAATAGATTCTACCGGCGCGTGGATCGTTTCCCGCAGTGCTTCGGCCGCGCCGAGCAACCTTGCTGCCCGTTTAGCCCTACCTTGCCCGGCCGCCACCCCTGACAGTTTCTCCAACGTCAGCGAAATGATTCGCCTGTCACCCATTTCACGAGAGAGTAATAGGCATCGGGTATGGATCTCAGACGCCTGCGTATAGTCGCCCTGATA
This sequence comes from Promineifilaceae bacterium (SeqCode), assembly GCA_049650305.1. Lineage (GTDB taxonomy): Bacteria > Chloroflexota > Anaerolineae > Promineifilales > Promineifilaceae > UBA11865. The sequence goes on from JBARZW010000243.1 coordinate 915, forward strand.
CTGGGTCAGGGTACCAAGCCCGTCGAGCAAAATCGCTTTGAAGAGTTTATCACCCAGCCATTCAAGTAACTCCAGTCCTTCTCTGAACATCAACTCTACCTTCTCGAAGTCCTCCTCGAGACGCGCCACTTCCGCCAGGTTGTTGAGGGCCATCGCCTCGAGCCATTTATCCCCTGTCTCTCGCGCAAGCGGCAAGCACTCCCCTAGTAAAACAAGTACTTCCTCATACTCCTCCTGATTCATCGCTGCATTCGACAGTCCGAAGAGAGCATGTCCGATTGATGCCATGTTTTTCGATTTCCGGGCATAGAACAGTGCTTGCTGGTGATGTTCTCGTGCAATCTCGTAATCATTTTGCAGGTAGGCCAGGACACCGGCTTGCTGATGGAGGTCAGCTAGGGCTTTCGGTTCCAACTTGGTAACCTCCTCCAGTGCCAATACTCGACTCAACCACTCGCGCCCTTCGCCGAGATGCCAGTTGTGTATCGACCACAACATCGCCGTGGCTACAACGAGTCGATAGGCCGTCTCCACTTCCCCACGTTCGATCGACCAGCGGAGAGCCTCCCTGAGATTGCTATGTTCGCGTTCAATCTGATTTATTAGTTTGACTGATCCATAAAGACGCGGGCTTGCTTTCTCGATTTGCGATCGGTAATAGGCAGTGTGATCCCGTCTTGCAGCATCTTCTTCTCCTCTAAGTATTATCTGGCCCAGTGAGTATTCGCGGATCATTTCCAGCATTTCAAAGCGCGATTCGTCGTTCCAGTACTGCTGCATTACCAGGCCTTTATTCACAAGCGAATTCAAGATCTCGACTGTGGTCGAATCGGAGGACAGCCGTATCGGCCCATGCAAGGACTCCGCGGCTTCCAGTGTCCAACCCCCAACAAATACTCCTAAATGTACAAATAACAATTGCTCGGCCGGATCTAGCAAATTGTAACTCCATTCGATGGCCTTACTTAGCGTTCGCTGTCGCTCATCAACGTCACGTAGACCGTCGGATTGCAGGAGTATGGAACTGCCAAGCCGTGACAAGAGTTCTGACGGCTGCATTATCTTGATCCGGGCCGAGATCAATTCGATAGCCAGTGGCAACCCATCAAGGCGACCGCAGAGAGCAGCGACATCTGCGGCATTTTCTTCTGTAATGACAAAATTGGGCCTGACAGCCTCGGCGCGGTCAACGAACAGGGCGATAGCCGAGTACTGTAGCAGTTCTCCGACGGGCGGTAGCTCTGTAATATCGGGCAAGTCAAGTGGCGGTACGGAGTATTGCCGCTCGGCTCGAATGCTCAAGGGCATCCGGCTTGTTATTAAGAGTCTCAATCGTGGGCATGCAGCCAATAACTGCGAGGCGATTGGCGAGGCATCCACAAGCTGTTCGAAATTATCTAGCACGAGCAAAATGGACTTGTAGCGTAAAAAGAGGTTGAGGCGATCGAGTGGTTCAACGGGGCTGCTCTCTCTGATTTTAAGCGCCCGGGCAATTGCCGGGGCGACGAACTCGAATTCGGTAACGGGAGCGAGGGGAACAAAGAATACGCCGTCATCGAATCTATCACGCACATCGGCCGCAACCTGGAGGCTCAGCCGTGTCTTGCCGATGCCCGGCGGCCCGACTAATGTGATGAGACGCGTGTCATCGCGCAGCAGTCGCTCGCAGAGGTGAGAAACGTCACGTTCGCGTCCGATAAGGGGTGTCGTCTGGGCAGGTAAGTTCGTAGGTGGAAGAAAGAGCTCAAATATCGATAAATCTTGACTGCCTCTGGCTAAATCGATGAACGCGGC
>JBARZW010000244.1:0-1517 GCA_049650305.1 Promineifilaceae bacterium (SeqCode)
GTTCGGTGTAATAATCGATTGGGCGAAGATTTAAGTTATTCGCAGCCTAGGCGCCGGGACATCGCCGTGTAGAGGTTGTTGTTGCATCCTGGAAATCACCTATCCTTCGTATCCGATCGATTCTAACGACTGGCTACTCCAAATATGTTGACTCGGGCAAATCGCCATAGCGCCCAAACTCTACAGGACGCGGTAGCTTTAGATGGTTCGGCGGTAGATCGCGACGCAATCATCTATGTTGAGACCGGCTGTCCGGCAATCCACGTAACCCGAGCCGCATTTGCTGGCGCGGTGAAGGCCCATTCGCACCGGCTCAGACGTCTGGGAATTAAACCGAATGACCTGGTTGTCATCGCCCATACCCAGAATCTGGAGAGTATTTTCTCTTTCTGGGGGGCGATAGTAGCTGGGGCTATTCCGTCCATGTTCCCCACATTGACTGAGAAACTCGATCCGGAGATCTACATGCGCGGAATAGCAGAACTCGTCCGCCTTTCGGATGTGAAAGCAGTTCTGACCACAGATGAATTTGCACCGGTACTGGCCAAAGAGGTCCCATGTGACGTGTTTGGATCCGGAGAATTGGAGAAGAGAGATAACCACGCAGATACAATTATCGAGCCTCTAGCGCCTCATCCAGACGAGATCGCCTTTTTACAGCACTCCAGCGGTACAACGGGTTTGCAAAAGGGCGTAGCCCTCTCTCACCGGTCCGTATTGAACCAGCTAGCCAATTACGGGGAGGCGATTGGCCTTGATAAAGACGACGTCATCGTTAGCTGGCTTCCCTTATACCATGACATGGGATTAATCGCCGGCTTCATATTACCTTTGTTTCAGGGAGTCCCCCTGGTCCTGATGTCGCCTTTTGATTGGGTGCAGCATCCCGCAGTTCTTTTTAGGGCTATTCATGAACACAAGGGAACGCTCTGTTGGATGCCAAATTTCGCCTACAATCATTGCGCGCGCCGGATCAGGAGAAGAGACACCGAGGGATTATCCGTCGCCTCTATGAGGATGTTTATAAACTGTTCGGAGCCTGTGCATCCCGATAGCCACGCTCTCTTCCTGGAACGCTTTAAGGATCATGGCTTGAGAGAGGAGATGCTGTCAGTTAGCTACGCCATGGCGGAAAACACATTTGGAGTGACTCAAACAACTCCCGGCCAGGCACCAAAACTTGACATAATCAATCGCAATATACTGGAAGAATCCAAGCTGGCTCAGCCGGTTAAACCAGATCATCCCAATATGGAAGTTAAGGTTTCATGTGGACCGCCGATCGTGGGGACAAAAATCAAGGTTGTGGACGAAATGGGTGATGGGCAATTCGAACGTAGCGTGGGCGAACTGGCGGTCCGAAGTGATTGCATGCTTGACGGCTACTATCGCCGGCCCGATCTTAAACCTTTCAAGAGAGGCTGGTACTTGACCGGTGACATCGGTTACGTGGCTCATGGTGAGGTCTTTGTTATCGGCCGGTCGAAAGACCTGATTATCAACGCAGGTAAGAATAT
>JBARZW010000245.1:0-50442 GCA_049650305.1 Promineifilaceae bacterium (SeqCode)
AAAAACCAGAGCGGCCTAATCCCATGGTGTCACTTTTGATGCCGTAAAATAGGGCAGTGGCGATAGACACGGGCAGATCAGTGCCAGCCATTTGCAGATATTTAGTAAGGATGGTCGACGTAGCCCCGACGTCAGACCGTACTTCAGCAAAGCGGGCAGAAGAAGTCTCTGGACGAAGGGAATGGTGGTCGATTACCAAAGATATTTCAACATGCTGTCGAAGCGGACCATTGCCGGCGCCCGGTTGAGTATCTACCAGGGCAACTGCCACTGGCGCCGCTAAAAGAGCTCTAGAAAACTGCTGCAAAGGGTGATTTAAGTATCGAACGAGGGCTTTGTTTTCGGCCCGGCCAATGATGCCACGGTAAGCGATTTCTACCCGTGCGTTTCTTAGGTTGACCAGCAAATGCCGCAAGGCCACGGCACTGCCAATGGCGTCCGGATCAGGATCATTATGGGTGAGGATAAGCACGCGCTCAGCATGAGAGGTTGCCTCCAGAAGATGATCTAATCGTTTATTGCTCATGGTCTATACAGCCTTGAGTGATGATAGCATATATACTACCTTTCAAAGATAGCCTGAAGAATTCAGTATAAGAAGTCTTATAGCCGAACACAATGGCGCGAAGGAGCCCGAGTCAAATTCGGCAACCAGGTGGTTTTTATTCAGCTGCCAATGGCCACATTAAAATACAAGCTTCTAAAAAATCCTCTGTTTAGTATAGCCATCATTTCACTGCAGTCATGGCGAACGGCATCGGTATTGCGTTATGGCCCAGGTAGCATCGAAGGTGAAGGGCTCGACAATGATCGATGACGCTACTTTTAACACCAACACGGATCGCGACGCCGCCAAGAACAATAAGTCCTATTGGATAGTGAGCGCTTGATCTACTCATCAAATTGGTGCTCCGTTGTTTTGGACTTTGAATCAACCGTGTATTGCCGAAATCTAGGGGAACAGCGTCTAGATCGGAGACTGGTATTTCGCCTCGATGGTGAGTAACTAGCACAATCATACTGGTTAAAGTCGCAGAACTTAAGGGGAAAAGGGCCAGAAGACAGGTACAGCAACAAGCACAACCGCAAGCACTACAAGTGTGAGAGGTATGCCCACTTTGGTGTAATCCGCGAATCGGTAGCCACCGGGACCCATTACCAACACATTGGCTGAATGGCCTACTGGGCTGAGAAACGCCGGAGAAGCAGAAACGGCTACGGTCATCATCAGTGGGTAAGGCGATATCCCCAGATCGTTAGCGGTGTTGAGCGCAATTGGCACCAGCAGAACGGCGACGGCGGGGTTGGGCATAACCATAATTGATAGTGTAAATTTCTTTCTGTAATTTGATGTGACCGGAATGTAGGTCACCGTGTATCCTTTGGGCAAATCACCAAATCAGCCTAAAGGAGTTCACACAATGACCTACCAGACCGATTGTGCCTTACCGGACGAATCGTATTGCGTCAATAGAAAATGTTACCGAACAGGAAATCGTTGCGTCATAATTATTGTTACCGTGTCAAATGCCGTAATCGTTTCAAATAGCCGTCGATGCGCCGCCTGAGCTTGGCCGGGTTGAGCTGCAAGTAAGTATGCTGAAGGCGCAACTTATCTTTGGTTGAAACATCAAGCGATACCATGACTCGTTGATGAGGTGTTTTCGCTTCATCGTAACGTTTATAGACTTTGCTACCTTGGCGTTCCTTATGGACCAGTTTCAGGACGGGCTGGAAGAAGTTAACATACAAGCGCAGGTCTGCATAGATAGCTTGGAACAGGTCCAGGGCCTCTGACGACTCATAACGGCGATAACCGACAGTCTTGCGAACCACAGACCAGTTCTTCTGCTCGACATAGCACTGGTCATTCTTCTTGTATGGTCGGGAGCGTGTAAAGGTGACCTCCTCTTTTTCACAGAAGCGTTGAAGGGTTTTGTTGATGAAGACGTTGTCGTTGTCAGAATCTACTCCCAACAGCGGGAAAGGTAATCGGGCCTGGAGCCCTACCATGGCCGCTGAAACACCTTTCTGGCTACGATGGAGCAGAGCCAGGCATTCTGTCCAACCCGTACTAACGTCGGTGGCTGTCAATGTTTGAAGATATTGGCCAGCGACCGTGTCACCGCAGTGAGCGACCAGGTCCATCTCAACAAAGCCTGGCCTAGCCTCATCCCAATCGGCGAAGGTACGTACGGGAATGGCATCTTTCAATAATGTACCTGGTTTGGTTGTACTCAAGCCACGTCCGCGTTTCTGTCGAAATGGTGCCAAGCGCCGGTCAATCGTTGAAGCACTCATTTGCATCAAAAGGGCCTTCGTATCCGGATCTAACACAAGTTCCTTGTATCGTTCCAGCACCGTTACCATCTCAGGAATGAAGGGGCTTATACGTTTTCCGCATATGCACCCACAGATACGCCAGATTGTAGCTAGAGCATGTACAGATTCCCCAGTGTACGTCCGTTTCCGACCTCTTCGCTCTCTTTGAAACTCAGGAATCCCTTTCCGGAGCTTTCGGATTGCATGCTTCCGATGATAGCCGGTGGCGGCCACGAACTCGTCCAAGATTCGGGTCTTTTCCGCTCGACTGGCTTGAAGATAACGAGGGTGTGTTCGCTTGACCAGCTCATCTTTACTTCTCTTGCTCATTAAATGTTGCCTTTGTTCGTCCATAGTGACGAAAGTAACATTTATTTTGAGGCAACGTTATTCTTCTTAGTAACATTTATTATGAGTCAATGCGTCGTATGGACGCTGGTACCCTGTTGCGATATCATCAGTTGCTGTCTGTAAAAAAACGAAATGGAGATGGAAGAGTTGGCATATGGAGAAATATCTTAAAGTGCTTCATGAACACGTATTTCTCATCAGTGAATTATTGATTCATGTTAGCAAAGAGGAAATCTTATGATCAGGGTTGCAACAGATATCGGCGGAACATTCACTGATCTGGTGTATGTAACAACTGATGGCAAGGTCGGGACAGCAAAAAGCCATTCGACACCAAGAGAGTTTGAACAAGGGGTTATGAATGTTATTGAAGCAGGTCAGATCTCACCCAATGAATTTGTCTCCTTCGTGCATGGAACCACTATTGTGATCAACGCTATCACCGAAAGAAAAGGCGCAAAGACGGCTCTCGTTACCAGCGAAGGTTTTCGAGATGTGCTAGAGATTGGCCGGGGTAACCGTCCCGACTATTTTAATCTCGCATATAGCAAGCCCGTACCGTTTGTCACGCGCTATTTACGGCGCGAATTGCCCGGCCGAATTAATTACAAAGGAAAGGAGGCAAAATCGCTCGACCTCTCTGGTTTGCCGGCTATTCTGGACGATTTTCGAGCTGATGGTGTGGAAGCGATTGCAGTTTGTTTGCTCAACTCATACGCCAATTCAGCCCATGAGGAATCAGCCGTCAGCCAAATAAAAAAATTATGGCCGGAAGTGTCGGTAGTGGCCTCCTATCAAATCAACCGTGAGTGGCGAGAATATGAACGCACAAGTACGGTCGTCATGTCAGCTTACGTGCAGCCTATAGCCCACCGCTACTTAGATCGCCTCACCGGCCGTCTTGCAGAAGCTGGAATGAACTGCACGCCCTACATCATGCAGTCCAACTGCGGCATTGATACAGTCCACAACACGCGCCAGATCCCTATTACCATGATCGAATCCGGCCCGGCTAGCGGGATTTGGGGGGCAGCAATACTTGGCCGTTTGATTGACGAACCGGAGGTCATTGCTCTGGATATCGGTGGCACGACAGCTAAATGCGGATTGATTACCGGCGGTCATGTCAAAATGAACACCAACTACATGGTTGGGCGAACGGACGTATCCGCCGGATACCCTGTCATGGTGCCGGTAGTAGACTTGGTCGAGATCGGTCAGGGTGGTGGCTCAATCGCTTGGGTGGACGAATTTCAGCGGCTGCATGTCGGACCACATAGCGCCGGTGCTGACCCTGGCCCCGTCTCTTATGGATTTGGCGGAACCGAAACAACAACCACCGACGCCAACTTAGCGCTTGGCTGCATCAATCCCAACTACTTCTGTGGCGGCACAATGATCGCCAACATGGCGGAATTAAACGACGCGTTGGGAAAATTGGCCGAGACACTTGCCATTAGCCGACAAGACGCGGCCCGCGGCGTTGTTCGTATGGCCAATAACAACATGGTCAACGCCATCAAGCTGATTTCGGTGAATCGCGGCCATGATCCGCGCGACTTCACACTGATCGCCTTTGGCGGCGGCGGCGGAATGCATGCTTGCGCGCTGGCAAAGGAACTGGGCATAAAAAAGGTGGTAATACCCAATCAATCCGGTGTGTTCTCAGCCTGGGGGATGTTGCTAAGTGATCTGCGACGCGACTACCTGCAAACCCAAATTGTAGAACTATCCGCTGAGGATGCTGTACAACAGCTCAATGACGCTTTTGAGGCGCTAGAAGAACAAGCATACCAGGAGTATGAAGCAGAGAATATTGACCGTTCACGGGTGCGTTTCTTGCGATACGGCCGTTTCCGCTATCAAAACCAAGAACATTCCACCGAAACAGGCTTGCCAAATGAGCATATTACACCCGCCATGATGACAAACATCATCGAGCATTTCCACACAAACTACGAGCGCGAATACACCTATCGTTTAGATGCCCCGGTAGAACTCGTCACCTTCCATCTAATTGCCATGGCCGAAGTAGACAAGCTAAAGCCACAAAAATCGCCCCAAGGCGAGAGCGCGTTAGAAGATGCCATTAAAGGTGAAAGAGAGGTTGATTACCTTGAGGCCGGCATCCACAAAGCTACCATTTACAATGGCGATAGGCTGGCTTCTGGCATGCACTTTACCGGTCCGGCCATCATCGAAGAAGCAGAAACCACTGTCGTCATCCCCCCCAACATGTCCTGCCACGTAGACGAATATAGTAATTACCAAATCTTGACCGCTCCAGGAGGCATCCATGAGTAATCAATACGATCCCATCACTTTGGAAATCATCCAAAATTCTTTACAAGCGGCCGCTGACGAAATGTTTGCCGCTATGCGCCGCACCGCCATGAGCGCAATCATCTACGAAGTGCTTGACATGGGAACCGGCATCACCGACAAGCGTGGCGATCTGGCCGGCTCCGGAGCCGGTATCCCTGCCTTCGTCGGGGTTCTTGATAAGACAGTTAAAAAAATAATCGATAAGTTTAGCCAGCCGGGCGACATCGAACCGGGCGATGTTTTTATGACTAATGACCCCTACAACGGTGGCGTCACCCACCTGAATGACATGATTCTGGCTATGCCCGTTTTTATCGATGACGAAATTGTGGCCTGGACGGCCGATATCGCCCACTGGAATGATGTTGGCGGAATGGTTCCCGGCAGCATGTCCACCGATGCGACGGAGATTTTTCAAGAAGGAATGATTTATCCAGGGGTTAAATTGATTTCCAGAGGTAAACCGATCCAATCAGTGTTTGACATTTTAACCGCCAACTGCCGCATGCCTGATTTCCTGACGGGTGATTTGTGGGCCGGTGTGGCTGCTGTGCGCGTCGGTGAACGCCGAATATTGGAAATCGTCAACAAATACGGTAAGGATGTCTTTCTTCACGCTGTTGAGGAGTACTTGGAATATGGCGAGCAGGTTAGCCTCACCGCCCTCAAAAAGTTACCGAAAGGCACCTTTTCGCTGGAAGAAAAACAGGACAGCGGACAGGTCTACACTGTTACCGTAGAAATCACGGACGACGAATTTATTGTTGACTTACGCGACAATCCTGACCAAGATAGTGGCCCCTTTAATATGAGTGCGGACGAGGCAGTTGTTTCCTGTCAGATGGCATTCAAAAATGTCACCTCACCAGATAGAGTTGCTAATGGCGGTACTTTCCGGCCGTTAAAGGTCCTGTTACGACACGGCACGGTCTTCAATCCTAAGCACCCGGCAGCGATGGGTATCTACTATGAGATTGGTGTCCGGCTGCACGATTTGATTCTGCGATGCCTGGCCGAACATATGACAGATCGGATACCAGCTGGCAGCTTCGCATCGGTGTGCGGCACGCTATTCGGAGGGATTCACCCGGATACCGGCCGGCCTTACGCTGTCATTGAGCCAGAACTTGGCGGCTGGGGTGGTTCCCCTGTTGCAGATGGTATGCCCGGCCAATTCTGCGCATTCCACGGCGAAACATACAATTGCCCAGCCGAAGTTGCTGAAGCGCGTTATGGCGTGACTGTGGATTATCTCAGCTTCCACGATGAGGAAGGCGGCGCGGGACAGCATCGGGGTGGTAAAGGCGTCCGCATTGATTATCGCATCCGCTCCGACAATGCTTGGCTAACAGTAGCTTACACCCGGTCAAAATTTCCGCCCTGGAGTCTAATGGGAGGTCAACCCGGTTCGCCAAATCACATCATCATTCGGCGTGCTAACGGCGAGAAAGAACGGCACGCTGTTGTCAGCGGCCTATCACTCAACAGCGATGATGTCATCCAGGTGATGACAGCCACAGGTGCGGGGTGGGGTGATCCCAAGAAACGCGACATAGCGCTGGTCGAAGAAGATCTAAAAAATGGCTATATCACGCCGGCTCAGGCCGAAAAATATTATGCCGTTGACAAACTTCTTGAGTGATCTTCGATCTATTCACTAGCGCCGGTCACGGTCTGGGTGTAGCGCCAGCACCTCGAGTGTGAGTGGGTCAAGCGTGATTCCGTAGAGTTGTTTCGCCTGCTCCAGGGTAATGTAACCGTTCTTCACATCATCCTGGACTCTTTCGACAGGACGTTCAAATGGGTTCCCGTAACCACCGCCTGTACCAGTGATCAGGCGGGCCAGGTCACCTTTTTTGAGCGGGTAGCGAGTCAATTTGCCTCGCCACACGACTGGTTCACTGGCACCCTTGGGTATGATAGCCGCGCCATTGGGTGAACCTTGCTGGCCACCCGCTGCACCCCAGGGCAAAAAACGATGCCGTCCATAGGTTGTCGTAACCGTAGCCTGCTCGCTCAAAATGCGGTAGTCGCGCACCAGCCCTCGGCCTGCCCGGTATTTACCAGCACCCTTGGGGACGATGTCAAAGGCGTATTGCTCTACCAGGATAGGGTAGCGCGTCTCGCAGACTTCTACGGGAATGTTATAAGTCTCGCCATCGCCTTGGGCGACGAGACCACTCTCACCATCCTTATTGGTCCCGGCCCCCCAACCCCCAGCCTGCGGTTCGACCAGGACAAACAAGTTGCCTTCGTCGTCATTTCCAGTCACGCTGGTACCGCAAATGCTCAAGAAGTGACCCACCGTCAAGCGATCTTTGGCGATGGGATACAAGGCTTGCCACAATAGATCGACGGCCGACGCGCCAGCTTCCCAATAGGTCGAAACCGGCGCCGGCCGCTTGGCGGTGAAAATTGTCCCCATTGGGCAAATGACCTTCACCGGTCGAAAACAGCCGTCGTTATTCGGGTAATCGGATCTGGTGATAGCCTTAAATACAACGCGTGTAGATGATTGTAACCTGGCCCAGGTTCCGTTGATTGGCCCTGTCACTTGAGGGGATGAGCCTGTGAAGTCGGCCGTGAAGCCTTGCTCATCTATGGTCACCTTCACCCGAATAGGAATTGGATCATCGCTCAACCCATCATCATCCATGAAATCTTCCGCTTCATAGACGCCCTTAGGCAAATCGGCCAACCGATTCCAGGCGACGATTTCGCCCTGATCCATCATCTCAACGACCGCCTGGCGATAGGCGTCCAGGCCGTACCGATCGCAGAGTTCGTGGAGCCGCGATTCTCCAGCTCGAATGGCGGCCACTCCTGCGTAAAGATCGGATAGAGTCATATCAGGCAGACGGACGTTGGCGGCGATGATGTCAATGATGGCGGCTTCCGGTTGGCCGGCGTCGTAAACTTTGATGGCCGGCAGTTGCAGGCCTTCCTGATAGATTTCAGTTGCGTCGGTCGTCCAACTCCCGGCGGCCATACCGCCTACTTCGGTCCAATGCGCCTTATTAGCTGCGAAAGCAACCAACTTGCCTTCATGAATGATCGGGCCGATCAAACAAACGTCCGAAAGATGGGTCCCACCGCCGGAGTAGGGATCATTCGTTGCGTAAATGTCGCCGGGATTCATGGTTTCCAAGCCAAATTTCTCCACGATAGAGAGCACGGCGAAAGGTAGCACACCGGTAAAACCCGGTACACCCTGGGCCTCCGAGATGAGCTCGCCATTGGGGCTGATCAGAGCAACCGCGTAGTCAAGCACCTCATAGATAATGGGGCTCTTGCTGGCCTGGCCCAGCCGCACGAACATCTCATCGGAGACCGCGCGAAGGTGTTCCTGAATAATGTTTAATGTGAAAGGATCAAAGGACATTAGGCAACCTCTCAGAGTTGTTTCGCGACGATAAAATGAATTATTGGGTAGCGCTTAATTGGCTTCGGCATCAGAAGCGAAATTCATAGGATCGCTGGCGGCTGGAGGCTCCTCGCCGCTTAGGCGCACGCCGACGACCGGCGGTTCGTCAAAAAGGCCCCAGGCATCCAGTTCTTCCTGCGGTGGGGCTTCGCTCCCCCACACCCGGCTCGGATACCAGCCGAAGCTATCGGCCAATTCGGCAAGGAATTCGGCATGTTTGAATGGCGCTGTCACGGCGTCTACGACCGGTACCCCTAGCTCCTCCTGCATCTTCTGGTTAAAGCCATACTCGGCCGTGCAGCCCAGAATGAGCACCTCGGCACCGTCTTGATGAATGGCCTTGTGACCCTCGGACAATAGGCGATCGCACGTCAAATCGTGGTCTGCCTGGAAATCGTGCACGCCTAACTCCAAAGGCCTCATTGAAACCATGGCATGTTCGTGACCGTAAAGGCGCACGTTCTCGGCCATTTTAGGGATCCACTTACGGCGGCCGACTAGCACGGAGAAGGTGTTACCCAAGTTGCGGGCGAGGGCCGTGGCAGACTGGCAGGGGGCCGTGACAATGGCCCGTCCGGACACTTCCCGGGCTTCTCTCAGCCCAACATCGTAGAAACAACCGATGACGACGGCGTTATACCTGCCGGCGGCCTGATAGGTAAGGCGAATGATGTCGGCCACTACAAGCCCTTCATAGGCGTGGTACTCAAGGTGTTTGGGCCTTCTGCCGGCCAGCGAAACGACATCGACCTGGGTATCAGGTCGCCTGGCCTTGTTCAAGATATTCAGCATATCGTAGCTGAATACATCGGTCCCTACAGGGTCAATCCACAGGACACGCATCGGTTTCCTCCTTCGAAAACAACCACGGCTGCCTCAGAACCCCCATTATCATTCATTGTCGCTGAGCGCTAGCTCATGTTGACTCCAAGGTGAAATGATCGATCCTTTGGTAGGGCATTCGCATCGCAATACCTGACTAAGCGTCCATCTCGATATGCAGAAAACCATACTCATCCCGTACCAGCTTCTGATCGGGGAAAACGACGGTGGTCGATGCTGGTTCTTCCACGATAGCCGGTCCCTTAACTGGGATACCGACTGGCAGAAGATCCCGCTCGTAGATGGCGGCTTCGTGGAAGCCCAGTTCGTCGAAGTTGACCTGACGTGTAGCCTTGCGCGCGTCGTCAAGATCGCCCATCTCCCTGTCGAGCTTCTTAGTTTCCGGCTGTTGAACGCGCCCTAAGGCTATGACGTGATAATTAACCACCTCTACGGGAGTTTCTAGACGGAATGTATAGGTCTGCTCGTGCAAGGTGTGAAAGCGCTCGTTGATGTCAGGCATCGCTTCGGCCGTGATCTGGCCACTGGGCAAGGCCACCTTGACGGTGTGTTCCTGGCCCATGTAGCGCATATCGGCGAAACGCTGGAAATCCATATCATCCTCTTCCACACTTTCGGCAGTTAGATCGTGCAGTGCCTGTTGCTCCATATCGGCATAAATGGCGTTCAGCCGGCTGGGCTCAACTTGGTCAGTACGGGTGATTAAGGTACGGATGTAATCTCGGCGTAAATCAGTCATCAGCATTCCCCAGGCCGAAAAGACGGCCGGCTCTGTAGGAATTATGACCTTTTTGACGCGCAACTCGCGCATCAGCGCGCCGGCATGCATCGCGCCCCCACCACCAAAGGCGATGAGAACGAAATCGCGGGGATCATATCCTCGCCGAACCGAGACCAGCTTGAGGGCATTGATCATATTAGCGTCGGCAATTCGGATGATGCCCATGGCGGCCTCTTCGGTACTCATGTTGAATGCCTCCGCGATAGGGCTGATAGCTTCGGCCGCCCTGCCTTTATCCAGGGGAATGGAACCGCCGAGACAGTAAAAAGGATTGATCCGCCCGGCTAAAACGTTGGCATCAGTGACAGTAGGTTTATCACCTCCCCAGCTGAAGCACGCCGGACCGGGGTTAGCGCCGGCGCTGACCGGACCTACCCGTAAGGCGCCCGCCTTATCGATCCAGGCTATAGAACCGCCCCCGGCGCCTATCTCGACAATATCGATCGTGGGAACCAGGATAGGATAGCCGGCATAGTCACGCCGGTGTTCGATCTTATATTCGGTCGTAATTCTGGGCGTATTATTCTCAACCAGGGATGTTTTCGCCGTTGTGCCGCCGATGTCAAGCGATATCACGTTCGGCTCGCCAAGCATATTGCCGATATGAGCAGCGCCAATGACGCCGGCAACCGGACCAGATTCGACTAGGTTGATCGGCGACAACCTACCTGCTTCGAAGGTAGCGCTGCCGCCATTTGACTGCATTACATGCAACGTTTTGCTGTCTATACCCAAACCCACCAGGTCCGCTTCCAGATTATCCAGGTAATCCCTGGCGATAGGGTGTACATAACTATTGAGTACAACCGTGCTAGTCCGCTCATACTCGCGCCATTCCTGGGTGATCTGGTGGGAAACCGTCACCGGGATTTCTGGGGCGAGCTGGTTGATGATCTCGCCACATTCCGCCTCGTGGCTAGGATTGGCGTAAGCATGGAGGAAACATACCGCAATCGCTTGTACGCCCTCTGCCTTGAATATCTCAACAGCCTTGCGCACATCTTCCTCGTTAAGAGGTTTTAATTCCTGGCCTTTGTAGTTGACCCGCTCTTCTGCTTCCAGTCGCAGATAGCGAGGCACGAATGGCTTGGGCTTGGTGTAGTACATGTTGTAAATGTCAGGACGGTTGGCTCGGCCAATCTCCAGCACATCGCGGAAACCCTTCGTGGTGATTAGGCCGGTTTTCACGCCCTTTCGCTCGGTCAAGGCATTGATGATGACAGTCGAACCATGCACGAAGAAGCTAGTATCGGACACGGTTAGCTCCGCTTTACGAAGCGTCTCAACCACGCCTTCGGCGAAGTTAGTCGGGGTTGTAGCGACCTTCATCATACCGACTTCGCCCGTCTCTTCCTCGAGATAGGTCAAATCGGTGAAGGTTCCCCCAATGTCACTTGCGATGCGCATCGTCAATCTCCGTTTTTTCTGTCGCAGCCAGCACTTTTTCAGCCGTCTGTGGAGCACTTGCAATCTCACCGGTTAGTTCATGATCTTGCCTATAATCGTTGACAACGGTTGCCGGCTGTTCAAAAAGGTGACAACGGGCGATGTGCCCAGATCCGATCTCGACCATAACCGGGTCCACTTGTTTGCAAATATCCATCGCGTATGGACAGCGGGTATGAAAGCTGCAGCCTGTAGGCAAATTGACGGGACTGGGGATCTCGCCAATGGATTCCACCTTTTCGGGTTTGGCCGCCTCTTCCTCGTCAGAGATCACGGGGATAGAAGACAAAAGCATTTGGGTATAGGGGTGCTGCGGGTTCTTAAAAAATTCGGAGGCTTCGGCCACCTCGCAAATCTTGCCCAAATACATGATGGCTACCCGCGAGGCCACGTTGCGCATCAAGCTCAGATCATGGGTGATGAATAGGAAGGACAAATTTAGCTCGCGCTGGAGCGTAATCAAGAGATTAATAACCTTGCCTTGCACCGATACATCCAAAGCGGAGGTCGGCTCATCCAATATAATGAGTGAAGGATCTGTGGCCAAGGCTCTAGCCACAGCCACTATTTGCTTCTCGCCGCCGCTTAACATCTGTGGGTATTTGTGCATATACTCGGGCGGCAGCTCAACCATATTCAAGATGCGAAGAATCTCTCTTGTCCGATCCTTTTCAGGCTGATGGATGCGCAGGGGCAGATCCAGGATTGAGCGTATGGTACGCCGCGGGTTCAGAGACGAGCCAGGGTCCTGGAAGACGATTTGTATCTCCTTTTTACGGCTCATTGACCTCCCTTTCGGGTTGCTAAACAGATCTTCGCCGCGAAAGGTCATCGTCCCTGATGTAGGCTGATACATACCAACAGTGATATAGGCTACGGTACTCTTACCTGAGCCTGATTCGCCTACCAGGCCAAAGGTTTCGCCCTCGCGCACAGTAAAAGATACCCCGTCCACCGCCTTAACCGTTACCGGCGTACGCCTGATCGTACCCTCGTGATCAATGATAAAATGTTTTTTTAAATCGCTGACTGTTAAGATATTGCTGGTCATGCTACAGTCATCGCCTGTGGCTCCGTTTCAATCACCTTCTGGGCATATAAGAAGCAGGCCACTTCATGGTCTTCGCCGATCAAATAACCGGGAGGTTTTTCGTGGCGACATATATCCATGACATGAGGGCAGCGGGGGTGGAACCGGCAGCCGGTTGGCGGGTCCCGGTAGCTGGGAATACGGCCGGGAATGCCGGAAGCGATCCCACCACCGGTGAGCTTGGGTACGGCATCCATCAGGCCCCGGGTGTAAGGATGGAAGGGCTCCGCGAAAAGCTTTCGTGTGGGGGCCACCTCGACCATGTTACCGGCGTACATCACGTAGACGCGGTCGGTCATCTCGCGCACAATGCCTAGCGTATGGGTGATAAGGATGATGGAGCTGCCCTTTCTGGTTACCAGCTCCCGCAGCAACTTCAGGACCTGAGCCTGGATAGTTACGTCCAGGGAAGTGCCCGGCTCATCGGCGATGAGTAGCTCCGGATTGGTAGACAGGGCCATGCCGATGCACACACGCTGGCGCATGCCACCACTAAGCTGAATGGGGTAGCTATCGAGCATGCGTTCTGGATCGGCCAGGGCCACCTCTCTCAAGGGAATGAGAGCCTTCTCGCGGAGCTCACGCTTGGACAGCTTCTTGTTCTCTGGCGACGCGTTTTTAATGATCGGCTCCATCTGTTGGCCGATTGTGAATACCGGATTAAGGGCCGCGGTTGGATCCTGGAAAATCATCGAAATACCGCTTCCGCGCACTTTTCTCAGATCCTTATCCTTTAACGCCATCAAGTTCTGGTCCTTGAAAATGATTTCGCCGGTGGTGAGGCGCGCCGGCGGCATGGGCAAGATACGCAGGATGGCTTTCATGGTGGTCGTCTTGCCGCAACCCGTTTCACCAACCAGCCCGACTTTTTCACCCTGGTAGACCTTGAAGTTTACACCCTCTACTACTTTCAGGATGCCGCCGTAGACCTTGAACTCAACTCGCAGGTCTTTGATGTCGAGCAGTAGTTCTGATGGCACGTTACACTTCTTCGGCGGCGAACATGTCGCGCAGGCCGTCTCCAAGCAGGTTAAAGCCTAAAACGAGCATGACGATGGCCAGGGCAGGGAAGAGAGAGATCCACCATAGATCAGGCAAAAACTTAGCTCCACTGGCAACCATGGTGCCTAATCCGGGCTTAGGCGGCTGTACACCTAACCCGACAAAACTGAGGGAGGCGCCAATAATAATAACCCAACCCATGTCGAGGCTCATCTTGGTGAAAATGGGCGAAAGTGTGTTGGGTAAGATTTCGCGAAAAAGGATGTGCGGGGTGCTGGCCCCGATAATCTCGGCGGAACTGACGTAAAATTCGTTTCGCTGGGCACTGGCTAAACCATAGACCAGTCGTGTATACCATGGCCACCACATAAGCGATATGGCGATCATCGAGTGGGTCAGGTTGGGCTCCAGCACGGAAGCGATAGCCAGGGCCAGGATCAAAGGGGGCACAGCCAAAAATATGTCGGTGATGCGCATGATAAATGTATCGGTACGAGAGCCCTGATAATAACCGGCTACCAGGCCGAGAACCACGCCGACGGGCACCACCAGCGTCAGCACGATAAGGCCCATAGTTATTGAAAAACGAAAACCATAGATGGTCCGGCTGAAAACATCACGGCCTATCTCATCTGTGCCGAAAATATGTTCCCTGCTAGGCGGCTGGCTGGCGTTGGCGAAGTCAGTGAATGGCTTGGTCGCATGATCTGGATAGGGGACGATATAAGGAGCAAAGATAGCCATCAATAAGATTATCAGGATGGTAACCCCACCAACGATAGACAGTGGGTTCCTCGTAAATTTGTACCAGGCGCGGCCCAGATTCTCGCGCCTGCTTTCACGCCGCAGATCCTTTAGCTGCTCCTCTGTTATCGTGCCCGGAAGATCGACAGCTTGCTCGGCCATATCTAATCACTCCTCGCAGAGCGTAAGCCAATCCGCGGATCGAGTCGACCGACGACGACGTCGACGATGATATTGACCAGGATGAAAACGACGCCAAGGACTAGAATCACGGCCGATATGGCATTGAGATCTTTACGTAAGATGGCATTCATACCATAACGAGAAAGCCCGGGCCAAACAAAAATGAGTTCGACCAGGAAAGCGTTGCTAAGTCCGGCAGCAAAGTCAAGGCCCATGATGGAGATGGTGGCGATAAGGGATGGCTTGAGTAAAAAGCTCCGGGTGATCTTGCCCTCGGGAACGCCAAAGGCTCGTCCGGCGGCGATGTAGTCCTTGGATAGATTCTCGGACATGCTGGCCCGGGTGATACGCGCCTCTTGGGCCATCGATCCCATGGCTAGGGCCAGGGCAGGTAGAATGAGGTGGTGGACCGAGTCGAAGAATGCCGGTATATCTCCCGCCAGCAGGGTATCAATGGTCATGAAGCCAGTGACCTTTGGCGGCCGGGTAATATCTTCACTCAGCCTGCCGATGGACGGGAACCAGTCGAGTACAAAGCTGAATAGCAGCAAAAACAGGATGGCAAAGACAAATGAGGGCGTTACTACCCCCATATATGAGACGACCCTTATCACGTTATCGGCCAGCTTGTCTTTGTGATGGGCGGACAGCGCCCCGAGGCCGATACCCAGCCCGGCAGTGATGACCAGGGAAAAAAGAGCCAATTCCAGGGAAGCCGGGAAGAACTCCCGGATGTCATCGGCAACCCCACGCCTGGTAACCAGGGAGGTGCCAAAATCGCCCTGGAGGGCATCGGCCAGCCAGTAAGCATATTGCACCGGTAGCGAATCGTTGAGGTGCATTTCCTCACGCAGATTATCGACCACCCAATCCTCGGCGCGGGCGCCTACGGCCACGCGTGCCGGGTCGCCAGGCATCACCCGGGCGATGAGAAAAATAACCATTGACAGGCCCAGCAGCACAAAGATGGCGTGAAACAATCGGCGTGAGACAAAAGGCAGTAGTTTCATATTTATGTCTGCGATTGGATGGAAGCCCCTGGGATGTTGTTCTTCCTACCCAGAGGCTTCTGTAATATCTTCACACGGGTCGCCAGGTCGCAGCCTGGGAGGTCCCTTCAGGGTTATTTGTTCACGGCGATGTCGGGCATGAAAAGCTCATAGCCGATAATGCCGGTGACCTCGCCTCGTGCAGCTGGCCAATCCACGTAATCCTGGAAGGCCTGCTTCTGAATTTGGTCATAGACATAGATTGACGGCGCTAATTCGGCGAGGTAGTCCTGTAATTCGGCATACTTCTGGTATCGCTCGACCTGATCGACCGTAGACAGGGCATCGTCAATGTTAGCATCAAACTCTTCGTCCAGCAGCCACTCGTTCTGCAGCCACTGATCGGCCGAGCTAGAATGGTAACGCTGCCTGAGCATCGAACCTGCTTCGGGGGAGTCAGAGGTCACATAGATTGATACGATGTGCGGGCTGGTGTCCTGAGCACTTGTGGCTTCGACAACGCTTAGCCATGGAGAAGAGACGACTTCGACAGGCATGCCTATGTCAGCCATGTTGGCCTGGAACAAGAGGGCAAATTTCTCCTCAGCAGGTACTTCAGAAACCCAGTGGAAATCAACCGGGTAATCATCAAGGTTGTCGGCGTACTGGCATTGGGCCAGTTCTTCCATGGCCTTGTCCAAATCGCGAGTAAAGACGAAGACATCGGGATTATGCCCGGCCGTGGTCGCCGGCGCCGGACCCTTGGATTGTTGGGTGCCTTCCCATTCAAGGCTAACGGCCGTGGCATAGTCAAAAGCATAAGCCATGGCCCGGCGGCAATGAACGTCGTTGGTGGGCGGAATACGGTTGTTAATCATGAAGTAAAATTCGTTTATAGTCGGGAAGGCAGCTATGTCGACGCCTTCGATCTCGTCAAGAGCCTCCAGCGCTTCGACGGTTTGCCACTGGTCGCTGATCTCCAATTCTTGGTCAGCCATCAGAGTTCGAATGGTGACCGACTCCGTAGTGGCGATGAAGCGCACCTCGTCTGGGGCGTTTTCGACGAACTCGCCCCACCAGTCTTCGTGCTTCTCCATTAGGAGGAACTCTTCCAATGGGAACTCGACAACCTTGTACGGGCCTGAGCCGGCATCGTTGGTGAGCAACCACTCTTTACCGTAGTCTCCGTTGTCGCCATAAGGACCTTCGGCCAGTGCGTTTTCGCGAACCAGATCTTCATTGAGAATGTACAAGCGAACCAGGTTGGCCAGGAAGAGTCCGGTTGGCTCGGCCAGGGTGAACTGCACGGTGTAGTCGTCGAGAGCCTCGGCCGAATCCATGCCAGCCATTAGGTATGCGAACCCCTCACCGATGTCGTTTAGGCGATTAAAGCTATAGACGACATCACTGGCCTGCACCTCATTGCCATCATGGAATTTAACTCCCTCGTGCAGTTTAAAGGTCCAGACCGTACCGTCGTCGGAGACCTCCCACGACTCGGCTAGCCAGGGATCATATCCGCCACCGACGATGGGGAATACGAGCGAATCATAGAGGTTAGTCAGGGCAGTAGAGCTGGAGAAGTCATCGCCAACCGCGGGGTCGATGAAGGTAGGCCAAGAGAAAGTGGCTCGTAGAACACGTTTTTCCGCCGTTGCCTCTTCCTCGGCCGGTGCAGCTTCTTCCTCAACTGGCGCTGCTTCTTCCTCTGCCGGCGCCGCTTCCTCCTCGACCGGGGTAGGTGTGGCCTCCTCTCCTCCACAAGCGGCCAATAACAGCATAATCAGGATAAAGAAAAGTAAATTTTTTTTCATCGTTCCTCCTCCTAATAAAGCAATGCCAGGGCATTGCATTTCGGGCTACCGTTTCTTCCGCCGACATAGGCCGGTAGCGAAACAGTAAAAACGGACGTATATCTTTATTTATATCCCAGCTATCACCACCTCTTTTCCCTTGCGCCTTGAACGGCGCAAACTCTTTCCGAAAACATCACCGGTCTAATGTTACCAGGCTCTCGTCATAATTGATTGTTTCGAGGACGATCTCATTTGTGGTGACATGGCCGTCCAGTTTGGCCAGGAACAAGATGGTCTCAGCCACCGTCTCGGCCGAAATTACAAATCTAGGATCCATTTGCGGCGTCGCTTCCCAGCGCATGGGTGTGTCTACCGGTCCTGGGCAAATGGCTATGACCCGGATACTCTCCGGGCCCAATTCGTGGGCCAGGGCGCGACTGAAGCCGATGACGCCCGCCTTGGCCGCCGTATAGGCGCTGACCAGGGCGTGGCCGGTTAATCCGACCTTAGAAGCAACATTCACAACTAGCCCTGCCTCCGACCGGCGAAGCAGGTCAAGCATAGCTCGGGTACAGAGGTAGGTTCCCTTGAGATTGGTGTCTACAACCAGGTCCCAGTCTGCTTCCGATGTATCGGCAAGAGATGCAATCAGGGCAGTGCCGGCGCTGTTTATCAGAACATCAATACGGCCGAATGTTGCCCACAGTTCAGAAGCCAGGTCTGTTATGTCAGCGCTCCGGGTGACATCGGCCGTCAAAGCCACCGCCTGTCCGCCACGAGCCTCGACATCAGCCACTACATCGTCCAGTTTCGATTGCGATCGGGCTACCACAACGACAGTGGCGCCAGCCGAGGCAAGCTTTAGGGCAGTGGCTTTTCCAATGCCTTGCCCACCACCTGTCACGACGGCAATCTTACCTGAGAGGATCATTGTGGCTGATTCTCCTGCAACAACTGGATCAGCGCATCGGCCGTTTCCCTCAGCCAGATGCGCGTTAGGTGTTCGGCCATCTCGGCATCGCGGCGTCGAAGCACTGCTAGCAGCTCCTCATGATCGGCAACTGTGCTGGTATAAAGGCTATCGAGAGAAAAGGCCATGTGCCGGTACACGTTGGACAAATCGAGGTGCTGCATAATCATGTCATACAGACGTTGTTGGGCTGGGATGGCGTAAAGAACGCTGTAGAAGTCTCGATTGACTTCAAGCGATCGAAGACGATCGCCTAATTTAAAGACAGTTTTCATCTGACCCACAAGCGACTTCAATTGCTGGATATCACGCTCCGTGATTAGTTGAGTCGCCAGGTAGGCCGCGTAGCCTTCCAGGCCTATACGAACGCAGTAAATCTCCTCCAGCTCCCCTAATGAGAAGTCGGCAACCGAAGCACCCTTGAAAGCTGAATTAGTTACAAGCCCCTCTGAAGCGAGCTGGTGCAATGATTCGCGAACTGGCGTGCGACTAACCCCCAATTCCTCGGCCAGGTCGCTCTGCACGAGGCGTTCGCCAGGCATGAGCTGATGGCTCAGGATCAGGTTGCGCAAGTAGTCGACAACGGTTTCCTGGGTGGTGTGACGGGCCAGGATGGCCCTGCCAGACTTTTCCTCCTCCATATACGGTTTATCCCTGATTATGCGTTGGCGCATTGAGGTTGGGATGTAAGGAAAAAAGGCCAGAATATAATCTCTTGTCTTGTGGGTAAACTGCGCTCCAAGCGATTGGATACAATATACAATATGAATAATGCGTTGTCAATTCTGGTAAGTCAGCAACCAGTTCTTTGATTCGAGATAATCTCTCTGACCAAGAAGCCGCAAGCAGTAGGAGGAAGGATTGACTTGAAGCACTTGCTCGGACTTGAGCTGACCGACCAAGGTTTGAATTCCAGTAAAGTCGT
This sequence comes from Promineifilaceae bacterium (SeqCode), assembly GCA_049650305.1. Classification (GTDB taxonomy): domain Bacteria; phylum Chloroflexota; class Anaerolineae; order Promineifilales; family Promineifilaceae; genus UBA11865. Next base: position 19,192 of record JBARZW010000245.1, read on the forward strand.
CCATCATAGTCCGGTTTGAATCTGGAATCAACAGAAAAAGTCTGGAAATATCACTATTATTCAGCCTTATTCTCAACCTCAATAATTCGCACTATATCTGGAGAATAAGGCCAACATTGATCGAAACAAAGCGAAAATGTGAATCAGAATAATATTGCACGAATAACGCCCTCAATCTTAAGAGTCTTATCGTCTATGCGGTTCCTATTGCTAACCTCTAAGACCAGTCGTCCGGAATCCCCGTCTGGAAATCAAAGACCAGTTATTCGGCAAAGAGATGAGCTCTCTTATTATTCGGAAAATGGATACCAGGCGAGTTACTTCCTTGGAATGCCACTGAACGGTCAGGTATATTATCAGAACGAATGCACTTCAGGGGAAATCATTGGCAAAGAGACGAGCAAAAGGCGAAGGATCTATCTTCAAAGAGAAATCCACCGGCTACTGGGTTGCTGAAATAACCTTTCCTAATGGCAAGAAGCGCCGTAAGCGCTCCAAACCTCAATAGATCGTACAGAAATGGTTGCCCGATCAACGCAACCTTTCTCGTCATTTCCATGCATAGCTGGAAAAAGTCGGTCTTAAGAGGATGCGTTTCCATGATCTTCGTCATACAGCCGCGACGCTACTGCTACGGGCCAACGTACATCCGAAAATCGTTCAGGAGATTCTGGGTCATTCCACAATCGTCTTTACGCTAGACACCTATTAACACGTTATTCCAGGTTTGCAGGGCGAGGCGGCCAGTGAGATGGATAGGATTTTAGAGTAGCTTATGAGTAGCTTACAAGCTACACCTAATGGACATATTGGATAATACTGGCCATTTTGATACCCCTTAATATCATTCACGGGACTGATTATTTACTATTTACGGCTATATATGGGGGTAATAGAAATGCCCGGCAGTTTAGTACCAAGCATCTTTTAATCACTTGGTCACAGGTTCGAATCCTGTACGGCCCACCAGAGGTAGAGAACACCGCTTCGGCGGTGTTTTCTCGTTTAGTGTACCTTATAGTGTACCTTATGGATTGGCTCCACTCCCCAAGATACCTGCAAACAAGTTTATGCAGTCCCCGAAGTATCTTCCCCGTCCAAACCTTATATCGGCTTATCTGGGAACGTGTGTTTATCTAACCACGCGACTAAATCGCTCTCCTTAATCCGTACGCTGTTTGAGCCTATTGAGGGGGCTGAGGTTATTGAGGCACCTGATAATGCCATATCGATGCAGGGGCTGTCCAATGCCGAAGTGGTGATTGCGTTTCCGGGGATGGAGTCGTATACGGCCGTGCTATTGCGGGAGTCCCATTTCGTCGACATTCTCAAGTCGTGGTTTGAGAGTCGTGTTGCACAACCTATCAGCTTAGAGAGCCACGATTCCGTGTCCATTAATCCTGGATGAGATCACTTTTTACTTACTTCCCAATTCACTTGCGTTCAAATATATATTCGATAATTCCTCTAGGCGCCTTCCGATCAGGCCTTGTACAAAGTTCCGCTGATTACGGGGTCACCACCACATAGCCAGGGTAAGTCAATCTTGGCTTTGGCGTTCATCACATCGCCATCTTCGGAAATATCGCCGTCCAATTTAACCTTGACCTTCAGGCCGCTAACCTTAAATTGCGACTCGGCCGATAGGTGGCTGCGGTTATTCGAAGAAGTTTCTCCCCGAGCAAATTGTGTCCCGGCCGGGACATAACCCTTGCCGCACATGCCTGCATCTATATAAAGACCCTCGCCGATGACGACAAATCCTTTGACCTCGTCGCCGCGATGGGTCAGGTCCAGTGATAGCTCGGTGCTCGTGCCATTGTCAGCTATGACCTTACCTGCGAAAGCTCCCTCGAAGGGCCCACTCTTCATAAATTTGGTCGCATCCGGCGCAGCGCCTGCGCTCAATGAAACCGCGAACAACGCGCCTACTGCTAAAATCAAACTCATCATTACTTTCTTCATCTCTTATCTCCTCGACACGAAGGCGATTCCAAATTAGTAAAACTACTGAATAACAAATCAAATGTGTCCATCGCCTTTAAAAGAACTGGCAGAAGCATATCAAAACCCGCCGCGCGGGTCTTTATAACCAGTTATCAGTTGTCTTAAGCGAACCTTAAGGAGGGTCAAAAACAGTAATTCCGCCCCCAACTAGGATAGTGTCTTGTCAAGAAGTTCTAAGTCTTGTCAAACAACTGAACCTTAACAACTTCAGATAAGATCTCCTCGTAACATGGTAATACGAACAGCACGCAACGTTACCCACTCCAGTCGGTATTGACGTTGCAGCTAATCGGCTTTATTGTAATTGGTGAGGGAAGATCGTAACCCTATTGAGGTGGTTAAAAGGCCAACCTCGAGCTATATAGTCGGTCTTCCCTCGCGCTTTCGTTGCCGGGCATACGTTTGCTCTGCCCTTCGCTCGATTCGCTGTTGGCGCCCTCGGCGGCTGTTGCGCTTTCGTACCTCCTCGGGCACGGTGTACTTTTCGGTGATGATCCTTTTGGCTTGCTTTGCAGTTACCTGGGTTCCATCTACGTCCCGTAGTTCGTATGGTCGATCCTCTTTGAGGATTACCAGAATGCGGTCCAGCAAATGGGTGGCACTTTACGGTACATGATGCAAGCTTAAGTTATTTTCTACCATACTTACTAAGACTTAGATAGAAAGTATCGTCATACTGGTTCATCTATCCGCATCCTGGTTCTAAATAAAACTGTGGGCAATCAGGCAAACCAGCCTATCTTCCGCATGAGTTATCGCGATTCGGCTCTTTTATTTCGCTTGTTCGTGAATAGATATTTATCTGGATCAGGCCAGATGTAGGTGAATAACCTGATTCTTGATCAATGTTACTTCACCGATGAAATTACCAGAGCTGATCTTGATGGTTCGCGTATTCTGATCTTTGTATAGATCTTCTTCTTCGAAATGATTCTCTAAAGAGTTCTTCGTTTGCTTCTTGACATTCTCAGGTTTCCAATCAACAACTCCATCTACATCTATCTCAGTTATCTTTTCACCCTCTCGGCGAAGGAGTTGGTTTTTTACTGGCTTCCATGAGGCGCTGTGATCGAAGACTTCTATACCGGCGAAACCATTATCATCAATCAGAGCGATACCAACTTGACTGTCACCGAAAGGCACTTGCTCAAGAACATCCTCAATCGTTTTGCTAAATGATTTCAAATTTCCTCTAACATCATCCTCTTTAGCAAAGGCTAGCTCCTTGGCAGCGGCACGTTGCTCAACTGCCACATCGGTTCTGCGTCTATGCGATCGTAGCCTAGCCAACGTAGTGATGGCTGAGTCGCTGAATGCGTGTGCTGAATCCCAGGTTGAGCGCTGACTGGACAAATCAATAGAACGGGGAGTGAAGCCAGCCGAATGTACCTGGGCGCCGCCAGAGATTGGTCTTGAAAGATGAACACACACAACATCAATCTTTTCACACTTGGAAGGCATAACTATTCGGCTGAATATCGCGGCTCTTTCTTGAGTCGAACCCATGAATATATTCCCAGCTCTAATGAAAATTGGGTCTATTTCATTGTTCGTTACAAGAATGGAGCTGATCCGTCCAGTGTCTTCCATCTGTATTTCTTCTGCTTCATCTAATACCAGGTAACTTCTTTTCGTTCCTATTTCCCGAAGGATTGGAAGTACTGTCGTCGTGGAACTCTTATCGTACTTCCACGGTTCTCCAAAAGAGAAACCGTTGGTCTCGTTTTTAATTGCTTCAATGAAGTTAGCTGCGGTTTTCATCGTGATTCGCCTCCCCGGTACTCTCATCGGATAATTATTGAACACCATTCCTAAAACCATCAATGGACCTCGACCGTCTCGACCTCAAATATTATACCTTACATTTCAGAGCTTCTGAGACAGCTTGTGGTGAAGTTTGAGAAAGGTATACGCCATCCGGTACAATCGTTGACATGGAGGATGACGCGGCTAAGAACGATCATTCAGATCATAGAGGAAGCTGGCAATATTAAGTGAGAAAGCGATACGGTCATTGAATCGTGTATTGAATTGCTCAGGAAAAAGATGGCTGTTTCGTGGTTCCTATATCCTTCACCACTTCTTAAGTATCAGATCCACCACTCTTGACTCGGCTCCGTTTGCCCGCCAGTGGTGGTGATGAGACAAAAATTAGGTCTCAAGATCAATTCCTATCGACACAGCCAGCAGTGTAAGCAGCTAGCTCTGCTAACTCCGTGTAAGGATTGTTGTTCGACATTGCTTCAAATTTAACCCGGATAGTTCTCTAGTCGATGATCTCTCCAATTTCCCACGCAGTTTGTAGTTCTAGATTATACTATGCCCAATTATTCGGTGTTTTGATAACAATCGGTCTAACTTGTGGTAGGTGTAAGATTTGCATGATCGGTAGCTTGACACATAGTCCGGCATATTAGACATATCGACCCGGCGCGGCCGCATATAGCGATTTAGTCTTTCAAGATGTCATGAGAATTGGCTTGCTTCATAAACAGGGGAATCAAGGTGGTATCGCCTATGCCAGCTTCACGTTAGATTGGCTTACCGACGGTCAGGATTCACTCAATAGGACCGGCGACCTCAATCTATCATGACTTCCACTCTGACAGACGTCGAGAAGATCAACCGGCTACCCTGGCTAGTAGGAGCCCAGACGCTTAACATCGTCTTCGTCTTGTTCGCCTTTTCTGGCTCCGTTTTTGTACTTTTCCTAGACGAATTGGGGCTTGACGATGCCCAGATTGGCTTTTTGTTGGCGATTATTCCCTTTCTAGGCATTATCGCACCTTTCATCGCCCCATCCGTAGCCCGTTTTGGCTACAAGCGCACCTATGTCATCTTCTGGGGTATCCGCAAGTTTGTCATAGCCTTTCTGCTTCTAACGCCAGCCGTCCTGGACCGCTATGGAACCGATGGCGCGTTCATTTGGGTAGCGGTCATCATCCTGCTATTTGGCACCTGCAGGGCCATCGCCGAGACCGGTGGTTATCCCTGGAGAAAGGAAATTGTCCCGGACAATATACGCGGCAAATATAGCGCCATTAATAGCATGAGCACGACTGTGGCCAGCATCCTGGCTGCCCTGGTCGCAGGGTACGTCATCGAGAGGTTAACAGGCCTGCAACCATTCATGATCCTCATCGCCGTTGGCATTGTTATAGGCCTGATCTCCGTCATTGCCTTTACCCGCGTACCGGCCGAAGAAAGCAGCCAGCCTGAAATAGCGAGTGATGGTCATTTTCGCCAGATGAACCAGGCGCTGCATAGCCGGAACTTCGTCCTCTTCCTGGTTGTTTTGGGGTTTGCCACAATCGGTGGAAGTGCGGTGATTTCTTTCGTGCCCTTATTCATGAAAGAACAGGTCGGCCTCGCCGATGGCGTCGTCATCTTACTGAGCGTCGGCACCTATATCGGAGCGCTAGTTACCTCTTTTTTATGGGGGTGGGCCGCTGACCGCTACGGCAGCAAGCCTGTGATGCAGCTTAGTCTATATCTTCTGCTGCTCCTTCCGGTGGCCTGGATTCTCTTACCCCGAGGTGACCTTGCCAGCGCTCCCCTGGCGATGGCCATCGCCGTGGTCGCAGGCGTGGCCACGCTAGCTTGGGATATTAGTTGGACACGGTACCTTTTCATTAATGCGATCCCCGAAGAAAACAAATCGGCCTATCTGGCCGTCTTCTACGCCTGGTTTGCCATTGTTGCTGGACTCGGTCCGCTATTAGCTGGCCAGATCCTGTCCGTATCCAAAAATCTCGAAGCCCAAATATGGCGCTTCTCCATCGATCCCTATACACCTCTATTCGTCTTGAGCTTTGTCATGATCTTGATTTGTGCCGTCATCGCCGTCCGGTTGCAAACCGAAAGGACGACGACGTTTCGCCATTTTGCTGGCATGTTCCTAAGAGGTAACCCTGTCAAGGCGTTGCGCACGCTGGTGCGATATAACTTCTCAGGCGACGAGATGACGCGGGTAATGGCGACAGAGCAGATGGGAGACGCGCACAGTCTGATTAGCAGCAATGAACTGATCGAAGCGTTACGCGACCCCAGCTTCTCCGTACGGCAGGAGGCCATCCATTCCATCGGGCGCATTCCAGCCGAAGATGAATTGGTGGATGCGCTTATCGAGGTCTTGGAAGATCCCGAGTCCGAGTTAAATATCTCCGCAGCCCGGGCTTTGGGGCGGATAGGCAGTCCAAAGGCTATCCCTGCCCTGCGGCGGACTCTTTTCTCAGGTTACCGGCCGTTGGAAGCGAACAGCGCCCGATCCCTGGCCTTTCTTGACGATGCCGAAAGCATTCCCCATTTCCAGGTCAAGCTCCGGGAAGAACCGAATCCCAGGCTCAGGCTGGCATACGTCTCTGCTCTAGGGAAGTTGCGGGCTACGGGTTCTGTTGAGCAGCTCTTTGACTTATTACCTCAGGCCCGGTCTGAGGTATCACGGGGCGAGATCGGCCTGGCCATTGCTCGCATTGTCGGGGATGAAAAGTACTATTTGCAGCATTGGCGATCGCTGCGTTCCGATTTCAACACATCAACTGCCCAGGCACTCCTGGCTTTTCAGAAACCGGCCGATCGCTGCGGGATGGCTGAACTGGCCGAAGTGGCAGAGGCAAGCTCCAAGAGTTTCGCCGCAGGGGATTTAGACTCAGGTGTTACCATTCTGACAACTATGTTGCTGTGGTTGCCCAATAGAGACCTCGACGAAATTTTAGGAGAAGTATTGCGGCGATGTATTGGTGGCTTGCAGGATTATGGCGTTACTCGAAAAGAGTATATTCTGCTTTCCTTGCATACGTTGGAAACGGTTTTCAGCCAGATGGAGCCAACATGAACCAACCCATTCTAATCTTCCTCATGACTGCTCAACAGCGGGCGGACACCGTGGAAGACGGGTCGCCATGCCGGACACCCAATCTAGTTACACTACCAACGCCTGGCACCTCGCCGTGACGTCGAGTCCATCATCGACAACGGCCGGAAAGTCCGACTCTTCCTATCGCGTGAGGCGATGATCAAATACCTGCTGGAGATGTACGACAAGGACGCAGCCGATGATGTCATCTGGGCCCAGTGTGTGCGCTGCACCGATTTCACTCCAGACTTGCGCAAGAAGATCTTGAAAGCGGCCGGTAGAGGTGTTGGATTTCAGATGGCCATCAATCAGCATTCTCCTGCCGCGGAAGAGTTCCGGGCGCTTTTTGCTCCGATTGAGGGGGCGGGGGTTATCAAGGCACCGGACATCGCCATTTCGATGCAGGGGCTATCTGATCGCGCGGTGGTTATTGCTTTTCCGGGTGTGGAGTCGTATACGGCCGTATTGGTGAGAGATAAGTATTTTGTGGGACTAGTCAGAACCTGGTTTGATGAACGGCTCAGTCTAGCGGTGCATTCATCGCTATCAGGGACTGTTTGTTGAACTTAGCCTGGTCTACTCCAACACTGTCACAAAGGGCAGCGTAAACGGGATTACGCCTGATTGGATTATGAAGCGGTACGATGGCCAATTCAAGATTTCTCAATTTCTCAAAGCGTTTATCTTGTCCAGGTATAGCTTAACTGCTTTAAATCCCTCTGATGCAAGCATCTTCTGTACTGGCGCGCCCTTATGGATAGATTTATGGCGGGCTTTTAAGAGCCTGATCAAAGTCGCTTGTTGAGCTGGAGGTTCGTCAAATAACAAGGGCGTCAGGATACCTTTTATCCTCGACTCTGTAAGATCGTTGACGACACCTTTCCACTTTGTCCAAGAGATACCTTGATTTAGTGCATAGACTTTAAGAAAGGGGTGTGAGACGGCTATCTCTAAGGCAGTAATTGCATTGAAGGCTGACCAGGGGAAGTCGCCATAGTGAAGAGCTCTGGCGGCCTCATGCAACAATCTATGTTCGATCCTCGGATTTGAACCATCCAATAATGCCGTTTTGAGATGATTAACCAGCTCTGGGTTTAGAGCGGGTGGTGGCCCATATGGTCCTGGTGGGCCAACAAGTGTGCCCTGATTTATCGGTTCGCCATTTGCATCAAGATAGAGGATCTTGGCATGGGTTATGTCTGCACGGATTATTGGACGAACATAATATTTGTCGGTTAACCAACGGTATACTTGAACAAGACGTGATGCACCTTCAATTGCTATTTGGAGGATCTCTTCGATAGATTGTTTTCCTTTATGTTTAAACGTAATTGCCAGTCTTGTTATCCCTGCCGTTCCCTGGTAGTCATTAAGCGGCACAAGCCCTGGCAGCTGAATGCTTGAACCTAGCCATTCTTCCTGATCTCGCAATAGAGTCTCCGTACAGATGCTGCAGAGTCTTTCGTTGATGTGGACTCTGTATGTATCATCTGGGATCCAAATAGCGTAACGTAGATCAAAAGAGACTTCATATTTTTTAAAGGGCAAGGGGGTGGGCGATGTTTTCAAACTCATAATCGTGCCCTACTTCTTTGTGTTTGAGTGAGACTCGAGATTATCCATTTCCATTGGATTTTCAACTAATATTGCTGCTTGGATAGTGTCTTGTCAAATTGTGTATCTTCGTTTTAGCATTGATTAAGCAAGCCTTTGACATCTCTGGCAAGAGAACAATGGTCACCATTAAAGACATAGTCGCCAACTACCAGAAATACCCAGAGCAAGCTGGCAAGAGCGACAATACCATTAAGGCATGCATTCATGATGTAACAAGCATCGCCACCCGGTACGATGAAACCACGGGGGAAGTATTTGCTCCTTGTGTCGTCGACTCGCAAGAGATTAACGATTACCGCAGCTTCCTGCTGCAGCAAGGCTTTTCGTCGGGTTGAAACTGAGGTTAGAAATATCGTCATGATGGACCGCTCATCACTGCCTGTCTGATCCTGCCTGCTTTTCGAAATGACGCACCATCATGCCAGTGCCCGGCCGGAGGGATTCAGCATGAGTGTTGGTGTCTTCTTCCTCAACCAGTTCTTCCGGGTTGAATTTATTGTATCCCCGTCCAAACTGATGCGCAGTCGTATCGATGAAGAACACAACCGTAACTTGGCCAGCTACCTGCGATGGTCAGCGACTGCAACGTTTCAAGGGGGTTGTGGTCCTCAGTCTCTGCGTGGTATAAGTGAATACATACGGATTCGTCCGGCTATTTATGGGAGCCTTTCTAAGTCAAAACATCATTAGCCTTATATTCGGTATCACTACAGTTGTAACTTCGCTGATCGCACTGCATTACATGCGACTTGAGCATCGTCGAGAAGTGGAGGAAGTTATCGACGGCGGCCGGAAGGTTAGTCTGTTCCTATCGCGTGAGGCGATGATCAAGTACCTGATGGAGATGTACGACAAGGACGCAGCGGTGATGTCATCTGGGCCCAGTGTGTGCGCTGCACCGATTTCACTCCAGACTTGCGCAAGAAGATCTTGAAAGCGGCCGGAAGAGGTGTTCGATTCCAGATGATAATCAACAAGTAATCACCGGCCGCGGTGGAATTTCGTGCATTGTTTGACCCGATCGAGGACGCCGAGGTTATCGAAGCGCCAGACAACGCCATTTCAATGCAGGGATTGTCTGAACGCGAAGTGATGATAGCGTTTCCGGGGGTGGAGTCGTATACGGCCGTGTTGGTGCGGGATCAATACTTTGTGACACTAATCCGAGCGAGGTTCGCCGGCCATCTTTCTGCTTGATTACTTCAAGGTGGGTTCAGACATCCTCCTCCAATTGACCATTAACGGATACTGAATCTTCGTATGATTATTGTCATATATTGAGATAGACTGTTATAAGTTTTGGCGGTTTGTTTAATCATTAATTAAGTGGCGCTATGACGGAAGGGAATATGCTAGAGTGGGAAGATCCCAAACCAGGCTACAAATGGCCGGTTGCGGTCTCGCAACCTATTACGGCATCTGCAGATAGGGTCTGGGCCGTTATCTCGATGCCGGGCAATCTCGAGCTTTGCCATCCCTTTTGTACAAAGAATCTGGTCGAGGTGTGGCCTGGCGAAGGGTCCCAGGATCAGATTCATTACCTCAGTGGTTGGGTTTTTGAGCGCCGGTTCTGTCAATGGATCGATGGGGTCGGCTATGACCTCGAGATAGGAAGGCAGGGTGGGCGGTTGTCATTCGTGTCGTGGCGAATAATGCCTGTCGATGAACAGAACTGTATCCTGAGAATCACGATCTATCCTCACGTGCTTCAGAACGTACCTGTGGCAATTCGGTGGCTCCCACACATCTTGCGCGTTGGCCCTATGCTTACAAGATACCTGTCGTCGTTCGTAAGAGGCTTTGAGTGGTACGTGACCCGCGGCGAACCAGTACCTCGGAATCAATTCGGCTCACACCCCTGGTTCTCCGTTCCCAACGCCTCTGCCCACGCCACATGACACAATCAGTCGTCTGATTGACTTCGTTTTGTTTCCGAATCCGTTGCCTAGCCTCAACTGGGTTCGACGAATTTCATGGAAAAACTCGCTTGCATTTAGCCCGTTTTTCGAGCGAAAATTACTTTTGATAAGATGAATCCACACAAAACGCAACCAGATCCAGGCTAAATACGTACCGAAGGTAAAGGGTTGAATAGGGGGATGACTATGACCACAAATCCTCTGGATCAGCAATCGAAAGACAGACCAAGCCTTATCCGCAGCTTCATCCTGTTCTTTCTACGACTCATCGCGGCTATGGTCATGCTAGGGGCGCTTCTCTTCGTACCGGCCGGCACCATCTATTGGGGCATGGCCTGGGCCTTGATCGGCGTGCACCTGGTTTACCTGTTCGTGCTGATGCTCATCTTGTTGCGCGTCAACCCAAGCCTGATCGGGGAGCGTTCCCGGCTGATCACAGAGGACACGAAGAGCTGGGACAAGTGGCTCACCCCCACCCTCGGCGCCGTCCTGCTCGGCGGGTGGATCCTGGCGGGGCTAGACTACCGTTATGGCTGGTCCCCGGACATGAGCCTGGGCCTGCAAGTAGCCGGCCTGATTGTGGTCGCGCTGGGTTACATACTCTTCGGCTGGGCCATGGTGACCAACCAATATTTCTCCCGTGTGGTGCGCATCCAGGAGGATCGCGGGCATCAAGTCTGTACCGACGGCCCTTACCAGAGCGTGCGCCATCCCGGCTATGCCGGTTTCATCCCAGCCTTCCTGGGCATGGCTCTGGCTTTGGGATCATGGTGGGCGCTATTGCCTATGGCGGCATCCGCCGCGTTACTCGTCCTGCGAACAGCTCTCGAGGACCGGACTTTGCACGAAGAGTTGCCGGGCTACAAGGCCTACGCGACACAGGTGCGCTACCGCCTGTTGCCTGGAGTTTGGTAGTCGCGCAATCGGAATGGTTGTCGTGGGCAACGCCGTTGCGGCCACCGCGCGAGACCGAGACACGCTTGGTTGGGGCGGAAAACTTGGCGAGAACGACCGAACAGCATTTCGTTGCAGCCAACGATCTAATGGCCCGGCTTTTCGCTGAGGAGAAGCGGCTAGGCAGCCCAAAATACTATCTATAGATAGTAGCTGTACTCGAGTGAATTCCATTTGAGAGTCAGTTCCATTATTCACATCCACACTATCCCTTGACGTAGGACAGCATTTCGCAGATGGAATCATTCTTCACTTGGAAAATATCGACTCCGCGGACATGTCCCTTTTTTCCTGCCACATCCAGCCAGTCGTATCTCCAGCGCATAACGCATCGAATACCAAAGCCGAAAATCTCCTCGATCTCGATGTGGGCATTGGGCGACTCGCGGAAGAAGTCCTGCCAAAACTGAGTTACTTCTTCGTTCCCCGAGTACACAGCGTCGTCGGGGGCTGCATTACTGTTTTCGAAGATACAATCGTCGCTCATAAGCTGCATCATACCGACGATATCATGACGGTTGAAGGCTTCATTGAACTCAAGGACGACGCGGATCGCTGATTCTGACCGTGACAGGCGGGTCGGACTCATATCGATACAACACCTCCTTCAGTAGAAAGCCGATTGGGTGCCTCGCTAATAGATCCTGGCCCTAGCACGTCACGTGGAAAAGACCGATCGCGGCGCCCTCCTCATCGTTCCACAATCTGATCGCTTCGGGGGTCGCAACAGTGATTAGTTTCACCCCATGGCCATCAAAGTATTCCTGGGCCTCGTCAGAGAGGCGAACCTGGTCATACTGGCCGGTTCCAACAATCAATGTTTGGGCTCCATCTTCATAAATGAAATCAGCTTCCGACCGTGATATCTTATGCGAGGTCCCATAGAGCCTTTTCGAAAGCTTCTTCTTTCGTTTCCTGATTGTCCCATCAAGTCGGATTATTACATCGTGATCGAACTTCTGGCCGTCAATAGTGATAGAGCCAAAAGAGGTGGCTTCCGTTTCTGTTTTCATCGCTTCCTCTCCTAGATCATGCCTACTTGTAGCGAGATAATTTAAATCCCAATTTTCTTCTTCTGACGAGCAGCGCCAATCTCCACACCTCTATGCCTGAGGTAGTTATAGAGTGTCATTTTGGATATCGAGAGCTGCTGGCAAATTTCCTTAATCGTTAGCTCCCCTTCTTCGTACAGCCTCTCAGTAATGATGGCCGTGTGTTGCGCCTTTTTTGACAACCCTTTCGGTCGGACACCTTTTCTCCAACGAGCCCGCGCGTCCACTAAACCTGCATTGGTACGCTCCCGAATAATGTCTCGTTCAAACTCAGCCAGTGCAGCAAAGAGATGAAATGTGAACTTTCCATGTGGCGTCGTTGTGTCAATATGATCGTTCAAGCTGCTTAATCCGGCGCCTTTTTCCTGTATTTCATTGACCAACGCAACCAGGTCTTTCAGAGAGCGGGCCAGCCGGTCGAGCTTCCAGATGACGATCACATCCTCTTCCCGCAGTCGCTCCAGCATCTTCTGAAGCTCCGGACGGTCTTTGGTGGAGCCGGTGATCTGCTCTTGGTAGATTTGCGTGCAGTCGGCGTCTTCCAGAGCATCTATGAGGTAATGTGATTACATAGAATCCAGTCCACCGCCTTTTTAGTTCTGCATCCGACAAGGGCTGAGCGTGCTCATTAATGTGCAGTTTAGCTTGACGGTTCGAGTCCAATCGCGCCCATTTTTTCCTTCTCTAGTCTCACGAGTCACAATTATAAAGGTGATTGGCAGAGGTGGAAAAGATGATTGTCGTTGCCTGAGGGGTTGACATCCTTTCAAACCGAGGCCCTATTATTCTTGACGCCATTTTCCTCTCCTTGCAGTCTCTTAGTCAGGCTATCCACAACCTATTTCATGTGCAAAACGCGAGGTCAGAATGACCGTTGACCTCATGGGGTGGAAGCTTGATAATTATCTAGCGTATCCCCTCAGGTTCGAAAAGACCAGATGCTGGTGGAGAAAAAGGTTATTCATGGCTGTGCAATTCCCTGGCGTACTCGTCAGACCGGTTCATCCTTCTCTGGACATGTTTGGGCGAAACCTATTATACTGGGGTAAGGAGAAGCATTTTGAATGATAAGCAACCTAATGAATTGAACGAGGTACCTTCAAGTGGCGGCGCACCTCAGTCACCGCATTCTCCTCCTAGAGTACTGTCCATAATCCTTCTTTATGATGATCTGGCCCGCTTGAATGCGATTCGTGCCACCTTAGAGCTCTTGGAAGCGTGCGTACGGTGAGACGCGAGGACGAGATATCCAGATGAACCTGCCAACGGGAACGGTCACCTTTCTGTTCACAGACATCGAAGGCAGCATCCAGCTCTGGGAGCAGCACCCAAAGACTATGCAAGATGCTTTGGCCCAACATGACGCCCTTTTACAAGCGGCCATCATGGAGAATGGTGGTCTTGTTGTCAAAACGACAGGCGATGGCGTACTCGCAGTATTTGCGACAGCGCCAGAAGCTGTGGCTGCAGCTGTGACGGCGCAAAGGCAATTGCTGGCACAAGCGTGGGACGAATCGATTGGTCAGCTGCGAGTGCGCATGGGTATGCACTCAGGCACGGCGGAGTTACGAGATGGTGATTATTATGGCCCTACCGTCAACAGGGCCGCCCGTATACAGGATGTCGGTCACGGAGGACAAATCCTACTCTCTCAGGCCGCCCAATCACTAGTAGTTTCGCAGTTGCCACCGGACGTCACGTTCATCGATCTGGGTTCGCATCATATCGGTGATATTCCTTATCCGGAACATATATACCAGTTATGCGCGCCGGACCTATCGGGCAAGTTTCCTCCATTACGGAGTCTCAGCGGTCCGGGTTCAAATCTACCGGCACATCCGACTCCGTTCGTAGGCCGAGAACTACTGCTACAAACCAAACTGTATATGCCGCCCAAACGGCCGTCCCTTGTCCCGCGTCCCCACCTCATCAAGAAACTCAACGCTGGACTGAATGGGAAGCTGACCCTCATCTCCGCCCCGGCCGGCTTTGGCAAGACCACACTGGTCAGCGAATGGGTGCGTAATTTACGACTGGATGCAGCAAAAGAAAGCCAAATCGTAAATAAAATCACTTGGCTCTCACTGGACGATAGCGACAACGATCCAACGCGGTTCCTAACATACTTTATCGCCGCCCTGAACCAGGTCGAAGGAATAGGAGCCAGCATTGGGGAAGGAGCGCTCGTCATGCTCCAGTCCCCTCAGCCACCGCCGTCCGAAGACGTCCTGACCTCTCTAGTCAACGATATTACTGCCATCCCCGACAGAATCATCCTCGTCCTTGACGACTACCACAGCATAGTTTCGTCGCCGGTTGACGATGCTATCACCTTCTTGCTCGAACACCTGCCGCCGCAGATGCATCTGGTCATCGCAACCCGCGATGACCCACAATTGCATTTAGCCCGCCTGCGTGCTCGTGGACAATTGGCCGAACTGCGCGCTACAGACTTGCGTTTTACTTCTTCCGAAGCCACCGAATTTCTCACCCAGGTGATGGGGTTGAATCTCTCGAAGGATGATATCTCTGTACTGGAAAACCGTACCGAGGGTTGGATTGCCGGTCTGCAATTGGCCGCAATTTCAATGCAAGGAAGTAAAGATGCTGCTGGCTTTATTAAATCATTTACCGGAAGCCACCGATTTGTACTGGACTATCTGATTGAAGAGGTTCTGGAACAACAGTCCGAAAGCATCCAGACATTCTTGCTGCAAACTGCTGTCCTCAACCGGCTGACCGGCCCCCTGTGTGATGCCCTCACCGGTCAGAAAGACGGGCAAGCATATCTGGAAACGCTAGAACGCGCCAACCTGTTCATCGTCTCCCTGGATGAGGAGCGGCGTTGGTATCGCTACCACCATCTCTTTTCCGACTTGTTACGCAAGCGACTGCGTCAAAAGCAACCGGATTGGGTACCAACGTTGCACATCAGGGCCAGTGAATGGTACATGCAGAACGGTTTCGTCGATGAGGCAATAGAGCATACGCTGCGCGCAGAGGATTTCGAGTGGGCGGCGCACCTGATCGACGAACATTTTGATGCCCTATGGACGCGCGGTGAACACGCCAAATTGCGACGCTGGTTAGGTGAGTTGCCTGTTGAGTTGGTATTCTCCAAGCCACAACTCTGTATTTTTCACGCCTTGTATCTGTTCACCGGCGGGCAGCAGGCTGCGGCTGAATCCAGTCTGCGAGCTGCCGAACAGGCGCTTGAACCCAACACCGATCGCCCATCTGAAACCTCACCGCCAGAACAAGAAGACCGACTGTCTGATACTGATAGGATGAAGTTGCGAGGAAGGTTAGAAGCTGTCCGAGCATTTATTAGCTCCCACAAGGGAGATATTCCAGGGATTATTCAACACGCACGCCAGGCGCTTCAATATCTTCCCGAGCAGGACTTAACCATGCGTAGCATGGTTGCTATTGCCTTAGGTGATGCGCATGCTTTTAAAGGCGAGATGGAGGCAGCGTACCAGGCGCAATTAGAAGCGCTAGCGGTGAGCAGAGCGGCAGGAAACATCTATTTTCTCATTGTGGCCAATCTGAAAGTGGCAGTAACATTGAGGGAGCAAGGCCATTTTCAGAGGACCATAGAGATATGCCAGCAACAGATGCAATTGGCCGTCAAGAGCGGATTGTCCCAAGCAGGAGTTGTCGGCTGGTTATTGGCGATATGGGGCGAAGCGCTGGCCGAGTTAAACGATCTTGATGGGGCGATAGATATGGTGGGAAAAGGTGTCGCACTGTTCGAGGGGGGCGGGAATAAGTCGATGCTCGGTTGGAGCTATCTGTGCTTGATGAGGGTATTATGCTCCAAGGGAGATATAACCGGCGCCGAAGAGATCATCCAAAAGGCGGAGAATATCGGCCGTGAGACGGATATGCCCCCCTGGTTCACGAACCAGATAGCAGCCTGGCAGGCGCGGCTATGGTTGGCCCAAAATAAGCTGGAGCCAGCTTCGCAATGGGCGAGAGTACGTGGGCTGGTCGCCGCTGGAGAACTCAGACCGCTGCCCGAAATAGATTATTTCTGGCTAATTGAGTATGTAGTGCTAGCCCGTATCCTTATCGCTCAAGGGTGGGTGGATGAAACGGCCAAGCTGTTGCAACGGTTGCTCGAGTCAGCAGAAACAGGGGAACGTACTACGAGGGTGATCGAGATTCTGATACTCCAAGCAATGGTCTCTCAATCCGTTGGTGATACAAGCGAGGCTGTGGTTACGCTGGAGCAAGCTCTCACCCTCGCAGAACCAGGAGGCTTCGTCCGCATTTTCGTGGATGAAGGCCCAACAATGGCCCGCTTGCTTCATGAAGCCCTTAACCATGGGATTGCTCCAGATTATGTTTGTCGAATGTTGGCAGCCTTCCCCGTTGCCGAATCGGAGATAACTGATCCATCCAAATCTCAAGATCCCCAAACTGAATTGTTTGAGCCGTTGAGTGAACGCGAACTTGAAGTGCTCCAGCTCATCGCTGAGGGACTAACCAATCCGGAAATTGCTACAAGACTTTTCCTTTCGGTGAACACGGTCAAGGCCCATACCCGCAATATCTACGGCAAACTCGATAGCCATAACAGAATGCAAGCGGTTACCAACGCCAGAGCCTTCGGTATTCTGTCTGGTATCTAGTCCATGGTTGCCTGAAACCGGCATTGACTACGATACAACAACAAATTCTAGCGGGCTAGCAGCCCGCTTTTTTGTTGCCCGTGCCGCATCCCCTATTGCTCCAAGCTTACAACTAACCCCTTGAATCACACGTTCGGACGATGACACTAATACCATTTTGCTCGTAATCTGACAGCTAAGAATTGCCCAATCTTGATTCTTTTAACAGAGAAAAGAAGATGATGAATGAAATTTTGGTACAGGAAATGGTGAAGGATGCACTCCGCGAGCTGATAAGAATCGCTTGATTAAGAAAGCAAAACAGTCACGGAAGATTCAGAACTGACGACTGCTGGCAAAGTTGGCCTGCTGATTTGGATTGACCCAAACCTGCAAACGCGTGAAGGCAATAATGTCACGGATTCAGCATAGACGATACAACAGTCAAACTCAAAATATCATGGGCCGATGTTGCAGACTTCATGTTAAAGCAAATTGATGACGACACTTATCTTCGCCAGCCACCCAGATCATCATACTAATGCCTTTGGTCGATTTGATAAACGAAAACTACCACCTAATCCCGGTCTTCTGAAAAAATGGAGAGAAAGGAAATGAACGTACGAGATGCAGCATGGAATATTATTAAGTGGGAGTATATAAAAAAGCGATTAAGTTACACTAATGATGAAATGAAAATGTTCAGAGAAAACCCGAGAAATGTGGATGTACTATCTAAAGCTCCAGAGTTACTCAAGAAGACAATCATTGTGGAGGTAATTGATTCGCATGGTTGTAACAGTCAACACGGGGTTGGCGATAAGTTCTATTTTGATGGAGCAGGGAACCTTATAACTGAACTGTGTCCCAAAAGAATATGTATCTACGCTTTGAATACGATAACGCCCCAGCTTTTTGCGGCAAACGAGCTGTTTCATGCAGGTGTTGATCCCAATGAAATGAGATTCAAGCGAGCTGCATGTTTTGACGCGGGGTTGGAATGTGGTGGATGGGGGCGTGCAGTAATGGAAATTAAAGTTGAGGATCGCGATAAAGCCTAGCAATCGCCTGCGCCCGGACGCACATTCCACAGCGCTTCTTTTGCAACGGTTATTTGCTACTTCCTGCACCATGGTTTAATCATTTCTAAAATGATATGAAGTCTTGATGGTGTATCCTTGGCTTAGAATACCAACTGCTGACGTGGTTACTCGAGGCAGCAGAAACAAGGGATCGTACTACGAGAGTGATCGAGATTCTGATACTCCAAGCAATGGTCTTCCAATCCGTTGGCGACACAAGCCAGGCTATGGTTACGCTGGAGCAAGCCCTTACCCTCGCAGAACCAGGAGGCTTCGTCCGCATTTTCGTGGATGAAGGCCCGCCGATGGCCCGTCTGCTCTACGAAGCCCTTTCTCGTGAAATTGCACCAGATTATGTTCGCCGTCTGTTGGCAGCATTCCCCGTTGCCGAACCGGAGCAAACTGATCCATCGAAATCTCAAGCCTCAGAATCTGAATTGTTTGAGACTTTGAGCGAACGGGAAATTGAAGTGCTCCAACTCATCGCCGAGGGGTTAACCAATCCGGAAATTGCAACAAGACTTTTCCTCTCAGTGAACACGGTCAAGGCCCACACCCGTAATATCTACGGCAAACTCGACGCCCACAACCGTACGCAGGCGGTTGCCAAGGCCAGGGTTTTGAGGATCTTGCCCTCCATCTAATCGCCTGGGTTCCTGATGCCGAAATATGGCGGTGCACAAAGTAAATAAACCTGACGGGCTAGCAGATAGCGGCCCTTTGTTTACCCCCCTATTAAACCTAATAATAACCCCCAAAATAACACGTTCGGACGATGACGCTAATACCACTTTGCTAGTAATCTCAAGGCAAGAATTATTCAATCTTGTTTCAAATAATTCTAACCTTCGATCAGGATACGATCGTAGTTGCTGAAATTAGCGTGACCGGATCTACCATGTATACAGGCAACATGCAGTAAATAATCAAAGGCCCACATCGATCAAAATTATGCGAACTGGAATTTCAACCACCATTTAACATCAATGAGAAAATATCTCAGAAAGGAAGAAAAAGATGTCCGAAAATATAGAAGTCAAGAAGTACGAACGAAAAGTCACTTCACCAGAGCGATTATTTACGCGCTCGCCCTTTTCTATCGTAACCATGGTAGCCCGAATCAAAGGAAATGTTTCCGAAGACATGCTAAAGGGTGCGGTTGCTAAAGCCCAACAACGGCATGCTCTCCTCAGAGTTCGGATTAAGGACGAGACCGATCATACGCAATGGTTTACCTCCGAAGGGATCCAAGAAATCCCCATCGAGCTTGTCCCTCGAAAATCTGAGAACGATTGGATAAAAATCTATTCTGAAGCTTCCAAGATTCCGTATGAATTTGAAACCCGTCCAGCCATTCGGTTCATCTTGGTCCAATCGCCGGCCGTATCGGAATTGATCATCCTGTGCCACCATATCATTTGCGATGGGATGTCTTTGGCTTACGTTGCCCGAGACTTGATGGTGCATCTTGGTGATCCGTCGCGAGGAGTTGAAGCATTGCCGGCTCCAGCACCAATTACACTGGATAATTTACCAGGTGATGTTTCGCAATCTGGTTTACGCAAGTTCTTCATCAATCGGATGAATCGGCAATGGGCGGAAGAAGGCGTCTATTTCGACAATGAAGACTACGAGATACTCACCAAAACATACTGGGATAACTACAACCATGAAATCTTCTCCGTCGAGCTGTCTGAGGCGGAGACTTCTGCCTTGGTCGCGCGGTGCAGAGAAGAGAATGTCACGGTGAATTCTGCCCTCACGGCCGCCTTTTCCGGGGCACAGAGCTTCGTGCAGGGTGAGAAGCCCTATCATGCGAGGACCGTGATAGCAACCAGCTTGCGCGATCGACTTCCGAATCCTCCGGGGGAAGGGATGGGATTCTATGCCGCGGGTGTTGAGCTGAAATTGAAATATAACCCCAAGACAAGCTTCTGGGAGAATGCGCGCAGATTCCACAAGAAAATCAAGCCGAATTTCACGAACAAGAAAGTGTTCGGTCAGTTCCTCGATTGGCTCTATCTGGAACCAACGTTTTTCGAGGCCATGAATTTCAAGAAACTGGGCGCGCTTGTCCCCTTAGATTCATCTAGATATGAAAAGCTATCCGCCTTCAGTAAGAAAGAGGATGTCGTATTAAGGCTATTGAAGCGGGACAAAATGGATTCCCTGGAGATGATGTTTATGGGTCCCGCCATCACCAATCTTGGCCGTATGGGTTTTCCGAAGACCTATGGTGCGCTTGAGCTGGATCGCTTAATCATGCAACCTGGCGGCGCCTTCCCATTGTCGCATGTCAACCTGGTGCTCGGCGCGGTGACCTGCTCGGGCAAACTGAGCCTGGTTATCGAATATGCTGAAGAAGCTGTTGATACACAGACGATGGAAAAGATAAAAGATAAAGCAATGGAATTCTTGCTCCACGAATGACACGTTAGGAGCATGACACCGATACCATCTTGCGTGTATGCTGAAGGTGTAAGACTTCATCAATCTCGGAAATAGCCAAGAAGGAAGAAAAACGATGACTAACAAAGAGAAAAATCCAACAAAAGGGCGTCAGCATTCTTTCCTCATAATCGCCATCGCGATCCTAATCCTATCAATGCTGGTCGGATGCGGCCCTTCGACTGAGGATCTCGCAGCGGTTGACTACACGACACTGCCCGGGGATGACTGGAACGTGTCGACGCCTGAAGAGCAGGGGCTGGATCCGATGCTTGTGGCGGAGCTATATCATAATGCGGCCGAATTGGAGACTCTTTATGGGCTGCTGGTTATCAAGAACGGCCGTCTGATCGCTGAAGGGTACTTCAATGAAGGGTCGGTTGAGCAGTTGTCCGCTCGGCAATCGGTGACGAAAAGTTATACCTCGTCATTGGTCGGGATTGCGCTGGATCAAGGCTGCCTATCAAGCGTGGACCAGAAGATGATGGATTTCTTCCCCGAATTTGCCGATCAAATCACGGACCCGAGGAAGGATCAGATCACGATCAGGGATCTGTTGCAGATGCGCGCTGGATATCCCGATGAGGAACTCACGCCTCCTTATCTCGATCTTCTCTTCTTCACCGATAACTGGCGCTGGACACCCCATATCGTTGATTTTCCTCTCATCAGTGATCCGGGAACCGAGTTTAATTACAGCAATCTGACGTCCCACATCCTGGGGATTATTGTGGCACGGGCGTGCGATACAGATCTCAAATCATACGCTCAGGAGCATCTTTTCTCGCCGATTAACGCGCAGGTGGGCGATTGGAGCGCCTTGGCAGATAATTACAACTTTGGCTGTATTGAAATCTACGTTACGGCTCGTGATATGGCCAAGTTCGGCTTGTTATATCTCAACGATGGTGAGTATGAGGGAAACCAGATCATCTCTGCGGATTGGGTCAGGGAATCCCTGCAAAGGTACTCGGAAGGCTTTAGAAACAGCTACGGGTACTATCGCGATCTCGGGTATGGGTATCAATGGTGGTCCGGGAGGGCAGGCGACCGTTATTTCAACTACGCGTCGGGTCATGGCGGAAATTACATTATCCTGATAGATGAGCTTGACATGATTATCGTAACCACCGCTGATCCATTGAAAGGTCCTGAATTAGCGGCGGAGGGAGGCTGGAAATTCGAAGGGGCTATCAACAAGCTGGTGGGTAAGTTCATCAACTCCTTACCGAGTGAGTGACGGGCAGGGATCATCAAAAAGAGGAAGGCAGTTTTACACACGCCTGCCTCTTCAATCCTCCCAGGTGCCAATGTCCCTAGTTCTGCAATTAACCCCTTGAATAACACTTTCGGGGTAAGACACTAATACCACCTTAGGTATATGCTGTGGGTGTAAGAGGTAATCAATGATGAAGGAAGTCAAACAAAAGCTGACGTTAGACCGACCGGCAACCTACCAAATTAAAGTGCCGGGACACCTGGATGAAAGTTGGGCAGACTGGGACAGGAGGATGACCGTTACGGTTGGAAGCGAGGATGAGAGTCCGCCGGTCACCACCTTGACCGGCACCGTCGACCAAGCCGCTTTACAGGGCCTTCTTCGCCGACTCTATTCCCTAGGCTTGCCATTGATTTCGGTCATTTGCGTTGAACCCGGCCAGGCAGATGCGTCAGATGTCAAATGAAGTTTAAATGAGCACATCTCTCGGAATAGCCGAAGAGGAGAAAGAACGATGACCGCCAAAGATAGTTTACAACCAACGGAGAAATCCACTTCTATCAGCAACTCATCTAATAATTACAGCGGAGATTATCAAAATGACGAATAAACAGACAATACTGATTACTGGAGCGACTGGATCCGTTGGGGGAGGAGCTGCGGTCGCGCTGGCAAAACGTGGCGCTAGAGTTGTGTTGCTCGGGCGTAAGCTCGAGAGATTAGAAGCCAGGGCGGATTCTATCCGTGTGGCTTTATCTGAAGCGCAGATCGATTATCAGGATACGGACATTGCCACGCTGGTAATCGACTTCTCTATTATGGAGTCTGTAAGGCTCGTGGCTGCGGAGGCGTTGAACCGATTTCGGATGATACATGGACTGATATTATCTGCCGTTGCCCAAACCCCAAAAAAGGGTCCGAACATCCTGCCCAGCGGTCATGAGCTGATGTTTGCTACGAACGTGATGGGGCCGTTTCTGTTCACCCAGCTGTTGTTGGAGAGGATGCAGCAATCAGACGGATTGGTCCTTCATGTTATTAATCCATCCTATAAAGAAATCGACTGGGATGATCTTGAAAGCATCAGAAATCACAGGCCAATGACTGCATATGAAAGGACCAAGACAATGCACCGAGTGATCGCTGCGGAGTTGGCTCGACGATATGAAGGAAAAATCTCCTCTGTGGCATTCAATCCTTGGTTCATCTTCGATAAATCAGATCCAGAGTTGACCAAGAGGTGGCTATCCGTCGGACTCACGGGTTATCTCTACCGGATGGTGGCAGTTTTCTTTGCGAGGCCGCCTGCGGTCGCGGGTGAGCCAATTGCGGACCTGATGCTTTCGCATCGAGATCGTAGTGAAATCAATGGAGCCTTGTTCAAACTGGATAAACGCGTCGAAAAACCTGATAAGGCAATGAATGACGAGGTATTAGGAAAAAGGTTGTGGGGTGAGTTGGTTCGACTAACGGGACTAACACCATAGCCGCCCAGAATGATGAAATATGGCTTGCGGCACCGCTCAGCTCGCTACCGTTGGGCATCGGATATTCAGGTTATTTGACCAGGAGAAACTTATGCGGATATTGGCTTTAGAAGTTGAGAAACCCGAGGCCACAACAGCGGCTTTTAAGCCCCTCCTATTAGAAGAAGCTAAAAAAGTTTGGAAATTCTACCAAGAAGATTTCATCAGAGATATTTACTTTCGCGCTGACGGGACTTCGGCTGTACTAATGCTTGAGTGTAGAGATGTTGACGAAGCCAAACAAAAGCTATCCGAATTACCATTGGTCTCGGCGGGTCTAATTGATTTTGACTTAATACCACTCATTCCATATCCAGGGTTTTCTAGATTGTTTGCAAGCTAGCGCGGTAGCTAATAGTTTGCGAGCCGATGCTGGAATAGTCGGTACTCAACCACTTTCAGGAGAAGGCGCGGCCAGCGTGTTTGGTATATTCTCGTGGCAACTGAAGTTGGCGTTAGGCGGCGCAGTAGCACAATCGTTTCAAAGAACATTATATCTGGAGGAAAACCTAATGATTACGATCATTATTTTTGATTTGTCAGACGTGCTGATTACAGGTCTGACAGGGATAGAAGAGAGATTACAAGTGCATCTTTCTGCTCCCAAAGATGAGATTCTGAGGCAATTCCGCAGCAATACAATGTTGGATTTTCTGTTGGGCTATTGCAGCGAAGAAGAATATTTGCAGAAATTGAAGGCGGAGCATGGCTGGGAATTGAGTGTTGAAGAAATAAAGAAGATTATCAGAGAGCATTTTAAGAAGGCAATTCCAGGTACAGGGGAGATTGTGACAAACTTAGCAAATCATTATCCACTATTCCTTCTTTCTGATCACGGTCGTGAATGGGTTGAATATATTGAGAGGGAACATACTTTTCTGAAACTGTTCAAATCGCGATTCTATTCTTTTGATTTACACATGAGAAAGAACAATTCTGATACATATGCGAAGGTACTAAACCTGATAAATGCGATTCCAGAAGAGTGCCTGTTTATTGATGATCGACCAATGTTCTTGGATGTCGCGAAAGAAGTTGGGTTAAGCACGATACGATTTGAAGATAGCATTCAATTAAGGGCTGCGTTGGGGAGATATTTAATTACCATATAGACTTGAACCTCGGTCTGTCTACAAGTAGAGAAAACGACCGGTAAGCCCATCACCGTTATACTGACCGCGCCGCCGCTTTACTATCAAAATCAAGTGCAGAATAAAGTTTCAAGATTCGCATAAGTTTCTATGGATCGAAAGGTTTATGGGAGGTACATAATGGAGGCTCCAATCTTAGAGCACTTTCGTACAGGTCTATTGGAGAAACGAGTTGGTCTCACCGAATGGCTCCGCATGACTCCATCATATAAGAAAGGGGTCTCGCTAGGTCCTGCAACCGAACAAGGGGTGCATGCACATCTGGGTGTGATTGATAACGCTATTTTGAAAGCTGAAACAGGATCTTTGGGTCGGTGTGAAGTGTGTCAAGATTACGTCGAGTCAGATCTTCTGGAAATCGATTACACAGCATGTGTGTGCATTGCGCATTTCTCTGAGGAAGAAGTCCGTCATCTGGAAACTGAACTGGAATTAGCCCAGAGTGTGCAGAAGACGCTAATAACCCAGTAAATACCCAATATACCAAGTCTGGAAATTGCGGCGTTCAGTCGACCTGCTCAAATTGTGGGAGGGGATTACTTTGATTTCGTCGAGTTTGGGATGGGAACTCTCTGTTTAGTCATCGCAGACGTAGCTGGCCATGGAGTGTCAGCGAGCCTGCATATGGCAAGTATACAAGCCATGTTGCGAGCAATAGTACCGGTGAATCACTCGCTTGCTGAGGTATTAAGGCAAATGAACAAGCTTTTCATACACAACATCAGCTTTACGACGTTCGTGACATTTTTCATTGGTGCCTTTGACCCAACAACGAAGACATTCACCTATTGCAATGCGGGGCACAATCCACCAATGATTCTGCAAGAGCGAAAGAATGGAAAAGAGTCCATAGTCTGGCTAAACCCAACAGGGGCTGCGATCGGATTGGTTGAAGAGGCCGTGTTCGGAGAAAATACCTTATCCTTCCATGAAGGAGATCTTCTCGTGATGTATACAGATGGGATCACAGAAGCGGTGAATATACAGAATGATGAGTTTGGCAGCGAACGTCTGGCAGCGATTATTAAACGATCACATCAGAGTCCACCAAAAGAAGTGGTACGGGAAATTAGAGAGGGCTTGGAGGATTTTAGCGGGGGGCAACCATTAGCCGACGATGCTACGGTTGTGGTTTGTAGGATCACCTAGCGGATAAATGGTTCCTTTATCTAACACGAGAGGGTGGCGACCGCAAGACATCGCGCCTGAAATGGTGGTGCGAGTTCTTGATGTGGCGCTGCCGCACATGGACGAGGCACGCTCGAGTCAGCTCCCGCGACAGAAGTCAAAAGTCAACGGTCCGCGTGCCGGTCTGGCAGGGCAGTTTGAAGCGATTTGCAAAAACATGACACGGTTTAGCCCAGGTGATGACGAGTCCTCCAGAAATCGCATCCGGAAATCAAGTTCTGGTTACTTGATGTTGAGATGAGTTTTTTATTGGGATTGACACTGGTTGTTGTGGTTGTAGAATATCGAAGGAATTATCCGCTTACGCTTCGAGAGGCTCATTTACAATAGCGCTGCAAATGAGACCCCACGGTTCCTTTTAAAACTGCTATTTGTTAAAGGATTCTACCTCGAGTAGAATGGCATAAGTGGCTCGATCCTCGTTATTACGGTTCACATCCGGAGAGGGGCGATGAGGACATCGCTTGCGGTTCGTGTCCAATCGCGCCCATTGTGTACTCGGATACTCCTGGGGCCTATCCGTGTAGTCAGCCTTTTTCATCCGTGTAGTCTCGTGGCCTGTTATGGCGTGGGCTACCTCGGACCCTAGATTGCTTTTAACCATTAGCATCGTAACCTCCTAGATGACAAAAAACCGCCCACCTGAACCAGGTGAGCGGTTAAATGCAAACAGGTATAATACTGTCAGCATTTGGGCCGCTTACACCGGCTCAGGTGTAAGGCTCACGTAGGTGCGGGTACACTTGCGTGGGCCGTTCTTAAGGCTAAATATGTATCGCTATTGATACTTATTAAATACGGCTTCTTGGTGTTTTGCTGGTGTTTTGGTCCCCACTTTTTATCGCCGGATTCTCTGGCTGCTTCGATATACTCAACCAGCGACTGCCTAATCACCTGCCAAACCGGGCTAAACTTCCTTCCATATAGTTTCCCTGCCCTTGTCAGTCGCCTCAGGCGAATCACATGATAGCCACTGAACTCTGCGGCCTCTTCCGTCGTCAGCCACTCTTCAGCCATACTCGAATCGTACAATACGGTGGCGTCGGCGGCACAGAGTTTCACTGATGACTTCATCAGCCCCGGCGGGGCGTGTAAAAAAACCGTTCTTGGCTTTGCGATTGTTGAGCGAACTGGTTCTCCTAAATCCACATCGGCTTATTTCCGGGAGCAACAAATTGGGAACTCTAGCCAGCGTCGAACGTCTATATAGATACGGCTACAAGGAGATCAAGGTCATGACAAACATCGTCGACGCAAAGGTTCGATTTCTTGTGAATGGATTGGCGGCTGCTTTCGGGCTACTATTAGTCGCCTGTTCACTGGTTTCTGGGTCACCTGAAAAGGCAACACCCGTTGTGAATCCCTTCGTGGGTGCCTCTGTGACGACCGCCATCGATGGCAAAATGTTAATCATTGCTAATAATACTGCGACAACCATCTATCATCTGGTCTTTCCTACCGACATCTTACCTGCGATTGAGTGGGCACCCTGTATTGCGCCTGAGAGCTGTCCGGCCGAACAAAGGATCGATTCAGGGGTCGAGAAGCGAATTGCCGTCAAGTCAATCGTCAGAGAGGAAACGGAGTCGATAACTGTATTCTGGTGGACCTACCTGGAGAAACTATCGGGCGCGAGTGTTCCCCCTATAGAAATGGATGAGTTTATCGTGCCATTGCCTTAATACCCTTGGCGGGCCAACGAACGTACTATCTAGCGAAGCCCATGTCGGGGGCGGGGAAGCGAGGACTTGTCGTGTTTTGCTCCCAATGGCTGGCTATCGGTGATAGGTGCGTAGCTTAGCTGGCTAGAACGCAGAGTTCACATCCCGAGAGGGGCGGTGAGAACCCGGTCGATTAGGGCGGTGATGAAGCCGACCACCCGGCCGGTATTATCACCAATGGCTAGTATGATCTCGTCACTTTGACAGAGCAGCTTTAAGTGGGTTGCTGGAGAGGGTGGATTGGGCCAACCCGCGAAAAAACCCTGTTACATTTCACTTGTGATCGATTTCAGGTTTCTCGTGTAATGACTCATGTAGACCCCGTATTATCATAATTCCAATAAATAATTGCTATTATATCCACCGCGGCATACAATCACCTTACCCTTTCGGGATATTGCCCGGCCGGTGCGGCCGGGTCTTTTTTATGTATTAATAGCACCGGATTGAATTGATTTTTTTGAACTCTTAGCTGGACTCCGCCAGCAGGGATTCTTCAAATCACTTGAGCAAAGCATGAGTACACAACCTAGAGAAGACATCCGAAATGTCGCCATAATCGCCCATGTGGACCACGGCAAAACCACACTGGTTGATGGCATGCTGCACGAGACACACGTGTTTCGCACTAACCAAGTCGTGGAAGAGCGTGTATTGGACGACAATCCCCTGGAACGCGAGCGGGGGATTACTATCCTGGCCAAGAATACCGGTATTCGTTACAACGGCACGACCATCAATATCGTAGATACGCCGGGCCACGCCGATTTTGGCGGCGAGGTGGAGCGCGTGGTCAATATGGTCGACGGCGCTCTCCTGTTGGTCGACGCCGTTGAGGGTCCGATGCCGCAGACCCGTTTCGTCCTCCGCCAGGCTTTACAACGCGGAGTTAAGGTAATCTTGGTGGTCAACAAGATCGATCGCCCGGCCTCGCGGCCAAATGAAGTAGTCAATGCCACATTTGATCTATTTGTCGATTTGGGAGCCACTGAGGAGCAGGCCGATTTCCCGGTGATATACACCCGGGCGCTGGACAGGCAGGCTGGCTTTGAGCCCGATGCAATGGCCTCGGATTTACGGCCGCTATTCGACACCATTATCGAATACCTGCCCGGGCCATCTGTTGATCCTGACGGCCTCACCCAAATGCTGGTGACCACCCTGGAATATAGTGACTATGTCGGACGGATCGCCGTGGGACGACTAACCAGCGGCGCTTTGCGTGCCGGACAAACCATTATGCACATTTCCGCCTCCGGGGAGATGGAGCCGGCAAAAGTGACCAAGCTGTACACCTTCCAAAACCTGCAACGGGTCGAGCAAGAGCAGATCCAGGCCGGTGACATTGTAGCTGTTGCCGGTATACCAAAGGTAGGCATTGGCGATACCCTAGCCGACCGAGACCAACCGCGGGCATTACCACCCATCACCGTGGAAGAACCTACGGTGCGCATGGCCTTTCATGTCAACAACAGCCCCTTTGCCGGCCGTGAAGGCAAATATGTCACCAGCCGCCAGCTTCGCGAACGACTCATGCGAGAGCTTGAGAGCAACGTGGCTCTGCGGGTGGCGGACACGGATAAAGCCAGCGAGTTTATCGTCTCTGGTCGAGGCGAGCTCCATCTGGCAATCGTCATCGAGACCATGCGTCGCGAGGGGTACGAATTCTCCGTGGGCCGTCCTGAGGTTATTTTCCGGGAGACCGAATCGGGACGGCAGGAACCAGTCGAAGACGTCTTCCTAGAAGTGCATTCTGACTACCTGGGGCCCGTGACTGAGATGTTGGGCAAGCGGCGTGGAGAACTTTTGCAGATTCGTTATGGTGAAGATGGCACCGTCTATAGCGAATACCGTGTGCCCACCCGGGGCATGCTGGGTTTTCGCCAGCCTTTTCTCACGGCGACCCGGGGAACAGGCATTTTCCACACCCTCTTTCACGGCTACCAACCCTACCGGGGTGCCATTGACATGCAGGAGAACGGTTCGCTAATCTCCCTGGAGACCGGGGTGGTGAGCGCCTATGCCTTGATACACCTCATGCAACGGGGCACCCTGTTTGTCTCCCCCAGCGATCAGGTCTATGGTGGACAGGTGGTGGGTCAACATATCCGTGGCGAGGATTTGGTGATCAACGTCTGCAAGACGAAAAACCTCACCGGCCACCGGGCCGTGCCCCGGGGCATTGCCGAATCGCTACCCGACCCCCGGGAAATGTCCCTGGACGAGCGTATTGAGTACCTGGGCCCGGAGGAACTGCTTGAGGTCACGCCCGAATCGTTACGCATTCGTAAAAGCGAATTGCGTCACGACATTCGCAAAAAGGGAATCAAAAAATCGAAAAACGGCACATCTTCTAAGGCCTTATAGGATCGGTAGATCCTATGGGGCCGGCAGCTACATGGATATGAAGAAGCCGGTGAAGTAGGGCACCAGCCAGATGAGCCAGACGACCACACTGAGCCGGTGAAAGGTCAGGATGGCCCCCTCATTCTTGCGCAGCAGTACGATGGTCGCCCAAATGGCGTGGATGATCATCAATAGAATAGCCAGCACGCCTGTTACTCCGTGAATGTCAAAGGTCAGGCCGCCGGCCATGTCCATCATCATGCCGGTTCCGGTTGTGTCGAAAATCAGCCCACCCCAGAAGAAGATCAGGTGCCGGGGCTTTAGCCGCCCGGAGAACCGTTCCGCCCAAACGCCAATGGTGTAGAAGATCAGGGCCAGGGTGATCAGGATGGTGGAAATCAGAACTTCTGTGGGCATATTCTTCTCCGATTGACGGGAACTGACGACATTCGTCATTATTCTTCTCGCATAGCCTGCAGATAATGGGGCTTTTGATCAAATTGTAATCAGAAAAAGCTTGAGCGGCCGTGTTGAGTTTGGCTGTACATACATTTCTATCCATTCAGGTGGGTTCTTTGTAGACAGCGATCGCCGTCATAGCGCTCTTGATTCTAGTTGCGCCCATCGTCGTTGCCCTTGCTTTTCCGGAAACAAGCGGCCGCGCCCATGAAGAAATCTCGCAGGAACGTTGAGTCCCTAGTCCTTAGGTTCACTGATGGCGGCTCGACGTAATTCGCTCCTGTGCTGTCATTAACTGGCGAAATCCATGGCTGGCACCGAAGTCTGCCACCAACTTCATAATGAGGATTTGGCAATCAGGGTTGTCCAATTCTGAGCAGCCAGATTGCCTTGATCCACCAGGCTCTCAACTTACAAACTCAGCCCCAACTCCCGAAAGATTGTTGAGAATCTTGTTCATTTCATTGATGAGCCACCACCGGCGTGAAAAAGAGGCGTGAAAACCGGTTACCCATATTAACTCTAGACCTTGGCAGGAGTAAAGTTCTTATAGTACTGGCTCCTACTGTGTCCAACCGCGCCGCAAGCGCTGTAGGACATTGTTTTGACCGGTAAGCTGTTAGCGTTTTTCCTGTTTTCAAAGTGCCTGGCCCGATATGAAGTCATGGAGCTTCGTAATAATCCGTATTAGCCAGGCTCATAGTCAGAATAACCCTTCCTGGAAACCCGTCCTGATGAACAATTGACAATTGGACTTTTAGTCTCTTTTTATGATATCTTGAGGCAAATGGCTTAGCTTGATTTCACAATGGGTCAGAAAAACAGCGCAGGGTAACGTAGGATGAGCACCATTCACAAGAGGGTTGATCCTTCTAATCAACAAACTCTTGAACAACACAGCCAGGGATATTCGAATAAAGAATCGCAGCGTCTTACCTTCGCCCACTCGATCCGTTCGGATAGAAGGGCCATTCTGACGATCGCTGACCGGATTTTGCCCTGCTCGAAGCTAATCCTCACTCAGCGATTTTGTATTTATTTCCCTTCACCTCCCTCTGTAAAGATGTTACAATGGGACTTTGGTACCATGA
>JBARZW010000246.1:0-12590 GCA_049650305.1 Promineifilaceae bacterium (SeqCode)
TTTTCGAGCGAACAACCGGCGAGCAGAATGAACAGTGAGATCTGGGCGGCAACTATTGCCCGGTATAAGTGTTTAGGGATATCCGCCAACCATCGATAGCTCATCGACTGTGAAAATCTCCAAAAGAGCCTCGTCAAACGTCAAACCCTGGCGGTTTTCAAAATGCCAGTAACGGATACCCTGAAAATAAGTGCGCCAATTTTGCGCCCCAGGAACTCTCGTCCAGCCGTAATCCTCAGCCAAGGCCGTGAAATCTACGAAATAGCCAACCGGTGGCTCTTCTTTCCACTTACCACCCTGGTCATAGTAATGGGGATCCTCCCCATAGCGTGCCTGGAAATCCCATGGTCGTTGTCGCAAAGGTTCACCTTGGGTCCCGTCTTGCAACGCCGTCTTTAGGTACACACGCCAGTATGTCTCATTTCCCCGGTCTTCGCGTACGATTTCTACCTGGGGATCGAACGACATCGGGTATCGATAATAGAAGTCGAAAGCGCGTCCTGCTTTGTTCCAGCTATCGGCCGGTTCTCCTGGTAGTGGCTTGGAAGCCAATGCGTCGAACATATTATCGACGCGACCTAGAAAATCCCAGCCCGCCTCATCGATTATCCTCTGGCGCAGAGCTGCAAATGACTGGTCGACCCTATCGTTTAGATAGGGTGCCGGCGCGTCGATGTCTACTTCAAATAGCAGATAGGGAGGTACCGCATCCGAGTTAAGTGTGACTTGTTCATCAAATAGCGGCGCTTCTCCGTCCAAGATCGATTGGTCGAGCCTTTCTCCAAGCTCAGTTGGCAAGGCGATCTGTGACCAGCCGCTATCTCCAAGATAAACCTCGCTAACGTACACTTGAGGAGCTGTATTCCAGACGTCGAGACTACTGGCGATAAGATAGAATTGGTCATAGTTCTGATGAATGTAAACGAGGCTGTTGCTATCAGGCGACCAACTTGGATGGCGTCCCTGTCCAACGCTTTGGGCTGGACCCGTAGGGTGGTAATTCTCAAGCTGCTTAACATAGATGACCTCATACCCATCACTCACATCGCCATAGGCGAGAAATTGCCCATCTGGACTGAAGCTCGGGTCATCCTCGTACGCGTCAGGGGATTCCGTTACATTCATGGCATCAGCATCGCTCAAGGTATTCAGAGACATTATGTAAATATCTTTATTCCCACTGCGCCAGCTGGTAAAGGCAATGTGTCGTCCCCTTGGTGACCAGGTCGGCGAGAAGTCCTGAGCAGCGTGCTCCGTGAGCCGGACGGGTGAGCTTTCACCATCAGCCTGGATGAGATAGAGGTCAAGATTCTCCCCTTGGTAGGACTCGTAAACTAGCCATAGGCCATCCGGCGACCAGGTTGGCGACCCATCATAGTCCGGGTTGTCCGTGAGGCGATTAATCTCGCCCGTCAGCAGATCCAGCACGTATATATCCCAGTTACCTTCACGGTGAGATGAGAAGGCAAGATACCGTCCATCTGGGCTCCAGGCGGGATCTCTATCATCTGAGCGATGACTGGTAAGGCGTATCGGTTCGTCTAGACCAACCATGAGAACATATATGTCACTATTTCCATCTCTGCGCATTGTAAAGGCTATGCCGCCAAATCGAAGGGGATCATGGATAGCCAACTCCATCTCGGTAACCGTAGATGTGGGCTTCGGTTCTTCTGTCGGTTCGGGCGACGGAGAGGGCGTCGAGGTTGGGGAAGGTGAAGGCGTAAATGTCGGCCTGTAAGTTGGCGTGCTACTGGGTGTAGGAATCGGGGCGGATGTCGCTATATCTTGTTCCGATACGGCGCCAACCACCGGATCACCATTTTCGGGTTCCCTAATCTGACCTGAGAGAAATCCAATTACCACCAGGACCCCTGTCGTTACAATGGCTGTCGTAAAGCGATTAACGCGACGGGGTTCCCGGATCAAATCAGAAA
Source organism: Promineifilaceae bacterium (SeqCode) (assembly GCA_049650305.1). Taxonomy (GTDB): domain Bacteria; phylum Chloroflexota; class Anaerolineae; order Promineifilales; family Promineifilaceae; genus UBA11865. The sequence goes on from JBARZW010000246.1 coordinate 1,938, forward strand.
GATCGGACAGTGCATCGTTAGCCGGCTCTTCATCCGCAGCCGACTGAGGCCGGATATTTTCGAGTCGCCTTCGCATCCTCTGCCGCTGAGATGGCAACCACGGCGATAGCGTGAGACGCAGTTGGTCCACAATGCGGGATAGGAATCTGAGTGGAGTCTGGAGCAGCGAATAGGTAGGATCCAACAATCGCCTTGCAAAAGATCCAAAGCGATGATGAAGTTGGTCTACAACGCGCTCGAGGAGGAACCGTAGAGCCAACAACCGACGGCTGGCCTGTCCTAGTCGTTCGCCCATCTCGATTTCAGTGTAACATGGCCAAGGACTATGTCAAGTAAGCCGATGGTACGGTCGTTCCCTGGTTGTTTTGTTCGTCCACCAATCCTCTAGCAATCCTGGCTGATAATGACCAGGTGCCAATCAGCCAACTCAATCGTAAATACTGCCGGCGCTTTCGTGTGTGCACGGCTGAAGCTCTGAATGGTGGTAATTGGCATGATGCCGGTCAAGGGAAGCATCTCCGGCAGGTTATCTTCACGCCGATGCTGTAGCGGCTGCGTCCTTTGCGGAACCAGAAGGAAGACCATCGACAGATGGTATTTACCCTTAAGAACCCACCGGCATTTAACTATTTCGCCAAATACGTTGATTGCAGAATTTGTTGCGGAATGTCCCGCCCAAAGAAGCTCATAAGTGGGATTAGCAGCAGGCAAAAAGAGGGATATCATTGTGAAAAGAATTCCTCGATCTTCTTACGTAGCTCAAACACGTCTCATTTAGAACAAGATATTTGACATAACAATAATAGTATTGATGGTTTCGAAGGGAGTTGTGACTATGATCAGTGACTCAACACATTTGGTGGTGGCTACATTTCATGAGGAGAAGACGGCGAAGGATGCGTTTAAATCCCTTAAGAAGGCGAAGCGAAACAAGGAGCTCAACTTCGAGGATGCGGCCGTTGTCAGACGAGACGATAAATCCCGTCTTCATATCCAGGAAACAGGCGATGTCCAGCCCGGTGAGGGTGCGGCGATTGCGGGAGTTCTGGGTGCAGCTCTAGGTTTGCTCGCTGGACCGGCTGGCGTGGTTCTCGGTGGGGCTTTGGGAGCCATGATTGGCGCGGTTGCCTCGGCGTCAGATACCGGTATCTCAGACTATCGTCTTGAGAACATCGGTGACAGGCTCAAGCCAGGGACATCCGCGATACTAGCGGTTGCCAGCAGTGTTAACATCGAAGAAGTTGAACAATTCCTCTTATCACATGGGGCGGATGTCATCTCTCAAGATATCGATCCGGACATCGCCTCTCTCATGGGCGCGGGGGACGAGTAATCGCGACATCAAGTATTAAAGGAGAGCGATTGACGATTCTACATCGATATCTAGAAGAGCCAATTAGTGCCATAACCCACCTTGTTGGCGCAATGGCGTCTCTTGTTGGGATGGTTATCCTGTTACTTCTGGCGCGTGGTTCCCCGGGGAGAAGCCTATCCCTGGCCATTTACGGCTCCAGCATGGTCGTTCTTTTTGCCGCGAGCTCTCTTTTTCACGGCGCCAAGTTGAAGGGTGATGGGCGCTATTTGCTAAACAGGCTCGATCATGCGGCCATATTTCTGCTTATCGCGGGGACCTATACGCCGATCGTCTACAACCTGTTCCCGGTACAATGGCGCTGGTATACCCTGGTACTCATCTGGACGATAGCTCTTGTTGGCATAGCCTACAAATTGGTGAGCTCCCAGATCCACGGACTCTTTAATACTTCTATCTACCCGCTGATCAGCTGGGCGGGAGTCGTACCAGCTATCCTTGCCTACCGAATCCAACCCTTAGTTCCTCGAGCAGGCCTGCTACTACTTATTCTCGGGGGGTTAGTGTACATGCTTGGCTTTGTAATTTACTATCGCCGGTGGCCTAATCCCTGGCCTGGTGTCTTTGGTCATCACGAGATATGGCACATCTTTGTCATGGGCGGGAGCCTACTACACTACGTCTTCGTTCTGTTTTTCGTTGCCCTTAAGTAGGTGTGTAATCTCGCGATCCATAATCTCGCTTGAGCAAGGCGAAACAAATCAGGTTGTTGTATCGCCCTTTGAAGAAAGCGTAGTCACGAAGCAAACCTTCCTCCTCAAAACCTAGCTTCATCAGTAGCCCTACTGAGGCACTATTTCCGGGAATTACGAGAGCCTGAATGCGATTTAGCTTTAGGCTTGAAAAACCGTAGTGAATGATTAGCTGAAGGGTTTCGGACATGATGCCCTTCCTCCAATACGGTCTAGCCAGGTCATATCCTATCCCACCCTGGGCATTGTGTTGGCTGAATACGTAGCCTACAGTTCCAATGATGACGTTGTTCGCCCGCTGTGCGATACCCCATCGTAGGCCTTCACCTCTTTCAAAGCGCGAGCGCTGCCTGCGGATTAGTTCAGTCGCCTGCCGAACGTCGTCGAAAGTGTCCAAATCATAGAACCGAGTTACTTCTTTATCTGCGTAAATCCGGTAAACAGCTTCGGCATCGGCGGGTACCAGCTCCCTCAAGCGCAGATTAGCCGTTATCAGCTCGGGAAAGGACGTTACAGGTAGCTGTATTTGGTTGATCATAGTCATTCTTATCCTGCAACAGGCAAATATCTCCTGGATACCCTCGCCCTACAATCTGATTAAAGCATATTACGTCGTTCAACAAGGACTGCTACTTTACATAAATAACTCGAAAGTACTTCAAGCCAGAAATCCTTCTTGTATGACGGGCATGAGTTTCAAATGGAATCACAGCAGGGCGAGGAGAAAATCATGAAGAAAAGATACTTGACATAAAATACTCGCTCGTGTGCTAAAACCTATTAGTAATGGAGTTACAGCAACCTGAATCTAGTTATTTGCCTGCAATCCAAGTTCTGTCTAACTCAAAGGAGCCAACGGCATGTCAATGAAATGGGCTTCACTCCACTTTGGATTAGTTTAGGACCAAGGTGTTATGGGACGTTCCTGCAATTCGCCATCCACGAACAGGTCGATCTTCTCGTTGAAGAAGCACAGCATGCCACTTATCTTTGTGGCTTCAGGTATAGGATCCTCATAAGCCCAAACAAAGTTGCGGTAACTCTTTCCGGCTAGGTTTACGGACCAATATGAAGCTTCGCCTTTGTAAGGACACCTAGTCTTGGCCTGGGTCGTTTCCATCAAATCCATCCGTACGTCTTCCATGGGGATGTAGTATCGGGGCGGCAAGCTCGTCTCGTATACGATGGTGGGATGCTGTGATTCTGCTAAGCTGATGCCGTTCAGCTCGATACGAACATATCGTGAGCTGCCTATAAAATCCACCCGGTGATAAGGATCCCGAGGGTGGACAAACACTTCTTCATCTTCTTCGTACCAATGATCCATCTCCTTCCACTGAAAAGTGAAATACCCATTAAGGCCATCCAGCTCTGGCGGAGGATCGCTGTAAATCCAGGCGCCAACCTCGGCGACCCTATCCCTAACCCGAACGTCAAAGTAGCGACGTCCATCGCCACTGGATCGTCCAGGTTCCAGGTGCTTCATCATGACGTCCTCTTCAGGGAAATAGTAGGCTAAGCGTCCAACTGCCTCCCGGAGTAAAAGGGTTCTCTTGCTGTCGGCAGTGATTTCACCATTGAATTGGACACGGATCCAGCGCATGCTCGGCTCGATAATTGGTTGGATCGAAAGTAGCTCCGAACCACTTTTGGTATTTTCTGAAACGGTCACTCTATTCTTCTCCGGTTTCTGTGCATCTCAAGGACATAGCGTGATTGCATGGATCGACGCCAAGTCATCAGAAGCCAATCCTGGGTTCTTAGAAACGATAATTTCTCTCAGTATCTTGCAGTCAGTAGCGCATCCTAACGGGTTCCCATTTATTATTGATCTGGATTGATGGGACGAGGGGATGAATACGGGTCTTCCTGCACTCAGGTGATTGTCAGATCCAATGAAAAACCAGGCTACGCATCCATATCACGATGTGAAACTCCGACTCTCCTTGAACCTAACATAGGAGAGGACTGACCTTGCTTCGATAGAGCCCAATCTTCCAGCGCAATGTAATCGCGGAACCACAGTCTTCACTCGTTGGCTGTTTGCACGGATGCGGTTGGGGCGATATACGTAGACTAGAATCTCTATCTCGTCCAGCCGGAAATCGGCTAGGTGATCGAATCCGAACTCGACCTAAGACGCGTCTCTGAACAAGGTTGTATGTGCAGAGACCCAATCGTATAAGCTCTTGATTCCGATTTGGGGCGATATTTCCGGGCGCCAATCTAAGAGTGATTGTGCACGGAGGATATCGGACACAAATACAAGTTGATCCCCAGGGCGCCATTCTTCATAAGATGCATCAATCGGCTGGCCGATGAGCGACTCCAGAATTGGCTTAAATTCGGACCACACGGATAATGTATTGGACGGACCACCACCGATGTTGATAGCCAGGCCCGAAATCTCGTCAGCCCTTTCCACTATTCGATCGTAGGCCCGGATGAGATCGGAGATGTGCAGCACATCACGAACTTGCTTGCCATCTCCATAGATGGTGATAGGTCGATTCAAGCAAGTGGCGATTATAAGGTGGGCGATCCAACCCTGATCCTCAACGCCAAATTGCCGCTCCCCGTAGATACAAGATTGGCGGACGGACACCGTCCTAAGCCCATAGACCCGAGCGTAGTCGATGGTGTACTGATCCCCAGCGCCCTTGGAGCAACCGTACGGAGAATGGAAATCGAGTGGAAAATTCTCCGGAATGCCGTCGATAAACTCGGCGAATTCATAGCGGCTGTCACGTTCAACTATCTGGACACTTTCCAGGCCACCATAGACTTTATTAGTTGATGCGAAGAGAAAGATGGCCCGTGGACAGTAGTTTCTCACCGCCTCCAATATGTTGAAGGTGCCAAGAGCGTTGATTTCGAAATCTTCCCTTGGATTTGATACTGATGTGGTTACGGCCACCTGGCTAGCTAAGTGCAACACCACGTCAGAACCTTCGATCTCACTAGAAAGGCGATCGAAATCCCTCACGTCTCCTCTGATAAATTCGATTCGTTCGCCATGTCTTTGGCGCAACCAATCCAAGTTACGCTGGCTGCCAGGGCGACTCAAATTATCAAAAACGATGACTTCATGTCCTTGTATCAGAAAGTGATCGGCGCTGTTACATCCAATGAAACCGGCGCCTCCAGTTATGAAATACCTCATATTAGAATCAAACCTTTCCCAGATCAAGTAAACTAGGCGAACGTATCTTAGCTTTAGATCGTTTCCCCGCTGTTAATTTGGTAGCGACTGGCTATCTACCCCAATTAAATCTTCGCTAAGCCGTTGGAGCAGCGCTTTCCTTTTGCGATTCAAGAATGATCGGTAGGCGCTGTCCAAGGGTTCTACCGTCATTATTAGGGCATCTTCACTACCTTGATAATAGCGCCTTCTGCCCCCGACGATTTCGAAACGATAATTGCGATACAGCTCTTGGGCGACAGTATTGCTCTTTCTAACTTCTAGCGTAGCCATTTCGGCATCCGATTTGTATGCTAGCAAGAGAATGTTGAGTAGTAATAAATGTCCGAATCCCCGTCTTCGCCATTTGGCGGCGACGGCTATTGTGCTGATGTGAGCCTCATCCACGAGCATCCAGAATCCAGCATATCCGATGATCTTTGACGGCAAATCAGCCAACTCAATTGTGAGTACCTGGTAGCTCGCCAGCCGATTCTCGGCCACCTCATAGTGGTAAGCGCTCTCTTTCCAGGGAACTGGGAAGGCGTTCCTCTCAATGGCCATTACAGAGGAGATGTCAGACAAGGACATCGGACGCAATCGATACGGACGAGGAGGTTTGATCATTGTCCCGCTAGATGCCGCCCTTGTTCGGGGAAGGGATCGCACCTGACGGATCACGGAGGTAAACCGGGACCAACTCATCTGGATTGTCGATCCAACCACGCCGTAGCCTTAGCCAGGCCAACTCGGCCAAAAAGCCGGCGCGCCTGACACTCTTTACGGCAGAGACGATCTTGAGCTCCTTGCCGGACGTTTTAACCAGCTTCGCTGCGGAAGGAGCGATTTCGCCAATTAGAGTCGCCGGTTCATCGATCTTCGCCAGAAGGTCATCCCAGTTGTAGATGTCCGGTTCCTCGGCGCCCTGCCAGCCTTTACCCGCACGCCACTGATAACCTCCCGCGCAAACCCGTGATCGCCCGGCTTCGACGATAACAATAAGTTGTCCTGGGTATTCGTCGGCTGCAGCAGCCATAATGTCAAGAGTCGATATGCCGATGAGCTTGGCCCGGTTTGCCAGTACTAGGCCTTTCGCAAAGCCGAGACCGATCCGGAGGCCAGTATATGAACCCGGTCCGATGGCAACGGCGACAGCCGACAAATCGCTGGCGGTCAAACCCGCCTTACCAAACATATCGGCAACCGCAGGCGCCAATTCCACAGTCTGGGTATTGGCTGAGTGCCAGCCAGCCTCAGCTACAATGCTTCGTCCATCGTGCAGGGCTAAACCAGTCCATCTAGTTGCTGTATCGATCGCCAGGATCATGGTGAGGCCACCTTCCCTTAGACGCCAAAGGCGCTTAGGCGGAATTGCTTGAGTAATTCGAGTGCGCGATCGCCATCAGCCTTAATACGCAAACCTCGGCGCGTCTCATTAATATGCCGGAGTTCTACCCATAGCCGACCACTTGGCAGAATCGCAGATATCTGCTCAGGCCACTCGATCATGATGGCACCACTATCGTAGAGGATAGAATCTAGGCCAGCCGTGACTATGTCGGCTTGATTTTCTAGTCTGTAGCAGTCGATGTGATAGAGAATACCTCCATTGTGCAGTCGCTGGTATTCATTGACCAGGGTGAAGGTTGGACTAGTTACGCGGCGGCTGGCGCCCCATCCTCGGCCAATACCTTGGGCGATTGCGGTCTTTCCTGATCCGAGTTCGCCGGACAGACATACAAGATCGCCGATTTCCAGCAGTTCACCCAAACGTACGCCTAAACGTATCGTCTGTTCGACGCTGCTACTGATAAAATCTAGGGTACGTTCGTCAAGAATAGCCATGATCGTGTTGGGAAGTCAACTCAATACGACTTGCCAATTATACACCGCATGAAGGATCATGGTATCATAGATTGTTAGGTTTAATAGCTGCCTGAGAGTTTTGATTATACTACTTACTTTAACCCAGTCAGATGTCGCCGACCGTTTCAACTCAGGCCCACTTTTCTCCTGACATGTTGACAATGACCATACTTCGACTCTCCTTTTCTCGGAGCACTTTTGCCCAAGCGGACCCCATTTGTGAAAATGCAATAGATAACAAGGCAAGTAAAAAGCAATGAGGTTACTGGTTATATCAGATATTCACGGCAATCTTCCTGCCTTTGAAAGTGTGTTAAGTAGTGCCCAGGGCGAGTGGGACCGAATTTGGTGTCTCGGGGACGTAGTGGGTTATGGACCCTATCCGAACGAATGTATCGAAACTCTCAAGAAGTATGATCACATATGCCTCTCGGGGAACCATGATTGGGCGGTGTTGGATAGACTCGATATCCATACATTTAATGACGATGCTAAAGCGGCTATTCGTTGGACTCAAAATGCCTTGTCGGAAGCGAACCTGTCCTATCTAGGCGGCCTTTCGTCGGCTACAGTCGAAGGTCCTTTCACGCTTGTTCATGCAAGTCCGAGACATCCAGTCTGGGAGTACATTCTAGATAAGGTTACCGCTGCCGCCAATTTCAAGGAGTTTCAAACTGCCTACTGTCTCGTAGGCCATTCTCATATTCCGATGATTTTTGAACAGGTAAACAGTCAAGATGTAGAATGGTATGCGCCACTCTACGACCGGCCGGTGGACCTGAATGAGAATCGTTTGATCATAAATCCTGGCAGTGTCGGGCAACCCCGGGACTATGATCCACGCTCGGCCTATAGCCTTCTCGATCTGGAAGAAATGACCTGGGAGCATAGACGGGTTGCGTACCCTGTTGAGGAAACACAAGCTCGCATGACCGAGATGGGAATGCCCGAAAGACTAATATCTAGACTCGAATATGGTTTGTAGCGCACTTCACGATTCACCGGATCTCCCCCTGTATACTTTACATAAATACCCTAGAGAATAGTAGCACAACTGCCAGAAATGTGATTACCATGGATTTCCGATCCTGCGAGTCCGTAAAACCCGTGGGATCGCTCTTGCCCAAAATACCATTCCTGTTATTGACATTATTGATTCTCGTTGGCTGCTCGGCCCCGTTAAACCAGACGCCCGAAATCTCGCCCACAAAGCTATCACCTGTCTCTGTCGCGTCACCCTCTGCAGTCAAGCCAGTCGTGACAGAAATGGCAACAGTTTGGAGCCCATCCCAACCGCCAACGCTAACACCGGTACCCACAGCAACCAAGAGGCCTTCCCCTACACCAACCGCCACTCCCGTTGCACTTCAATATGCGACGCTCGAAGACTTCTGGGCCGGTGAAGCGAATTGGAAACTTGACATAAATGATACGGGCCTGCCATTGGGCGAGTCAGATACAGTTTACATCGGCGAGGATGAGTATTGGTCGTATCTCCATGCCAGCTTCCAGTCGGCAAGCGTGGTAGACCAATGTGGCGATCCTGTTCCTTTCCCCGGCTGCATTACGCTCTGGAAGAGCTTCGACGACGGGATGCATTTTTCACTAGAAGATCCCATATGCCTCTTTTCCTGCACGACGTGCCCCTGTGAGAACAGTCGCGACCATATTGAGCAACAGCAATATCCGCGTGTGTTCAGAACGCCCGAGCAGCAGTATCTCGTCTATGAATTCGGGGCCTATGTTTATTTGCGTACCTCTATTGACGGCAGCAACTGGTCGGATTCGTATCATGTACCAGGAACTTGGATCTGGGATCGTCCGTATGGTCTATGCGAGGGAGATGCCGTCATCGGTCTCCATCCGCATATTCATCAAGAGCTGCAATATGATTGCCTTGTCGGTGGACCACCGGGAATTTATATCGAGGACAACCAGATATTCGTATTTGTGGCCCTTGGTCAAGCGCCGGGACACATGGCCTGCCTCGTCGGCGACGTAGAACAGCTACCGGAAAGCTTCACTCCCTGTAAAGCGAACCCTCTTTTCCAGGCAGAGAATGGCTATGGACCCATTGAGTCCTTAGGCGCGGAAGCTAACCCATACTTTGAATTCCGCACAATCTCTTCGGCTGATGTCGTAAGAGTGGGGGATCACTATTACATGACCTATGAGGGCGTGCGCGGACCCAGCAGTTATACGGTCGTGGATGATCAGTTTGGCTTGGGATTGGCAAGAAGCGTCGGATCGGAGATTGATGGCCCATGGGAAAAATATCCGGGTAATCCAATTATCACGGATCTTCCGGGAAACGTCGGCCTTGGACATGCGGACTTAGTCATAGTCGATGATGAAACCTACCTCTACACAGCTACGCAAGATGGGACGCGGGCAAAGTATGTACTGGTTAAGGGGTAGGCAGCAAGGACACATCCCCATGCCCCCAGGAAGTATCAATACTCAAAGACGAGTTGATAAATATTTGGAGCCGTGTCCATGGCAGATTCTGAGCCACATCATATGCTTGGATTGTTAGCGTTATGTCAAGATACAGGGTTCTTGTTGCCCCGTATATTACAACTGTTCGCTATTCCCGGACTTTTCGCTATCCGCGACCCCTGGATCCTTGACCGTATGTTCGCCGGATGACGCGTCCTTCGACATCGAAGTCGGCTCGATCCGTGGATATGATGACCCGGTTACCCTTTCCGCGATCGGCAATCCCGGGGGAACCAGCACTGACTTTAGTATCAATCCGGTCACTCCTCCTGGCAGCTCACTCCTGACCTTAGGTAATACTGGAGCTGCGACAACCGGACAATATAACATAGATATCGTAGGAATGGGGCCAACCAACACTCATACGACGACCGTCGGGTTGGGCGTGCCCTCAACGCCTCCAGGAACCATTGCCTTACAAACACCTACAAATGGAGCTATTAACCAGCCAACCAGGCCGATATTCACCTGGTCAGCCGCCAGCCAGGGCCAGAGCTACGAAATAGAGATCGCCACTGACTCTGACTTCAACGATATAGTGGACTCAGCTACGCTGACCGGGTTGACATACACATCAAACAGTGATCTTAATACGAGTGCCGTTTACTACTGGCGAGTCAGATCCACAAATACCTGCGGAACGGGAGATTTCTCCGCCGCCTTTCGATTTAGTACAGTAGGGGCGCCTGGGGACTGCGGCTTTGGTAGTGAACCAGTCTGTTACTTCGAGCATGACTTCGAAGACCTGGTTACTGGCTGGACCAGCGGGGGCACGGGTAACACTTGGACGCTATCGACGCTGCGTCCTCACAGCCCGGTCCAGTCCTACGTTGCTGCCGACGTCTCCACTGTCAGTGACCAACAGTTGGTTTCTCCGGAGATACAGCTGCCTGCGGGAGAGAATCCACTCACCCTCCAATTCTGGAATTGGCAGGAGTTGGAAGATAGCTCGGGTGGCTGTTTTGATGGCGCGATCTTGGAGATCACTCCCGACAGCGGCGCTAACTGGAATCAAGTACCCAACAGCTCGCTGTTGACGGACT
>JBARZW010000247.1:0-8704 GCA_049650305.1 Promineifilaceae bacterium (SeqCode)
ATTGGGTTAGGGCTTCTGTGGTAGGGTAGCGGGCAAACCAAACCTGCAGTGCGGTCAGAGACAGGCCGGTTAATCCAAGGGCCGCAACCTCCCAGCCGCCAAGTTCACGGATTGTCATATAGACCGCAAATCCACCCAGGAGTGCCCAGAGCCCTGTCATTACCAGGGCTGGCTCGACACCTCCCAGGCCAAAGGCCACTGCCTGCCAGACGGGGTGCATCGGATAAAACTGGGGCATGATTCTCCCCTCCGCCGCGTCTGTCACATAAAACCCGGGGAAAATGTAAAATGGAGCCACTTCCGTTCCACTATCGCTCTCAGGTAGGGGCCGGAGCAGTGCAGGATATAGGCCCGGATCAAGATCGGCCAGTGTCTGATCCTCTATCAGTATCGACCCGGTGCCACTAATGTTCGCAGCTATATTGATGTAAGCGCCGGCGTCCGCTCCGCCGATAATATATTGGTGAGGCCGGAAAAATAGCCACGAGGCGACGACAATCCACGTGGCCAGGAAAACATATTCAAACCAAGGAGGGAGGAAACTGAGTATGGGGATTGGTGATTTTGGACGGGGTTCGAGTGCTAGTGGCTCATCTCTCGTGTCTGATCGACGTCGCCAGACGAGGATCACGCTCAAGGTTACAGTAACGATGAACCAGATGATGGCGATCAGACCGATTGAGTACCAACCCAATTCGGCCAAAACCAAGGCGAGCCAACCAATAATAGCTATGCCGGCGACCAGGCTGGAGAAAACATGGGCCAGCCGGTCACCGTCGAACCGCCGGACCGGTTCAATGAATAAGGCGACTATTAGCCAGCCAGGTATAAAACTGGCAGCCACAATGATGACAATGGCGGCCCAATCGGCCATAAGTAACTCCAACCTCAGGACTGGGAAGTTTTCGTTTTTCTATACTTAAGTAAGGGGGATTTTACACCGGTGTCTGTTTGGAGTGTAGAACCGGTCCGCGCGCGAACGTTATCTGGAAGGTCGAGCAGCAGATTCCTCTTGAATGGCGCTCGTGGTTTGCCTATACCAGTTTAATTGAGGGACGACTGCCGGCTCAGAATACGGGCCTGCCGCCAGATCGTCAAAGTAGCTGTGTGATTTAAGCTGTCCATAGCTGAAGATCGCATGCCCAGCTGTTCCAATCTGACGTCCCATATTAATACGGCTCTCTATCTCGCTGAAACTGTCGAAGTTGGCCCCGATCCCGGGAATGATGAACCTTCCGCCATTGTCGGCTTGAAAGTTACTCACCAGAGTTTGCCACACGGTCTGATTCCAGAAGCCGGAGCCATAGATCATGGGGGAAATGCTGTCGATGTAACCGCCTTGAATCCAGGCTTTCGAATCTTGATAGTAATAGTCGTAGCCCGTGTTAATCCCCCAATTCCAGTAATCATAATAGATCGGCCACACCGCCGCGGATAACCAGATGTCCGGATTATTCTGGGCTATCTGTTGATAGAATTTCCAGACAGTTCCGTTTATCTGAGCCCGTTGCCAGGAAGCGTAGCTCGCATAACCCGCAGGAGGACTGCTAAAACAATTTACACCAGAGATCACCTGGCTGACAGAATCGCATGAGGTATTTCCTCCGCCGTAGCGGATGTGATCCAGGTGAATTCCATCGATATCATAATTATCGGCCAGATATTGGGCTACATCCAGATAATGGTCATCGCCAAAGGATGAGGCTGGCGTCGCCCGCTGATAGGTACCACAAGCCACACCTCCTCCCACGGCCCACTGCATGCCATTTGGCTTGCCATTTGTGGTCCCATGGGCATTTACCAGTTGGTGGTAGAAATGAGTAGGCGAGACGCTAGGTGGTGGGTTGTCGCAATCATCCCACACAGGATAGACGTTGATATAAGCGTGAAGCTGAATGCCCTGTTCGTGCGCTCTATGAACGAAGTATCCTAATGGATCACCCCACGGCTGCCAGCGATTGTCAGGTGGCGGCTGGCCAAGGGCAACGCCGCTAACGCGCTGAGCCCATGGCTCGGGACCCGGCTGGTAGTATGCGTCAGCCGTACCTCGAACCTGGAAGAAGATAGCGTTGAAACCGGCGGATGCCGCGTCCTGGACTATCTCATCGATCCGAGACGGATCGGCCGGCTGACCGTAATTCGTCCAATCAAACCGTGTGACCCACATCCCCCGGAACTCTTCCAAAACTGCCGGAGGCTCGGGCGGCTCCGGCTCCTCTTCAGGAATCGTAACGAAAGGTAGGAAGGTTGATTCACTTCCTTTCCGGGCGGTGATTATTCCCACCGACGCCAGCAAGAGGATGATGGGTGCAGAATAGGTCACTAATGGGCGGATGCGTTTCATGGCGTTATCATCGAGATCGACAAATCGCTAAGCCTGACCCAAGATCAGGAACGATCACCAGTTAAGGGATTTATTTATTTATAGGTACTTCAAATGATTTCGATTAGTTAGTCAAAGTGGCGTAAACGGCACGCCACCTCACCCACTTGATGGGCGCAGTATAGCATGTTATGTTAATTGATTGCAATGGCGCGGACGCAAATTAGGACCAACGTAAGGTGTCAGGGAGGGTTCTCATGCCCGTTATTGATATCAGCAGAAAACTAAAGCCCGGAACGGCCGTTTGGCCGGGGGATACACCCTATTTACTGAGGCAACTCCTCAAGATCGATGCTGGAGATAGTGTAAACTTGACCACGATCAAGATGAGCGCCCACACCGGATCTCACATCGACGCGCCTCTGCATTTCGCTGATGCAGGCCTGTCAATTGATACACTCGATCTAGCCGTCTTCTGGGGGGATGCTCAGGTCGTTAGTGTGGATAACAAAAGCGGCCCCCTGAACACGGATGACTTCGCGGGTCACGATCTGTCTCTCGCTCCCCGTATTCTGGTTCGCTCTTCCGCCAGCTCGCCTGATCAATCGATCTTTCCGTCAGCCTTCGTTTATCCCAGCCCTGAATTGGCCGATATGCTGGGCGAATTGGGAATCATCCTCTATGGGACGGATTCCCCATCCGTAGATCCCGAGGACAGCAAAACCCTCGATGGACACAAGGCATTGAATCAAAATGGGATCAGCATTCTAGAGTGGCTAGATTTGGGCGGAGCAGAGGATGGCCTTTATGAGCTAGTCGCTCTGCCATTGAGTATCGCAGGAGGTGATGGGAGCCCCGTACGAGCCGCGTTGAGGTATATACCCCAGCTGCCGGATCGTAAACGCTAATATGATTGGCGGCCGCACCTCTTGAGTTCGCGCTATCAAGTTCGCATTGCGATTAACTTATGTAAGTTGTTTTGCAGGGATCGGCTTTCTAAGGAGACGGTTATCCCCATAATTTAGCCATAGGTAGTGGTTCGAGTCCAATCGCGCACATTTTTGGTATCATGGTCTGAGAACCAGGGTTTTTTCGTTTCTTGACCAGACAGATCCATGATGTTAAGAAAGTGGCTGAAAGCATAATTCAATGGGAGATAGAGATTTAGAGGGCCATTATCTTGCCAGGCGCAGTTAAATCTTACCGGCTGTAAGGGTACCAATACACCTTGAGTATGCCTTCAACGTCCCAATGGATGAGTTTGACTTCGCAAAGCTCATCAAGACTTTCCTGACCTAATTGCTGTCCGCGGCCGGTCATTTTCATGCTCCCAAACGGACCGGTGAAATTATCGGTGAGGGGATCATTGATCCAGATAGTGCCGGCTTTTTCTTCTTCATAAATACACTCGACCAGCAGGGCGTCACCGGTCATTTGCGAGGCGCCCAGGCCGAATGGGGTGTCATTGGCCAGCGCGATTGCTTCGTCAATGGTTTTTGGCATTGCACGCCTTAGCACGCCTGCGTGTTGAATGGCCTCAGGCTCGATTTCTGCTTGTCGGCTTTGCGTCTGACATACGCTCTCTGTATGATTGGATCGCTGCCACAGATGTATTGATCAATTTACGCCACCCGACCATGGGGGAGACTTCTGGCCTGACGCTCCGAGGTCCGTCATTGGGAAAGCCCGTGGTGGTCGTTGATGATGGTTGGTGTGGCGAACTTCCGGAAAACGTCAATCGCAAGGTGGCCCTGCTGGATGAAGCCGCCCTGTTGGGGGCCATGCGGGAATTGGCCGGCTCCGCCTCTCTTCGGGCGGGATTAGAGCCCAATGCGGTTGTGCACGTGAAACAGCATCTTGACCTGAATACTGTCGCAAAAGCTACGCACAATTCCTAGTGAAATGTCTGCCGCCTCGAGGCTAAACATTAGCAATCAAGCTGGTTGAATACCCCTACGTTCTATGGTAAAACATCCGGTACATGGTCATCGAAACAGTCAAAAACGGAATCAAAGCGGGATTGCGGCGTTTACCGTACCTTAACTACATCTTTGCGCGGAACGATGAGTTGGAGGCAGCAAACGCAGGGCTACAAGAGGAACTGGCCCGCTACATGACATGGCAGCCGCCTGGACACTACTATTCTCCCATCCCCGACCTGGCAGAAGTGCACGCGCAGGCAAACAAGCTATTCGACCAGAGTGTTCGGACAGTGGCCGGGATTGACTTACGGCGCGCTGAGCAGGAGTCGCTGCTGGCAGAGTTCCTACCGTATTATGCTGAACAGCCTTTTACGTCTCAAGCCGAACCCGGTCTACGCTATTACTTTGACAACCCGTTCTTCTCATATGCAGACGCCGTTTATCTGTATTGCCTGATGCGTCATCGGCATCCCCGCCGGATCATCGAGGTTGGTTCCGGTTATTCGTCCTGTGTCATTTTAGATACCAACGATCTCTTTTTCGATGGATCGATTTACTGTACGCACATCGAACCTTATCCCGACTTACTTCATCGACTGGTCGGGCCGGAGATGAACGAGACGCTGGACATCAGGCAGAGCAAGTTGCAGGATGTCCCACTGGCTCTGTTCGACGAATTGCAGGCTAACGACATCCTTTTTGTGGATTCCACGCATGTGGCAAAGGCCGGCAGTGACGTAAACACACTGTTTTTCGACGTGCTGCCGCGTTTAAAACCTGGTGTCCTGGTGCACCTACACGACATCTTCTATCCGTTCGAGTACCGGCGGGAGTGGCTCGAGGAAGGGCGCGCCTGGAACGAAGCGTACCTTCTACGCGCCTTTCTCCAATATAATCATTCTTTTCGTATCCTGTTTTTCAGCGCATACGCCGCCGTCACCAGCCGGGATTGGCTGAGGCAAAACATGCCCTTGTGCCTGGAAGATGTCGGGGGATCTCTCTGGTTTGAACGAGCGCGTTGAGTGATCAGCTAAATTGCCGCACTGTTCTGCGGAGCGCTATCAGGCAACCCAGTGGATCCAGTCATTGGCCTTGATCAACTCAATCGCGAGGTGCGCCAGCGATCCAGAGTGGCGGTTCCCTTTCTCAACCTGACGTCCGCATTGCTTAGGAATTTGTGGCATAATCCGCTACTATTTTTCAGTACCCCGAGAAAGAGCGCCGGATATCGTATGGCATCAGCCTCTCAGCGGGATTAAGGAATATTTATGACTGCTACCGACACTTACGGCATGACGTACGCCCGTCACCTGGACGATGTCGACATCTTAAGAGGTTTTCGTCAGAAATTCCTCGTCGAAGATCCAGATCTGATCTACGTCGATGGCAACTCCCTCGGCCGGTTGCCTAGGGCGACAACAGAGCTGATACGCGATGTGGTGGAACACCAGTGGGGAGAGCGATTAATCAGGAGTTGGAACGAGGGATGGTACGATCTACCGGAACGAGTCGGGGCGAAGCTCTCCAAACTTATCGGCGCTCGAGAAGACGAAGTCATCATGGCTGATTCGACGTCGGTGAACTTATTCAAGCTTGCCTTGGCAGCCTTACGGTTTCAACCAGGCCGGACGAAGATAATAACCGATGATCTCAATTTCCCATCTGATCTGTACATACTCCAGAGTGTCGTAGAGTTGGCGGGAGCGGCGTGTCAGTTGGTGGTAGTCCCCTCTCAGGACGGTATATGCGGGAACGTCGCCGGCTTGGAGTCAGCCATAGACGATAAGACTGCTCTTCTATCCCTATCTCACACAATATTCAAGAGCGGCTACACCTATGACATGGCCACGGTTACTGAAATGGCGCATAGGGTCGGCGCATTAGTGCTCTGGGATACAAGCCATTCGGTTGGGGCCATGCCTATCGAGCTAAATCAGTCGGCCGTCGATATGGCCATTGGCTGCAGCTATAAATACCTGAATGGCGGTCCCGGAGCTCCAGCTTTTCTCTATGTCCATCGCGATCTCCAGGATCGGCTTGGCAATCCGATATCGGGGTGGATGGGCCAGAAGAACCCCTTCGATTTTGAATTGACCTATGAGCCGACAACCGGCCTTCGAAGGTTTCTCAGTGGAACACCGCCTATCTTGTCCTTGGCAGCATCTGAGATCGGGATCGATATGTTACTGGACGCGGGTATTGATAATGTTCGTGCCAAGTCGATCCAGCAGAGCGAATATTTCATTAATATGTGGGAAAGGAATCTATCCAACCTTGGGTTCGTCCTGAAGTCCCCGCGGGACCCGTCTCGGCGAGGATCTCATGTTACCTTGGGTCACCCCGAGGGATGGCGCATTATCCAAGCCCTCATTGAGGATAAGAATGTTATTCCAGATTTTCGCCGGCCCGATAATATCCGCCTTGGATTCGCGCCTCTCTATAATTCCTTTGCAGACGTCTATTACGTATCTGAGAGTTTGCTCGATGTGTTAGAAACGGGCATCTATGAGAAATACTTAGCGGAATTACCCGAGGTCACGTAGCTGGTTGCTGGTCGCTGGTTGCTGGTCGCTGGTTGGCTCAGCTCCGCTGAGCTTTGGTTGTTAGTTTATTCTCTGACCAGATTAACATCACCATCTACATGTTCCACATCGGAGGTAGCGTCTAATATGGCACCACAATGAACAATATCGATAGATTTCTGACATCGGCCGGCCGCGTGATTTACACTTTCCCGGTTCGTGCCTTTCCAGGTCTCGTGGCTAACATTTACGTGATCAGCGATGGTAACTCAAAGATTTTAGTTGACTGCGGATCAGGTATGGATAAGTCCAATCAGGATTTGGTCGATGGCTTGAAGGCATTAAGCGATAAATATGGGCAGCCATTCCAGTTATCCGATATGAGCGCCATATTCATTACTCATGGGCACATTGACCATTTCGGCGGTCTACCATTTGTCCGCCAATTCACCGATGCACCAATAGCCGTGCACTCCTTGGATCGCCGGGTGCTCTCTCATTACGAAGAGCGAGTGCTGGTTGCCTCCAGGTTGCTAGACACTTTCTTACAACGAGCGGGAGTTCCTCCGGAGAGCAGAGAGAATTTGATGTCCATGTATCTGTTCGCCAAGGGAGTCTACCGGTCTACAGCAGTGGATTCTCTACTTGAGGAGGGTGAGCTGAGGACAGATGGGATCGGCATCCACCACGTACCCGGTCACTGTCCGGGCCAGGTTTGCCTCCTCATCGACGACATTTTATTAACGGCCGACCACGTTTTGTCATTCACAACGCCGCACCAGGCACCGGAGAGCATTACCAATAACATGGGCTTGGGCCATTTCCTGGCTTCGCTGGATAAAATCGCCGCCTTGGATGGAGTGAGCCTGGCCCTGGGTGGGCACGAGGAGCCGATGCCAGATTTCAAGGGCAGGATCGAGGAGATCAAGCAGGTCCACAAGGATCGCCTGGCCCAGGTATTAGAGATCTGCAAGGAGCCAAAAACGACGGCTGAAGTTAGCCAGGAGCTATTCGGCCAGGTGAGCAGCTATCACGTCTTACTGGCCCTGGAAGAAGCCGGCGCCCACGTCGAATACCTCTACCAGCACGGCGAATTGGTTGCCACCAATCTTGACCAGATTGAGAGAGAACCAGTCCCTGTTATTCAGTACCGGCGTTACTAGGAAAAAATGTGACAGTCACATACTGGCTTTTAAGGCGGTTCACTGCAGCTGAACCCGCAGTGTGTACGTTTGGGCTTGCGGCTGAGGGGACACGAGGCGGATATAGTATTTACCGGCGGGGCCACTGTAGGTCAGCCGGTAGCTTCCGCTGCTCTGGTCGCCTATAAAAACCACCGGATTAGACGTATCAGTATGATAGATCAGCTGGACCTGGGCGATTGGAAGGAAGTTGCTCACGTCAATGACAACGGTGCGGCCTTGCGGCAAATCAAAGTGGAAGTAATCATTCATGAGACCGCCGCCATCGGCATTTGCATTACCGGAATAATTACGGCCAAAGCAAAGATAGCCGTTGGATTGAGCCGGTGAGTTATTCGATTCAACCTCCCAAGGTCCATTGAATCCGGAGCAGACGTTGTTCAGGAGGGTCGGCACCATGACCAATGTAGTCCAACCAGAACCACAGACAGTTTTGGTTGCTCCCTCATACTCACCCAGTGGATTATCCACGAAAAGAGGCGTAACCGTTCCCGTATTCAAATTGACGGTGCCATAAATGCTGGAAATGCTGGTGCCATCTTCTGTAAGAGCGTAGATGTAGAGAGTGCCGCTATCGTTATCAAAGTCCATGCCCTGGGCGTAGTTTGCCGCTAGACCAGTTGACCCGACGAACGTAGCCGCGCCGCTAGAGCGGTTTATTGTATAGATCGCGTCGTTCACGATGTCATGCCCGTAAATCTCGCCCGCGCAATTGATGGAGAGATCGATCATGAT
>JBARZW010000248.1:0-3380 GCA_049650305.1 Promineifilaceae bacterium (SeqCode)
AACCGTTTTCGGACTCCCACTAAATTCAACAAATTCGGACTACCTATGGGAAAGGAAGCTCGGTTCAGCGGTGAAAAGGAAAATTCGTCTCCGCAAGAAAAATACGCAAAATGTCCCGTTTCCGGGAACGAACAATTGAAACCGATCTAAGCTAGAACCGCCAGTTTCGCGTATTCAGGTAGCGTGCGGGCTTCTGTTATAATCTGCTTGGTGCCTGACTTGTACTAGAAGCTAGTAGGTGTAGATCGAATCATCAACAGGCGGTTGGGCATGCTAAACGACAACACAGTTACCCTCAGACATCTATCGCGAGTGTTTTCCAGCCAGGTTTGTCGAACGCCAAAAGATTTGCATTCACAATTGGGATAACAGCCACGTTGCTGCTGTTGCCTCATAATACTCCCGATGCATCTAGTAGTGACGGTCTCCATCCAGTAACAATGGCGATGGAATTACCCCACGCTCCTGCTGGAGAGCAGTTTCGCTTCAACCACCTGACCAGCGAAGACGGCCTCTCCAACAACAGGGTGATGAGCATCCTGCGCGACACCAGAGGATTCATGTGGTTTGGCACGCTCGATGGGCTGAATCGCTACGATGGGTACGAGTTCAGGGTCTACAGACACGTTCCAGGCGATGTACAGAGCCTGAGCGCTAACTGGCGAACGGAGAGACATTATTGCACACAGCTATAGATCCAAAGAGCCCTGATTGGGATGTCGAAGCAATCGTTGAACAGGTATGGTCCAACTTGGATGGCAGGCTACCTCGGTCAACCATTGGCACGACAGTCGTCCGATTGCTCCAAAAATACGACGACGCCGTCATCAGGATTTACGTTCCACTCCTGGTTCACCGAGAGGCAACGGAATTGCTGCGTACCGCCGTCAGCGAGGAATTAGAAGCGAAATTCGCTGTGCCTGACCCAGGTGTTTTCTGGCGATTGCAGGCGAGCGATCACCTGGCTGGATTTGCCTTATCCCTGCTTCAAACAAAATCTGTCTGGGATACCTACCTGGACACTGATGACCGTCGCCTTCGATCCGCAGGCTACAGCTGTCGGAGACGAGAGACCAGCGAGGGTATCTCGATAACTCTCAAGAGCCTCGACCGAGCCGAAGGAGCCCTCCACCGCCGTGAGGAATGGGAGCTGAGGCTGGCGGCCAATCTGCCACCGGTTGCGTGGCCCGATAGCCCGCTTCGGGACCGTGTGCTCAAGCTCATCGGACAGAACAAGTTGCGGACGCTGTTTGACCTGGAACAGATACGCGTTAAACGAATGGTTGAGCAAGAGGCGCAGCCTGTGGCCGAGATAAGCCTGGACAGCGTCTCCCTGGTTGCCCACGGCCAGGAGCACGTCTTTCACGAATTGGAGGTAGAATTGCTTCCGGGTGTTCCAGAAGAAACATTGGCGGTGACGGCCGCTTGCCTCCAGGAAGAATGGCATTTACAGCCTGAACCGCAGTCCAAGTTTGAGCGGGCTTTGCATCTCCTGGATGCAGGGCCGGATGGCAGTAGGATGGAGAATAACAAACGGCCGACAGAACTAAAGCACAATCTTTCACCCGGCGCTATCTGATCAAAGGCTGATGCAATGACCACAACATCTACTCAGAAGAGAACGCCATCCCGCCTCTCCGGGATAGAGAAGTGGGTGCCCGGCGTACGCGCGATCCGCACCTACCAGCGGCCCTGGCTGCCGCGCGACCTCGTCGCCGCGGTGGTGCTGTCGGCGCTTCTGATCCCACAGGGCATGGCTTACGCGGAACTGGCCGGCTTGCCAGCGGTCACCGGGCTGTACACGACCGTTGTCTGCCTGGTAGCCTATGCCGCGTTTGGCCCCTCGCCCTATCTGGTTCTGGGTCCCGATTCGTCGCTCGGCCCCATCATAGCCGCCATCATTCTACCCATCGCGGCCGGCAGCGTGGAATATGCCGTTGCCCTGGCCGGCATGCTTGCCATCATCGTGGGCCTGATCGCCCTCGGCGCGGGAGTCGCCAAGCTGGGATTCGTGGCCGACCTGCTGTCGAAACCGGTGCGGCTTGGCTACATGGCCGGCCTTGCGGTCACCATTTGCGTGGGCCAGTTGCCGGCACTATTCGGGTATTCGGTCGAGGGTGGCAACGTTGTCGACGACATCGTGGACTTCCTGGCCAACCTCGACCAGACCAATTTATGGGCGTTGAGTGTGGGGCTTCTCGCGCTAGCTATTATCTTTGGATTGAAGCGGTTGGCACCACGAGTGCCAGCCATCCTAGTAGCCGTCGTGGTCACTATCGCTGTCTCGGCCATATTCGACCTGGCAGCGAAAGGCGTTGACGTCGTCGGCGTGCTGCCCCAAGGCTTCCCAAAGCCATCGTTTCCATCCGTCGAGCTCTCTGATATTCCGTTGCTCGTCGCAGGTGCTATCGGCATCGTCCTCGTGGCCATTGGTGACACTATCTCAGTCTCCTCTGGATTCGCCGCTCGCCGCGGCACCGAGGTGGACAGCAACCAGGAGATCTTCGGCATCGGCTCGGCCAATTTCTTATCTGGCTTTTTCCACGGTTTCCCTGTCAGCACCAGCAGTTCAAGAACTGCCGTAGCCGACCAGGCTGGCGCCAAGTCGCAGCTTACAGGCATCGGCGCGGCACTACTGGTGCTGCTCATGCTGCTGTTCGTGCCCGGCCTGGTGAGCAATCTGCCGATGTCGGTGCTGGCTTCGGTGATCATCGTGGCCGGCGCCAGTCTACTCGAGGTCCCGGCATTGAAGCGCCTGTGGGCCAATCGCAAGAGCGAGTTCGCTGTGGCGGTCATTTGCTTCCTGGGAGTGGCCCTCGTGGGCGTGCTGGAGGGCATCGTCATTGCGGTTGTAGTCTCTATCTTCCAGATCTTCATTCGAGCCTGGAGGCCGCATTCCGCGGTACTGGGCAAAGCGGAAGATGTGACCGGTTACCACGACCTGAAGCGCTATCCGGAGGCTAATCTCATCCCCGGTTTGCTGATGCTGCGTTGGGATGCGCCGCTCTTCTTCGCCAATTCCAACCTGTTCCGCGACAAGGTGCGCGACCTGATCGCCAAGACAGAGCCAACTCCGGTCTGGGTGGTCGTGGCCGCGGAGCCGATAACCGACGTCGATACCACCGCGGCCGATATGTTGGTGGAACTGGACGAAGAGCTGAACGCCGATGGCATCCATCTCGTCTTTGCCGAATTGAAGGACCCGGTCCGAGACAAGATCGAGCGCTATGGTCTCTACGAAACGATCGACCGTCACCATTTCTATCTGACTATCGATGAGGCGGTGGACGCGTTTCACCAGCAAATTTTATTAACAAGGGGAAATCATAGTGAGCACAGCTAATAATCCAAAGAGCAATGGACAGGCGGCGTCAACGGAG